>JAFAOG010000085.1 GCA_019237945.1 Deltaproteobacteria bacterium | reverse complement strand
GGGATCGTCTCGATCAGATCGCGGGCCTGACGGCGCAGCGCCTCGCCGGGCGCCTCGGTGCCGTGCACGACGGGGCGGCCGACGGCAGGCAGCTCCTGCGGCGCTTGCACCGCGCCCCACGGCGGATCGTTCGTCGCCTTGATGTCGTGCGACTCGAGCCACTGCTGGATGTGCCAGTGCAGCAACTCGGCGCGATACGAGAACCAGCGCTCGCGCTCGGCGGGGTAGGCGAGCAGCACGTCCTTGAAGCGGCGGAACGCGCCCTTGCCGTCGATCGAGATGATCAGGCGATCGCGCAGCGGCTCGTCGCTGACCGAGCCGACGAACTTCTCCATCCACCGGTACTGCTCGCGGCTCGACGCGGGCTCGACGCGCAGGTAGTTGCGGATGTTCTCGGAGACGAGCTGACGGTTGAGCGTCGCCTCGGGATCGCCGGAGGTGATCGTGATGACCCGTCCCGACGACAGATCGAGGTAGCTGTCCGTATCCGGTGAGTTGCGCTCGACCGCGACCTCGAGGGCATCCCAGTCGAGGTCGAGTCGGACAGGACCGCGTGACGCGGTGGGCACGGGCGGACGGACCGGCATAAGTTAAGTGCGGTTCCGCCTAGTTGCCGATAGGAGGGGCCGCACGATCTAGGCTAGCCCCTGAGGGCCACTCTGACAAGCACGCCCTTGACACCCCAAGGGTTTAGGGTAAGTTCCGCGGCTCCCATGGCGCGCGTTACCGTCGAAGATTGTCTGGACAAGGTTCCCAACCGCTTCGCCCTGGTGGTCCTCGCTGCCGAACGCGCCCGCCAGCTCTCGCGTGGCGCTACCGCGGGAGTGGATTGCGACAACAAGCCTGCCGTGACCGCGCTCCGCGAGATCGCCGCCGGGCTCGTCAAGTTCCGCGAGGACGTGCGCAGCACGGTGACCGAGTTCATTGTCGAGCGCCGTAAAGCCGGGTTCATGTGATCGCCGCGGCGGGCTGAAAAATTGCCCGCCGATCCGCATCCGCCGAACCTGGCCGGGTGCAAGGGACACTCGGTCGCGGCCAGCTCGTCCGCGCGCTGTATCGGCTTGGCCGACAGCTCGCGAGCGGCATCCTGACGATCACGCCTGCGGGCTCGCGGCGCGGGGATGTCTTCGTGCTGCGGCGCGGGTGTGTCGTCGTCGCCGATGGCGAGCTCGCGCGGCGCGCGCTGATCTCCCGGCTCGTGCGGCTGGTCGCGCTCGACGAGGTGACGATCGAGTTCGAGGGCGGCGTCACCGCGTATCCGCCCGGCACGCAGCACCAGGTGTCGCTGACCGCGTGGGCGCGCACGCACCTCGAAGCGCAGCTCGACAACACGCGCGCCGATGCGCTCGTCCGCCAGCTCGCCGGCGTGCGGCTGATGGTGCGCCCCGAGATCGCGCCGGAGCCGGCCGACGAGGCCGATCGCCGCATGCTGTCCGCGCTCGCGCAGCCGCGCCGCCTCGAGCAGGTCGCGTCACTCGCACGCACGCCGCGCTTCCGGCTGCTCGCGTTCATCCACTTCCTGCGCGCGATCGATGCGCTCGATACCGAAGGTGTCGTCGCCGAGAAGTCGGCCCCGCATCGCTCCGTCGACTCGCGCCGCGCGGGCGCCGCGCGCGTGCTCGGGCTAACCGAGGACGCCGATGTCGACGCGATCAAGCGCGCCTATCGCAAGCTCGCCCGCGCGCTGCACCCCGATCTGCAGCCCGATGCGGACGAGACGCGCCGCCGCGTGCTCGAGCGACAATTCGCCGAAGTCACCGCCGCTTACGAAGCGCTGCTGTAAAAGGCCCGCTGGTCCGACCCATGCTGTGATAGGGAGGGCCATGCGCTCCTTGCTGGTGGTGGTCGTCCTCGCGGGTTGTTCGGGCTCTCCGTGTGATCCGACGAAGCAGACGTGCTCGTACGGCGCCGACGTCTCGACGATGACGGTCGCGGCCGGCCGCGAGGACGAGGACACCTGCCAGTCGTGGACGCTCGACAACAAGACCGAGCTGTGGGTCCACAGCATCGCGCAGACGAACGACGGCGCGTACCACCACGCGAACTGGTTCTTCGTGCCTGACGATCAGTTCAAGCTGCCCGACGGCACGTGGCCGTGCAAGGCGAACAACTTCGACGAGGTCGTCGCCGCGCTGCAGGGCGGCTATCTGTTCGCGCTGTCGACGCAGTCGCACTCCGAGACGCAGACGCTGCCCGACGGCGCCGCGATCCGCATCCCGCCGTACAGCCGCATCATCGGCGCGAGCCACCTGCTCAACGCGAGCGACAAGGCGATCACGACGACGATGCACCTCGAGATCTCGACGATCCCGCCGCCCGAGGTCACCGCGAAGCTCGCGCCGGCGCGCATCCAGTATCACGACCTCCACCTCGACGCGACGACGAGCTCGTCGTTCACCACCGAGTGCGACATCGCGAGCGCGATGGCGGGCCTGCACCAGCCGTTCGAGTACAAGCTGATGTACACGCTGACGCACTACCACCAGCTCGGCATGTACCAGCAGCTCGAGATCATGGGCGGCCCGATGGACGGCACGGTCGTCATGCGCCACGACGGCTTCGGCAACAACGCCGGCACCGCGATCGATCAGCCGGTCGACCTCGCCGCGATCGGCGCGACCGGCCTCCGCATGACGTGCGGCTACGACAACCCGCGCAGCGTCGAGGTCGGCTGGGGCATCGGCGATCAGGAGATGTGCGTGATCGCGCTACAGGCCGTGACGACGATCGGCTTCGAAGGCAACGTCGATGACGGCACCGACGTGCGCGGCAGCGTCGTCGGCGGCGAGGTGAAGCACACGGGCGCGTGTCACATGACCGCCTTCCCGTGGGACTTCAACAAGCCGGGCGGCCAGGGTCACTGAGCGCAGCTGCCCGTCATCTCGTAGAGATGATCGTGCCCGTCAGGCGACGACGAGAAGATGACCGTCAGCCCGTCGCGCGACAGCACGGGGTCCGAGTTGTCGTTGCCGGAGATCTGATGCGGTAGCAGCGTGGCGCTGCCGAACATCGACTGGCGATCGGCGCGCGTCGCGACGTAGATCATGTAGTCGCCGCCGACGTTCGAGGAGAACATCAGCGTCGTGCCCGTCTCGTCGAGCGCCTCGCAGCACTCATCGGAGGCGGTGTTGAAGCGGCCGAGCGCGGTCGGCGTCGACCACTGATCCGATGGCGTCGGGCGATCGGTGATCATCAGGTCACTCGGCAAGCCGGCGCCTCCGATGCTCTCGCCGAAAACCATCACGGTCGCATTGCCGTTGATCGCGGCATCGACTTCGTTGACCCCTCCGTTGTCGGTGACGAAGCTCGCCCAGCCCTGCGGGACGAAGTGCTCGCCGGCGCTGCCGCGCGTCGCCGTGGAGATGTTGTAGCTGCCCTGCATCGTGGTGTACCAGGCGGCGAGTCCGTCATCGGAGATCACGACGTGCGGGTCGTAGATGAACCCGTTGCCGAGATCGAGGACCTGCTCCGCCGAGCCCCAGCCGCTGCCGGCGCGCGTCGAGTGCCACAGCTCGGGCACGGCGTTGCGGACCGCCGTGAACCACAGCTCGGACTTGTCCTTCGAGAGCCACGCCGACTCCTGCGATGAGCCGACGCCCGCGAGCTCGGTCAGCTGGTGCGGCATCCCCCAGACGACCGAGCCCATGCACGCGCTCGTCGGCGCATCGGCACCGTGGCCATCGGCGGGCGCGCCACCGGGACGATCGGGCTTGAGAAAGCAGCTCGCGAGACAACCCGAGCCGACGACGATGGCGACGGCTGCGACGCGCTTCATGGCGGCGAGAAGATCCACCCGTCTTCGGCGACGACCTCGGTCGGGACTTCCCAGCCGTCGCGCGCCCACAGATACGCGGTGTACGCCGAGATCACGGCATCGAAGCAGTGGTCGTTGCGCAGGACGTCCTCGCGCGCCATCCGGCTCTGCGGCGCGAACGACAGGTCGGCGAGCTTCTCGACGACGTGCGCGCGCGTCACCCACGCATCGGCATCGCGCTTGTAGCCTCGCGAAGCGCGCGGACCGCACAGCGCGGCGATCGTCGCGGCGGGCGACACCTCGAGCAGGTTTCCGTGCAGCTGGTAGCCGGCGCCGCGCAGTCGCTTGCGGAGCTGACCGGCGCGCGCGGTGATCGCGCTGTTCGCGGCGCCGAGCTGGGACAGCGGGAGGAAACCGCGCTGGTACGTCATCACGACGTCGGTCGCGCGATGCGCGTACGGGGCGAGCCGCGCCTGTGGGACCGCGCCGCGAACCGCGATCGTGTGATGGCCTTCGACGACCTGCTCGGCGACCTTCTGGACGAGCGCGCGACCCTCGGTCCGCAGCCACACGACCGAGGGATCTTCACAGGCCTCGGTGCCCGGGCAGACGGGGCGCTCGCACCGCGTGCACGCGGGCTGGGTGAGCGGCGCGTCGATCGCGATCACGCGGTCGGCATCGGGGACCGCGAGGCGCCCCATGAGCGTGTCGTCGGTCCACGGCAGCTTGCCGGCGCGCGTCGCCACCTCCATCACTTCTACTCCTAGGCCGCCGGCCTTCGCGATCCGGAGCTCCGCGACGGCAGTGGTCTTGCCCCGGCCACCACCGAGATCGACGCCGATGAACCTGGAGAACGGACGCTTCAACGAAGTTCTTCTCCATTTGTAGCACGATCGCCAGATGCGAAATGTTCTTGAAGCACTGGCATTTGGGCAAAAGTCTTGAGATACGTGCGGGGCCCTGTAAGGGCAGCGCCTCCCCGGCGTTGTACGTCGGCCCCCTCCATGGACCGCATCGCCTCGTTCAAGACCTTCATTACCCAGCGGCCGCAGGATCCGTTCCCGCGGTACGGCCTGGCGATGGAGCACAAGACGCGCGGCGAGCTCTCCGAGGCGTGGGCCGTGTTTGCGGAGCTGATCCAGTCGTTCCCGGACTACGTCCCGACCTACCTGATGGCGGGCGGGACCCTGGTCGCGCTGGGCAACAAGGCGCAGGCGATCGACGTGCTGAAGAAGGGCATCGAAGTTGCCACGCGCCGCGGCGATCAGCATGCTCGCGGCGAGCTCGAGCAGGCGCTGGCCGAGCAGATCCCGGCGTAGGAGTTGACGATGAAGACCACCACCGTGACCGCGATCCTCCTGTCCGCCGCCCTGATGGCATGTGGCGGCAAGGCCAAGAAGTCGACGACGCCCGAGAACAAGGGCGACACGCAGACCCAGATGAAGGCGAACGGGTCGGCGATGGGTGGCTCGACGTACGGCGGCACCATGACCCCGGCCGGCGGAACGCCGACCACCACCAGCGGCGGCGCAGATCCCTGCGCGCCCGGAAAGTAGTCGTCCCGCGCGGGCGATCCCCAACGTGCTTTTGCTGCCTGGCAGGCGCCAGCGGCGAGAACAAAACCAGAGAGAGGACTAGAGCTATGAAGAAGATGTTTTTTGTTGCGATTTTGGTCTCGGCGGCGCTTGCCGGCTGCCACCACAAGAAGGCCGCCAACAACGGTGGCACGGGCACGACCATGGGCTCGGACATGGGTAGCGGCGCGGCTCCGGCCGGCGGCTCGGGCGACATGGGCGGCGGCGCCGCCGGTGGTGGCTCGGCGATGTGAGTCGCTTCGGCGTGCCTCGACGCACGCCGAGCATCAGCTAATCTGCTGACGAAAGCGCGCCGGTTCCTCACGGGCCGGCGCGTCTTCGTTTTCAGTTTCGCTGGGCCGGGATGGTGAAATGGTAGACACAGGGGTCTCAAAAGCCCCCGCCTTCACAGGCTTGTCGGTTCGAGTCCGACTCCCGGCACGAATTCTCTAGAGGCGCGCGAGCGTCTCTTCGCGCACCGCCGCCGCGACCGCCGCACGGCCCGCACTGCCGCCGAGGTCTGCGGTCAGCGGCTCGCCGCGCGCGATGATCGCGGACACCGCGGCTTCGATCGCGGCGTGGCCCTTCGCGAGCCGCTCGTCGGAATAGCGGCGGCCGAGCCACGCGAACGCCTCGCCCGTCGCGAGCAGCATCGCCATCGGGTTCGCGCGGTCCTTGCCGGCGAGCGGCGGCGCCGAGCCGTGGATCGGCTCGAACATCGCGTGGTCGTCGCCGACGTTGCAGCCGACCGCCATGCCCATGCCGCCCTGCAGCACCGACGCGAGGTCGGTGACGATGTCGCCGAACATGTTGGTCGTGACGCAGACGTCGAAGCGCTCGGGCTGCGTCAGCACGAACATCGAGAACGCGTCGACGATCGCGACGTCCTGCTCGACGTCGGGGAAGTCCTTCGCGACGTCGCGGAACGTCTCGAGGAACAGCCGGCAGCCCTGCAGCACGTTGTGCTTGACGATGCAGGTGACGCGCTTCTTCTTGTCGGCAGGTGCGCCGCGGCCGCGCTGGCGCGACAGCTCGAACGCCGTACGGATCACGCGCTCCGAGGCGCGCCGCGTGATCACGCGCAGGTCGGTCGCGCGCGCCGCATCGCGCTCGCCGATGCCCGAGTACAGGCCCTCGGTGTTCTCGCGGATGATCACCATGTCGACCTTGTCGGGCTGCCACACGCTGGCGAACTGGCCGCTGATGCCGTGCTTCGTGCCGGGCAAGCAGCGCACCGGGCGAATGTTCGCGTAGAGGTCGAGCCGCATCCGGTTGCCGATCACCGGGTTCCAGCCGGCCATCTTGCCGTCAGGCATCGCGACGGGCTGACCGTCGGGGCCGTTCCAGCCGACCGCGCCGAGCAGGATCGCATCGGCCGCCTTGCAGCGCTCCTCGCTGCCCTCGGGCCAGTCGCGCCCGTGGTCGAGGAAGTATTTCCCGCCGCACGGGATCTCGGTCAGGTTCAGCGTCACGCCGAGCTTGGGCGCGATCGCCTCGATCAGCGCGCGCGCATCGGAGATGACCTCGACACCGATGCCATCACCAGGGAGCAGGACGAGATCGTAGCTGGCCTTCGGCGGGCGCGTGGACATCGCGCGCAGCCTAGCACTAGCGACAAGCGGCGGGATCGGGCGACGCGGGCGCGAGCGTCGCACCGTCGAGCTTCCAGTGCAGCGCGCAGCGCAGGCGCGCCGCGAGCTCGGGCACCGTGCCGCTCCACGCGGGGACGCGCCACAGGCGAGCGCCCGCACTCATCGTCATGATCAGCAGCGACTGGCCGTCGGGCGACCACGTGAGCTGCGTGATCGGGACGTCGGCGGCGATCAGCGTGCGGCCGACTTCCTTGCCCGTCGTCGTGTCCCAGATGCTCGCGATGCCGTCGGCGTTGCCGAGCGCGACGAGCGCGCCGTCGGGGCGGTAGGCGGCCGCCATCACCGAGCTCGTGCCGTCGCCGATCGCGAGGCGCGTCTTGCCGGCCTGCCACAGGCGTGCGGTGCCGTCGCCCGACGAGGTGAGGAGCGCGCCGCCCGTGTCGTCGATCGTCCAGATCGGGCCGAGCGTGTGGCCTTCGAGCTGCGCGAGCGGCTTCGCGGTCGTGCCATCGAACGTGAAGATGAGGCGTGACGTCGTCGTGCCGATGCCGAACGAGGTGCCGTCGTGCATCCAGCCCGCGGCCGTGACGAACTCGACGGGCGCGTTCGCGGTGCCGAGCAGCTTGCCGTCGGCGGCGTAGAGCGCGGCGCCCGCGTGATCGAGCGTGACGAGCAGACGCGTGCCGTCGGGGCTCCACAGCGGGATGCGCGGCTCGCCGTGCTCGGGCTTCAGCGTGAACATCGGCTCGCCGGCCGCGGTCCACACGTGCGTCGTGCCGTCGCCGTGCGTGGTCGCGATGCGCGAGCCGTCGGGCGAGTAGGCGGCGCTGCGCACGCGCGGGCCGGGGGGGCTCGCGAAGCGCTGCGTCGCGCCCTGGTAGATGCGGAACGTGCCGTCCTCGCCGGCGGTGACGATGTGGCCGTCGCTCGAGAAGGCGACCGTGTTGATCTTCTTCGTGTGGCCCGTGAGCTCGTACGCGAGCACGCCGGTCGCGACCGTGTAGACGCGGACGATGCCGTCGTCGTTGGTGACGGCGGCGAGCTTGCCGTCGGCGGAGAATGCGCCTCGCCACATCGCGGCCGGCGGCGGGGCGAGCGTGACGAGCGCGGGCGTCGGATCGAGGTGCCACAGGCGCAGATCGCCGTCGAGCCCGACGCTCGCGAGCTGCGGTCCGCTCGGCGAGAACGCGACCTCGGAGAGCGAGCCGGTGTGGCCGGCGAGCAGCGCGGCGAACATGCCCTCGCCCGTGAACAGCGTGATGTCGCCGTGCTCGTCGCGCGTCGCGATCAGGTGATCGTCGGGAGACCACTGCGCCTCGACGATGTGATTGGCGACCGCGAGCGTCGCGAGCGGCTTGCCCGTTGTTGCGTCCCACACGATCGCGGTGTTGTCGCGCGAGCCGGAGAGCACGCGCTTTCCGCTGCGATCGAAGCGCACGCTCTCGACGGAGTCCTTGTGCCCCTTCATGTGCGCGAGCGCGGTGCCTGTCGCGGCGTCGAACACGGCGACCGTCGACTCGTAGGAGCCGCCCGCGAGGCGCGTGCCGTCGGGCGACCACGCGAGCGAGCGCAGCGCGCCTTCCATCGTCATCGTCGCGAGCTGCGTCCCATCGGCGACGCGCCACACGGTGATGTGCGCATCCTCGGAGGCCGAGGCGAGGCGCGTGCCGTCGGGCGAGAACGCGAGCTCGACGAGCTTCTTGGCGTGCGCCTTCGCGACGGTGTGCGGCACGCCGTCGGCCCACCACGTCAGCGCGCCGTTCGCACCGCCGACCGCGACGCGGGCCTTCGCGATCGCGATCGCGACGCTCGGCTCGGGCAGCGTGCCGGGCAGCGCCGTGACGGCGCCCGCGTCCGGATCGCGCAGCTCGACATGCGAGCCGTCGGGCACGATCACCGCGATCGCGCCGTCGGGCATCCAGCGCGCGACGCTGCCCTTGCCAAGGTCTTTGATCGCGCGATGCGCGTGCGCGTCCCAGAGCCGCACGACCCCATCGAAGCCGCTCGTCACGAGGCGGTTGCCGTCGGGCGAGTACGACACCATGTCGAGCGGCGCCGTCGATGCAGACAGCACGGCCTCGACGCGCGACATCGAGTCGAGCGCGCGCGCGATCACGAACGCGAGGCCGGGGCCGCGGCGGCCGCCGTCGACGGCGGAGGCGAGGTAGGGCAGGCCGCGCGCCGGATCGCCCGACACGGTGAGCTGGCGACCTTGCTCCTCGGCGAGCGCGGCGGCGCGATCCTCCGCGAGGCCCTGCGCCGAGAGCGCCGCGTGCTGCGACTCGACGGCGCGCTGCTGCGCCGCGATCGCACGATCGCGCGACGCGCGGATGCGCACGAAGCTGTAGCCGCCGACGACCGCGAGCGCGACGACACCGATCGCCGCCGCCGTGACGACCGCCGCGTGGCGCCGCACCCACCGGCGCACGAGCTGCCACGTCGTGTACTCGTGCGCACCGACGAGCTGCCCGGTCTGGAACCGCCGCAGATCCTCCGACAGCGCCTTCGCATCGCGATACCGCTTCGCCTTGTCGAATGCCATCGCGCGCTCGACGATCGCGATCAGCTCGGCCGGAATCTCGGCATCGATCTCGCGCAGCGGCGGCGGCGGGGCCTCGGCCGCGAGGCGCAGCACTTCATCGATGCTCGTCGTGTCGGCGAACGGCCGCTTGCCGCTCAGCACCTCGTAGAGCATCGCGCCGATCGAGTACACGTCGGCGCGCTCGTCGACGATCTCGCCGCGCGCCTGCTCGGGCGGCATGTAGCCGGGTGTGCCCATCACGCTGCCCGCGATCGTCTTGCCGTCGGCGGCCGCGGTCGGCTCGACGAGATCCTCGGCATCGCCGAGCCGCTTCGCGAGGCCCCAGTCGATCACGACGGTCTCGCCGTAGTCGCCGATCAGGACGTTCGCCGGCTTGAGGTCGCGATGGATCACGCGCTCGCCGTGCGCGTACGCGAGCGCATCCGCGACCGCAATCAGATGCGACAAGAGGGCGATCCGCTCGCGCAGCGTCGTCGCCTGCTTTGCCGCCTCGGCGAGCGAGCGCCCGGCGACCAGCTTCATCGCGTAGAACGGCTCGCCGGTGATCCATCGCCCGACCTCGTAGACCGGGATGATCGCCGGGTGCTGGAGGTTCGCGGTCACGATCGCCTCGCGCGCGAATCGCGCCAAGAGGCCCGGCGTCGCGCGCAGCGCTTCCTTCACGGCGACGATGCGGCCCGTGCGGCGATCGCGCGCGCGCAGCACCCGGCCGAGCCCGCCGCGCCCGAACTCGCCCTGCACGTCGTAGTAGCCCTTGTCGACGATCGCGAGCGTCTCGACGCGGCCATCGAGCGGCGCCCGCGCGGTCGTGCCGGCGCTCGCGCCCGACTCGGGCAGCATCGTCGGCTTGATCGCGGGATCGCTGACGGCGGGACCGAGCAGCGTCGCGTTGATCGCCGGATCGCTGAGCTTGGTCACAGGCTCTGGGGGCTCGGGCGCGGGCGGCTCGGGCCGGATCGCGGCATCGCTGCCGAGCTTGCCGACGCCGATCTGCGTGCCGCCCTTGCCGTCGCCCTCCGCCATTACTGCTGGGCGTGGGTCGCGAGCACGTCCGCGACGCACAGCGTGAGCCGGCGCGCCGTCGGGATGTGCAGGAACTCGTTCGGACCGTGCGCGTTGCTGCCCGGGCCGAGCACGCCCGTGATGCAGAACTGCGCCTTCGGGAACTTCTCGCCGAGCATGTACATGAACGGGATCGTGCCGCCCTCGCCCATGTACATCGCCGGCTTGCCGAAGTGCTTCTGCGACGCCGCCTCGAGCGCCTTGTCGAGCCACGGCGCCATCTCCGGCGCATCCCAGCCCGCGCTCGCGTCGCGCGCATCGAACGTGACCTTCGCGCCGTAGGGCGGATCCTTCTCGAGCGCCTTCTTCACGGCGGCCGCCGCCTTCACCGCATCGACGCGCGGCGGGACGCGGATCGACAGCTTCACCTTTGTCACCGGCCGCAGCACGTTGCCGGCGTTCTGGATCGGCGGCCAGCCATCGGCGCCGGTCACGGCGAGGCCCGGGCGCCACGTGCGATTGAGGATCAGCTCGATGTTGTCCTTCGCCATCGCCGACACGCCCGGCTGCAGCGGGAACTTGTTCCACACCTCGTCGCCGATCACCTGCGCCGTCTTCTCGGCCTGCAGCACGCGCGCCTTCGGGATCTGCGTCGACAGCTCGTGCAGCTTCATCATGCCCGTGTGGCTGTCGTCGATCCGATCGAGCAGCATGCGCAGCACGCGCTCGCTCGCCGCGATCACGCCGGTGCCATCGCCGCTGTGCACGCCCTCGGTCAACAGCGAGATCTCGAGCGTGCCGAGCACGAGGCCGCGCAGCGACGTCGTCGACCACAGCTGATCGTAGTTCGCGCAGCCCGAGTCGAGACACACGACGAGCGACAGCTCGCCGATCCGCGGCATCAGGTGCTCGATGTACGCGGGCAGATCGCCCGAGCCCGACTCCTCGCATGCCTCGATCAGCACGACGCACCGCGCGTGCGGCAGCTTGTCCCGCCGCACCGCATTGATCGCGGTCAGCGACGCGAAGATCGAGTACCCATCGTCCGCGCCGCCGCGGCCGTACAGCTTGTCGCCCTCGATCACGGGCGTCCACGGCCCGAGCCCCTCGCGCCAGCCCGTCATCTCCGGCTGCTTGTCGAGGTGGCCGTACAGCATCACGGTGTCGCCGGCCTTGCCGCCGGTCCCCGGCACCTCGATGAAGATCAGCGGCGTGCGCTCGCCCAGCTGCACGACCTCGAGCTTCGCGCCCTCGGGCAGGTTCGCCTTCGCCCAGCCGCTCAGCAGCTCGACGGCCTTCGCCATGTGCCCGTTCTTGCGCCACTCGGGATCGAAGCCCGGCGACTTGTTCGGGATCTTGATGTAGTCGACGAGCGTTGGAACGATCGACTTGGCGAACTGTTCCTCGACCCACTTCGCGGTGGCTTCACTGACCGGCATGCGCCGGTTGTACTACCGGTCGAAGCTGATGTCGTAGCGGACGGTCATGCCATCGCCGTCGAACGCAAAGTGCTTTGGCTCCGGGAGCAGGTCGCAGACGTTGCCGTCGACCGGCACGCGCAGCTCGAACTCGCCGGCCGCGTTTGTGGTCACGTCGGTATAGAGGATCGGGCCCGCGAGCTGGACGTGCGACGCGCCGCCCGTGATGTGGCCGCGCACGACCAGCGCGTGCGCCGATTCGCAGGCGCGGCGCTCGAAGAGCGGGTTCTGGAGCGAGTCGCACCCCGTGACGTGAGCGGCCGCGATCTCCGTGGCGACGATCGTGGGGCGCGGCGGCGGCGGCGGCGCGTGATGCGGACGCAGCGCCAGAGCGAGCGTCATCACCGAGACCAGTCCCAGGGGCGGAGCAGCGACGATGGCCAGCCTCACAAAACGTAGTATACCCTGCCTCAAAGCGCAGGCGGCGGGGACCTTTTCGCCGCGCTAAGCAGCGTTATCATTGAGGCCATGGTGATCCGTCTTGCCGACGACAAGAAGCCCCCTGCGCGGCGGGGGGACTCGGAACGCCAGACCGGGCTGGTGCTCGACGAACGGACGCGCACCAAGAAGCCCCCGATGTACAAGGTGCTGCTGCACAACGACGACTACACGACGCGTGAGTTCGTGGTCTGGGTGCTGCAGACGGTGTTTCACAAGGACGAGGGCGCCGCGATCGCGATCATGAGCCACGTGCACAATCACGGGATCGGGGTCGCGGGGATCTACACGTTCGAGGTCGCGGAGACGAAGGTCACCAAGACGATGGCGCTCGCGAAAGCGCAGCAGTTTCCGCTGCAACTGTCGATCGAGCCGACCGACGAATCCGACTAATCGGGCAGTACCCCACGCGATCTGCGTGGCCTACACTTGGGAGAAGCCATGCTTTCCCCGGAGCTCCAACAGACGCTGCAGCGCGCGGTCGATGATGTCCGCGGGCGCCGGCACGAGTACCTGACGCTCGAGCACCTGCTGCTCGCGGTCCTAGATGATCCGAGCGGTGCGGATATCGTCACGAAGTGCGGCGGCGACGTCGAGAAGCTGCGCGGCGAGCTCGAGCGCTTCCTCGATGAACAGGTCGAGGAGCTGCCCGAGGGCGAGGAGTCGGGGCCGGACCAGACGCTCGCGTTCCAGCGCGTGCTCCAGCGCGCCGCGATGCACGTGCAGGCGGCGGGTCGGCAGCAGATGACGACGGGGAACGTCGTCGCGTCGATGTTCCGCGAGCGCGACAGCCACGCGGTCTACCTGCTCGAGAAGCAGGGCATCACGCGGTTCGACGTCATCAACTACATCTCGCACGGCGTCAGCAAGGTCGAGACCGGCGGCGGGCCGATCGCTCCGCGCACGCGTGGCGTGCAGGACGACGGCGAGGACGATCAGAAGATCGCGAACCCGCTCGAGAGCTTCTGCGTCGACCTGACGCAGCGTGCGCGCGAGGGCAAGATCGATCCGCTGATCGGCCGCAAGGACGAGCTCGAGCGCATGATCCAGGTGCTCGCGCGGCGGCGGAAGAACAACCCGCTGCTGATCGGCGAGCCGGGCGTCGGCAAGACCGCGCTGGCCGAAGGCCTCGCGCTGCGCGTCGTCGCGAAGGAAGTCCCCGACATCCTGCTCGACAGCAAGGTCTACTCGCTCGACATGACCGCCGTGCTCGCCGGCACGCGCTATCGCGGTGACTTCGAGGAGCGCCTCAAGGCCGTGATGAAGGTGCTGATCGAGGACAAGAAGGCGATCCTGTTCATCGACGAGATCCACAACATCATCGGCGCCGGCGCGACGAGCGGCGGCACGATGGATGCCGCGAACATCCTCAAGCCGCCGCTGTCCAACGGCGAGCTGCGCTGCATCGGCTCGACCACGTTCAAGGACTACCGCCAGGCGTTCGAGCGCGATCGCGCGCTGAGCCGCCGGTTCCAGCGCATCGACATCGGCGAGCCCACGGTTCCCGAGGCGATCGAGATCCTGAAGGGCCTCAAGCCGCGCTACGAGGAGCACCACGAGGTCAAGTTCACCGACGCGGCGATCGAAGCGGCGGTCGAGCTCAGCAACCGCCACATCAGCGGCTCGCACCTGCCCGACAAGGCGATCGACGTGATCGATGAAGCCGGCGCCAAGGTGCGGCTGATGAAGCCCGAGGCGCGCCCGCCGGAGATCCGGCCCGATCTGATCGAAGAGGTCGTCGCGAAGATCGCGCGCATCCCGACGCGAAGCGTATCGACCGCCGACAAGAGCAAGCTGCAGAACCTCGAGGGCGAGCTCAAGCGGCTGATCTTCGGTCAGGACCCGGCGATCGAGCAGCTGTCGACGGTGATCAAGCTGTCGCGCGCGGGGCTCGGCAATCCGAACAAGCCGACCGGGTGCTTCTTGTTCGCGGGCCCCACCGGCGTCGGCAAGACCGAGCTCGCCAAGCAGCTCGCGAGCGTGCTCGGCGTCGAGTTCATCCGGTTCGACATGTCGGAGTACATGGAGAAGCACACGGTGTCGCGCCTGATCGGTGCGCCGCCGGGCTACGTCGGGTTCGATCAGGGCGGCCAGCTGACCGATGCGATCAACAAGCATCCGTACTCGGTCGTGCTGCTCGACGAGATCGAGAAGGCCCACCCCGACATCTACAACATCCTGCTCCAGGTGATGGACCACGCCACCCTGACCGATAACAACGGCCGCAAGAGCGACTTCCGCAACGTCATCCTGATCATGTCGAGCAACGCCGGCTCGCGCGAGATGGCCGCCGGCCGCATCGGCTTCGGCGACTCGATCGCCGACAGCAAGGAAGGCAAGAAGGCGCTCGAGCGCGTGTTCACGCCCGAGTTCCGCAACCGGCTCGACGCCACCGTGATGTTCGACGCGCTACCCGTCGAGGTCATCCGCAAGGTCGCGCGCAAGTTCCTCGACGAGCTCGACGGCCAGCTCGTCGAAAAGAAGGTCCAGCTCGAGGTCAGCCCGGCTGCCCTCGACTGGTTCGTCGAGCACGGCTACGACAAAGCCA
>JAFAOG010000104.1 GCA_019237945.1 Deltaproteobacteria bacterium | reverse complement strand
GCGCGAGGCGTTCGGCATCGATCACCGGCAGGTCTACATGGCGGTGCTGGTGCAGATCGGCATCAACGCGACGGCGGCGGGCGTGCTCGTGACGAAGGACCTGTGGGACCCGACCGACGAGAACGGCTTCACGATCAACGCGAAGTGGGGGCTCGGCGAGCGCGTCGTACAGGGGCAGAAGTCGCCCGAGCAGGTGATCTTCGATCCGACGAACGACGGCACGAAGATCATCTCGCGCAGCGATGACCCGATTCGCCTCGTGTTCGACGACAAGGGCGGCACGAAGGAGATCCCGGTCGATCCGGGCGCAGGCGTGATCCTGACCGAGGACCGTGCGAAGAAGCTGTGCACGATGGTCCAGAAGTTCATCCCGGTGTTCACGCACGGTCATCCACTCGACGTCGAGTGGGTCCTCGAAGGCGAGGACTTCTGGATCGTGCAGGCCCGGCCGTACGTGGGGTCGTGATGAAGAAGCTGTTGATGCTGAGCCTGCTCGCCGCGTGCGAGCTGCAACCCGCGCCGAAGCAGGCGCCCTCCGTCGGTTCGGCGGCAGCGCCGGCCGCTGCTTCGGCCGTCGCCGTGCAGGCGCCGCCGCCCGCCGGTTCCGCCGTCGCCGTGCAGACGCCGCCGCCCGCCGGCTCCGCGGTCGGTTCGGCTGCCGGTTCCGTGGCCGCGCCGACGCCGGTTCCCCGGCCCGCCGTGCAGGCGACCGCCGAGTGCGAGAAGGCGGCCGTGCGGTTCGCGGAGCTGTTCATCGCCGGCGCGCCCGCCTCGCAGCGCGGCATCTTCGAGCAGGATCGCGCGAACACGGTGCGGCGGACCGAGATCGCGTGCACGCAGCAAGGCTGGACGCCCGCCGCGCTCGCCTGCATCGATCAGTCGAAGAACGACCGCGACGCGCGCGCGTGCCTCGAGAAGTTCCCGCCGCCGGGTGCGACGCCGCCGGGCGCGGGCTCGAACGGCAAGCCGTATCACCCGCCGCGCGACTAGCGACGAGCCGGCTACGCGCGCGACGCGAGCGGCGATCGATAACTCGCATCCTCGCCGCGCCGTGCGCGATCGCCAAGCGCACGGCACACGGCCGATGCGAGCCCCGGCACGTCATCGACGAGCTCCTCGAAGTCGACGCGCTCGAGCCGGATCACGCGGGCGCTGCGCGCGACGACGAGATCCGCGGGCGCGGTCGCCGGCGCGACGCAGGCGAGCTCGTCGACGACCTCGCCGGGCCCCGTGATGCGCGTTCCCATGCGGAGCTCGCCGTCCTCGACGACGATCAGCGCGTCGATCGGATCGCCGGCGGTGACGAGCACGGTGCCTTCCTTCGCGGACGCCCAGCGCGCGCGCTCCGCGATGTCGGCGAGCTGGCGGGTCGACAGTGGGGCGAGCAGCGGGACACGGCCGAGGGCGATCAGCGTTTCGACGCGGGTGGGCATATCGACTCCTTCTTCGACGGGATCCGAGACGGCTTCGGTCAAGCGGCGCAGCAGATCGGTCGCGCTCGCGGCGGCGGCCTCCGCGGAGGCGGCGCGCGCGATCACATCGCGGTGCGCGCTGCGCCCGCTCGCCCCGAGCGCGTGGAGGACAAGTGCTCGCGCGAGGCGATCGCGGCCGGCGAGCTCGCTGCGGATCGCGGCATCGCGCGACGGCAGCTCGGCACCGGCGCGGACGAGCGCGGCAGCGCGATCGGCGGGCGCGATGTCATCGACGGCCTCGACGAGGCGGCCGACGAGCGGCCGCGGCAGCGACGCCTCGATCACGGCGAGCGTGCGGGCGCGCTCCTGTCCCGCGCGCGCATGCCGCCAGGCAACGGCCGCCCGCGCGATCGCACGCGACCGCCGCCGCGCCGACACGAGCAGCAGCACCGTGTGCGCGATCTCGCGCAGCCGCTCCTCGAGCCGGCGCACGATCAGCTCGTCGCCAGGCTCGGTGAACGCCGTGATCGCGGCCGCGGTCTGCTCGAGGTGATCGAGCTCGGCGTCGACGAGCCGGTCGATCGTCGCCGGCGTCACCGGCAGGTCGGCGAGCAGCGCGGCGGCGCGATCGCGGGCGCGGCGGCGGCCCCAGGCGGCGGTCGCGATCAGCTCGCCGGCCGCGGCGGGCCCGAGCGCGGCGAGCGCGTCCTCCGCGGCCTCGCGGACGTCGTCATCGGGCTCGCCGAGCGCGCGCGCGACGCGGCGCAGGTCATCCGGCTCGACGACATCGGCGCCCTCGAGCAGCGCACCGTAGAGCCGGAGCGCGGCCGCGATCTCCGCCGCGTCGTCGGTCGAGTCGCCGGACGGATCGCGCGACGGATCGCCCGACGAACCGCCGCCTGCGGTGCGGCCGGCACCTTGCGGCGCGCGCATCAGCGACACGAGCGCATGCTCCGGCGCCGGCTGGCTCGCGCCCTGCTCGACGCGCTCGCGCACGAGCTCGAGGACATCCGCGCGCAGCAGCGCGAGCTCCGCCGACTTGCGATCGCGCACCGCCGCGATGAGCCGCGCGAGCGCCGCGAGGCCGGCCGTGCGCGCGCCCGCATCGCCACGGCCGCGCCGCAACGCCCGCACGAGCACGCGCGCCGCGTCGAGGACATGCGGTTCGTCCGCACGCGCCAGACCGCGCGCGACTTCGATGGCCAGCTCCTCGATCGCGATCCCCGCGGTGCCGCGCGATGGACTAGCAGTGTCACCCGAATGGTCGCGAGATGCTGGTCCATCGCGAGTCGCATCCGCGAGCTCCTCGACGAGCGGCTCGTTTGCGAGGCGCCGGCGCGCGACCTCCGCGACCAGCGCCAGCGCGTCCAACCCCGCTCCACCCGCCGCCGCCGGCGACGCCACCCATTGCTCCATCGCGCTCGCCGGCACGCCGCCCGCGAGACCGACCGCGCGCACCGCGAGCGGCCGCGTCCGCTGATGGGCGGCCTGCGCCGCCTCGAGCAGCAGCGGGCCGTGGGCGGTCGCCGGCTGGTCGAGCACCGCGATCAGCGCGCGCCACAGGCCGGGCGTGCCGTGCGCGATCGCGGCGGCGGCCAGCGGCTTGACGGCGTCGACGCGGCCGCGCTCGTGGAGACGCGCGAGGACATCGGCGGCGCGGTCGGGACGCGGACCGTCGAGCTCGCGCACGAGCTGGGTGATCGCGCGGTCGTCGACGACGTCGGCGGCGCCCGCGAAGCTGCCTGCGAGACTCGCGCCTCGCGCCGCATCCCCGTGCGCATCCGCCGCGTGCTCGACGGCGAGTGCCGGCAGCTCGCGCGCGATCCGGGTCGCCGACAGCAGCCACAGCGCGGCGGCGACCGCCATGATCGCGTAGAACGCGGTCGGCGATCCGACGAGCAACGCGGCGACCAGACCGCCGAGCACGGCGCCCGCGCGCTTCGCCGTGCCGTCGAGGAAGCCGCCGATGCGACCGCGCACGATCGTCGGAAGCAGCGTCTGCGTGAGCTTCTCGGCGGGCGTCTCGATGCCGGCGTCGAGCACCTTCGCCGAGACCTGCGTCGCGATCGCGATCGCGAGGATCGGCGCGACGACCAGGCCGAGCGCGGCCGCGAGCGCGAACAGCGGCGCGAGCAGCAGCGACGGGCCGGTGCCGAGGCGGCTCAGGATGCGGCGCGCGAGCAGCAGCTGCACCGCGAGCGTCAGGATCTGCCCGGCGCCGCGCACGCCGCCGAGCAGCTGCGCGAGGTCGCCGACCTTGCCGCCGCGCCCCGCGACCGCGACGCCGAGCGCGAAGTACGCGAGCGAGCCGAACACGCCGGCCGCGCCGACGACGATCGCGAGGTGCAGCGCGAGCGGATGGCGGCGAACCGCGCGCGCGCCGTCGCGCCACGATCGCGCGATCATGCCCGCGGAGACGGCGACCGGCGCGGCGACCCGGCGTGTCGCCGAGATCTTCGAGGCACCGGCGGCCGCGAGCACGAGCAGACCGGCGGCCGCGACGAGCACGCCACGCGCACCCGCGGCCGCGGCGAGCGGCACGACGAGCACGCTTCCCGCGGCGGCGCCCGCCCCACCGGTCGCGGCGAGCAGCGGAAGCAGCCGCTGGCTGCGGCGCGCGTCGATGCGCTCGGCGATCACGACCCAGAACGCGAGGTCGGTCGCGGCGGCGAGCTGCTTGCCGACGATCAGCGTCACGACGGCTGCGATCGCCGGGGTCGCGGTCGCGATCGCGGCGAGCCCCGCGATCACGGCGGCCGAGACGAGCGCGAGCGTCGCGAGCACGCGCCGCCGCTCGAGCCGATCGGCGAGCCCGCCGACAACGGCGAGCACGACCGCGAGCAGCGCGTTCGACAGCGCGACCGCCTGGCCGAGCTGGCCGGGGCCGATCGCGTCGAGGAACATCGCATCGGCCGCCGCGGCCGTCATCGCGGCCCCGCCGCTGGCGAGCGCGAACACGACGCCCGCCGTCGCGACGAGGACACGCTCGTCGGCCCGCAGGATCCCTCGGCCGACGGCCGCGGCCGCTGCCCCCATCGATGGATCATCGCCCGCCGCATGCGCTGGAACAACCCGCGCGGTGCGGGGAAAGGCGGAGAACCATCCGTGCTACCGGGCGCGAAAAGCCGTGTCATCATCAGGCAGATGCGCGCCGCCCCCCTGCTCGCCGCCGCCACCGCCGTTGCGGTCGCCGGGATCGTCTGGGCGGAATCGGGTGGCGGCAGCGCGAGCCATCCCGTGCTGCACGAGGACCTGCCCGCGCCCGGCGGCGAGAAGGCGGCGCCGACGATCGGCGAGGCCGGCAGCGGCACGAACCCGACCGCGATCGCGGCGGGAGACAAGGTGCTGCCGAAGCCGTCGGTCGATCGCGCGCCCTCCGCGGGCACGAGTGCCGGCTCGGCCGAGCCCGTGCTCGGGACCGGCGGGTTCGCGGCCGATCGCAAGACGACGATGCCGCCCGACGAGAACACCGGCGCCGACAACACGCTGCACTACGTCTCGGTGTTCAACCCCGACGTGCTGCCGTTCAAGCGCATGTCGACGTTCGACGGCATCGGCGACGACTATACGCTCAAGGTCGCACGCACCGTCGTCACGGAACTGCCGGTCGGCGGCAAGACCGACCCGCGCACGCGCGATCGGTTCTGGGGCGATGTCGTGATCCAGCTCGAGCCGGGCAAGGACATCGCGCTGCCCTCGGTCGCGCCCGACATGCGCATCCTGTCCTACGAGATCAAGCCGAAGGTCCAGCTCAAGTTCGAGAAGGACGGCGCCGACAACTTCTACGTGCGCACCGAGGAGCCCGGCGCCCACGGCAACTACCGCCTCGTCTTCTACTGCGACGCCGACGCGGGCTACTTCGCACCGAACCTGCCCGCGCATCGCATGCTCGTCCGCGACGTCGTCGCGCACACGCCGCCCGAGCTGCGGCCGGTGATCCCGACGCAGGTGCTCAAGCAGGCGAACATCACGCTGACGAAGCTCGGCCTCGATCGCGACATGGATCTCGGCGTCAGCTTCAACAAGGTCGTCGGCTACTTCCGCGCGTTCCAGGCCGGCGACATCGCGCACCCGACCGGCGACATCTATCGCGACCTCTGCGACTCGCAGGCGGGCGTGTGCCGCCACCGCGCGTTCGCGTTCATGATCACGGCGAACGCGCTCGGCATCCCGACGCGCTTCGTCGAGAACGAGGCGCACGCGTTCGTCGAGGTGTGGCTGCCCGATCGTAACTGGCAGCGCATCGACCTCGGCGGCGCCGCGCTCAAGATGGAAGTCACCGGCGCCGACAACAAGACGCTGCACCGCCCGCGCACCGAGGATCCGTTCACCAAGCCGCCCGAGTACACCAAGCAGTACACGCAGCTCGAGGGCGACATCCGCGGCCTCACCGACTCGCAGATCGCCGACAAGCGCCGCCCGCTCGATCAGTCGCCATCGTCGGGCTCGGTCGGCAACACGCCGGGTAACGGCTCGGCCCAGCTCGCGGCCGGGCCCGATCGCATCACGCCGGACCCGACGCTGCCTGCCGTCACGCAGGATCCGAAGAAGCCGACGCCGCACCTCGTCGTCACGCAGGCCTCGGAGTCCGCGTATCGCGGCGACATGATCCACGTCGAGGGCAGCGCGCGCGTCGACGGCAAGGGACTCGCCGACCACGTCGTCGACATTTACCTCGCGCCCGCCGGCCAGGGCGGCCTGCACCCGACCCCGCTCGGCCGCGCGACGACCGGCAAGGACGGCCTGTTCCGCACCGACCTGCCGGTTCCGCCGGCGCTGGGGCTGTCGAACTACGAGATCTATCTGTCGAGCTCGGAAGACGCGTACTACAACGCGGCGCTGTCTGACTAAGAGAAGTTGATCGGCATCGTCACCAGCGTCGACTGGCCGACCGACGGGAACTTCATCTTGCGCACGTTGCCCTGCACGCACGGCAACAGGCCGTGCTCGAACATGTAGTGCGGCGCCTGCACCTTGACCTTCGACGGGTGCCCGCTCGGGTCGACGATCATGCGCACCGTGATCGTGCCGCGCAGATCCGTATTCGTCGCGGCCTGCATCACGCACGACTGCGTCGGGCCGGACTGACTGCTGATCGTGCTCTGGATCTCGCCGTCGTCGAGCGCGCGCGATTCGGCGTTGTTGCTCATGTCGATCTGCTGCGCGGTCTTCGTCGTCTCGTCGCCGCGCCACTCGAGCGCGCGGTCGGCCGGCGTCAGCTTGACCAGCTGCGGCTCGGTCTCCTCGATCTGATCACCGCTGTTGTCCCACGAGCCGTCGTCGCCGGAGACGACGTTGCCGCCGCCGCCGCCCGCCGGCCGGCGATGGCCGCCGCCGTGCCGCACCTTCTTCGGCTTCGCCGATCCGCTGTCGGAGCCGGCGACCGCGACGACCGGCGGCTCCGTCCGTTCGGTCGCGTGATGCGCCCACGGTGGACGCAGCGCGAGATACATTGCTCCTGCACCGACGACGGCGCCGATGACGAGCCCGAGCGAGCCACGCACTCCGCAGTTTTATCACGTGGTGCCGCCGCGCACCGCCTTGAAGCTGACCGGCGCGCTCGTGCTGGCGATCTACGGGGTGCAGCTCGGGCTGGCGGTGGTCGGAGCGCCGCCCGCGCTCGCCGTCGTGCTCGGCGACGCCGCGGCGATCGCGCTCCTGTGGGCGTGGCGCGTCGATGTCGGCTTCGTGTGGCCGCGCGCGCGGTTTGTCGTCGCGGCCGTGCTCGGCGGCCTGGCGTGCTGGTATCCGGCCGCGAAGCTCGTCGAGGTCGTCTCGCCGCCGGGCGACAGCGTCGTGATCCAGACGGCGATCGACAAGGGCCCGCTGATCGTCCCGCTCGCATGCCTCGGCATCGTGCCGGCATTCGCCGAGGAGCTCGTGTTCCGGGGCGTGCTCGCGCGGTCGTTCGCGCAGCGCGGGGCGGCGCTCGCGATCGTCGTGTCGGCGGTCGCGTTCTCCGCGTATCACCTCGCGCCGGCGCAGATGCTCGGAACGCTGCCGCTCGCGTTCGTGCTGGGCGTTCTCGCGGTAGGCTCCGGCTCGGTGGTCCCTGGCATGGTCGCGCACCTGCTCAACAACGCGATCGTGATCGTGCTCGAGCGCGATGAAGTGCCCGCGCTTGGCCGTGCGCTCGTCGCGTCGCCGCCCGCGACGCTCGCGTGCACCTCGGCGCTCGTCGCCGCGGCGGTCGTGCTCGCGATGCCGCGAGGCAAGGCCGCATGAGCGAGACGAAGCTGCGCTTCCAGACGCTCGCCGTGCGCCGCCAGCACGCCAGCGACAACGACGAGCTCGCTCCGGTCGCCGCGCCCGCCGTGTGCTCGTACGGCGGCGAGGACAAGACGCGCAGCGAGCTCGAGCTCGCGCTCTCCGAGCTTCCCGACGAGGCGCGGCCGACCACCGTCGCGCGCTTCTTGCTGCCGGCCGGCGTGCGCGTCGAGCATGTCGACGTCGAGCTGCCGCGTCCCGACCTGCCCGGCCGCCTCGGTCGCGCGCAGCACGCTCGCATCCCCGCGATCTGCGTGCCCGAGCCGCGCGAAGCGGCGGAGCCGAGCGGGCACTGGGTGTTCGTGCCGGTCATCTATCACGCGTGCTACGTGCCGCGTACCGAGGTGATCGCGACGCGGCTCGCCGCCGAGCTGAGCGTGCTGCCGCAGGCGCTCGCCCTCGATCTCGACGGCTGGAAGCGCCTGATGACGTGGGCGCCCACGTCGCTCGAGCCGATCGAGGTCGAGCTCGCGACGACGCCGCTGCAGCAGGCGCAGGGGCGCAAGGCACTCGCCGATGCGGAGCGCAAGCGGCAGGCGCTCGCGACGCTCGAGGCGGCGGGGCGTCGCATCCGCGTCCACGATCCGGTGCCGCCGCTCGTCGGGCGCGACAAGGAGCTCGGCGAGCTGACGCGCGCGCTCGACAACCGGCGCCGGCGCAGCGTGCTGCTCGTCGGCGACGAGGCGGCCGGCAAGAGCGCGCTCGTGCACGCGTGGGCGGCCGCGAATCCGAGCCGCGAGCTGTGGGCGACGAGCGCGTCCGAGCTGATCGCGGGCGCGAGCGGGCTCGGCGAGTGGCAGGCGCGCGTCGCGAACGTGCTCGCGGCGGCCGAGGCGCTCGACGCGATCCTCTACTTCGACGACTACGGCGCGCTGTTCGCCGACAAGCCCGCCGAGGGTGGCATCGATCTCGGCGCCGCGATGCGGCGGCACGTCGTCGACGGCCGCGTGCGGATCGTCGGCGAATTGACGGCCGTCGCGCTCGACCGCGCGGAGCGCCACGACGTGTCGCTGATCGGCGCGATGCTGCGCGTGCAGGTCGCCCCGACCGACGTGCCGACGACGATCGCGGCGTGCCAGGCGTGGGCCGCGCAGTGGAAGCAGACGCAGCCGCATCGCCCGCAGATCGACGCCGCGATGGTGCCGACCGCGGTCGATCTCGCGCGCCGCTACCTGCCCTACCGCGCGTTTCCGGGCAAGGCGGTGCGGCTGCTCGAGGAGCTGCGCGTCGCGCACGATCAGGCGCGCGACGACAAGGGCCAGGGCAAGCTGCTCGGCGAGAGCGAGCTGTACAGCGCGTTCTCGTGGGCGACCGGCGTGCCGATCGCGCTGCTCGACGACAAGCGAGCGATCGCGCAAAGCGATGTCATCGCGGCGCTGCGCAAGCGAATGATCGGCCAGGACGCGGCGGTGAGACGCGTCGCCGATGCGATCTGCGTCGCGAAGGCGCGCCTGGGCCCCGCCGACAAGCCGCTCGCGAGCCTGTTGTTCGTCGGGCCGACCGGCACCGGCAAGACGGAGCTCGCGCGCTCGGTCGCCGCGTACCTGTTCGGCTCGCCCGACAAGATGGTGCGCCTCGACATGAGCGAGTACACCGATCCGTGGGCGGCCGAGCGGCTGTTTGGCGGCGCGGGCGACGAGGGCCGGCTCACCTCGGCGGTGAAGTCGCAGCCGTTCGGCGTCGTGTTGCTCGACGAGATCGAGAAGGCGCATCCCGCCGTCTTCGATCTGCTGCTGCAAGTGCTCGGCGAAGCGCGCCTGACCGACGGGCGCGGCCACACGACCTACTTCCACAACGCGATCATCGTCCTGACGTCGAACCTCGGCACGCGCAGCGCGAAGGGCCGGCTCGGGATGGGGCCCGCCGAAGACGACGACGCACGCGAGGAGCGGCGCTATCGCGACGCCGTGATCGGCGCGTTCCGGCCCGAGCTCGTCAACCGGCTCGATCAGATCGTCGTGTTCCACGCGCTGCGCCCCGCCGAGATCGCGAAGATCGCCGACATCGCGATCGCGCGCCTCGCCGAGCGGCGCGGCCTCACGCAAGCGGGTGTGCTGCTCGACATCTCGCCCGCCGCGACGGCGCGCCTCGCCGACAGCGGCTTCTCGCCGGAGCTCGGCGCCCGCGCGCTGCGCCGCCACCTCGATCAGGCGCTCGTTACCCCCGCGGCGCGGCTGCTCGCGAAGGCCGGCAGCGAGGGCCACGGCGGCACGCTGACCGTGCGCGCACCCGACGAGCCGGTGACGCGACCCGCCGGCGCGCGGATCGGCGAGCTACTCGGCGATGTCCACGTGTCGCTGTGGCGGCGCTCCGCCGCGACCGGCCGCCGCATGGTGCGCTCGGCCCTCGCGCTCGGCGAATTGCGCCGTGATACCGAGCGCGAGCTCGCGTTGCCCGCCGCGCAGTCGGTTGCCGCGAAGCTCTCCGAGATCGAGGGCACGCTCGCGACGGCCGCGCGCAAGGAAGCCGGCAAGGCGGGCCTGCCCGGCGCCGAGCTTGCCCGGCTCAGCGCGGAGCATGCGCGGCTGTCGTCGTTGCTCGGCGCGTGTCGCGCGCATCGCGGCGAGCTGTGCACCGCCGAGGAGCTTTGCCTCGAGGCGCTCGCGAAGGATATCGACGCGGTCGATCTGATCGACGGCGCGATCGCGCAGCGCGACCGGTTTCGCCGCGATCTGTTCTGGCTGCTGACCGCGCTGCGCCCCAAGAAGCCCGGCGCGACGCTGCTCGTTCACACGCCCGACGCGCGCGCCGCGACCGTCGCGTGGATCTCGCTCGTGCTCCGCGCCGCCGCGCATCACGGCTGGGGCGCGTCGGCGCACCTGTGGGGCGAGGAAGGCCCCGGCTGGCATCACCCGTGGGGGCCGCCGCGCGACGCCGACTACATCGCGAAGCACCCGCCGACCGCGGCGCTCGTGCGCATCAGCGGCACTGGCGCCGATCTGCTGTTCGGCCTCGAGGGCGGCCTGCATCGGTTCGTCGGGCTCGCCGGCGAGCCGGCGCACGTGTGGGTCGACGCGCTGGAGCCGAAATCCGAGCTCTCGGCCGCCGAGTGGATGAAGCTGCCCGGCCCACCGACGCCGAAGGCCGCGCGCGGCGCCCCGATCCGCGAGGTGACGATTCCCTCCGACCGCGTCGTCGTCGGCGAGGATGAGATCGCCGCGCCGTGGACCGAGCTCGCGCAGCGCCTCGAAGAAGCGGCGGTCGTTCGCGTGCTCACCGCGAAGAAGGACGACCTCGATCCACTGTGGCGCTGGGAGCACCCGCTCAAGGAGTCGGCCATCCCATGATGATCGACTTCACGGTTGGCGTGTTCTACGAGAACCACGACGGCGACGACGAGTGGATCGCGCTCGTCCCCGGCAAGTACCCGTGCAACCTCTACGACGTCTCGGCGGCAAAGATGCCCGAGCGGATGATCGAGCGCCTGCGCGATGCATTGCGCCGCGCCGCCCCCGGCGAGCAGGAGCTGTTCCAGCTGCCGCTCGGCACCGAGCTCGTGCGCGTGCCGGTCGACGTCAAGAGCAAGGGCGGGCACGTCCACGGGCAGATGCCGATCATCGTCGAGCCGCGCTGGGTCTCCGACGGCGAGCAGCGGCTGTTCTGCTACCACCCGAACCGGCGCGACATGTGGTTCGTCACCGACGACCGCAGCGAGATCGCGACGCTCGGCCTGTTGCTCGCGCGCGAGCACTGGAGCGACATCGAGGACGAATCGGACCTCGAGCCGCTGCTCTGCAACGGCAAGGAGCGCCTCGTCACCGTCGCGTTCTCCGCGGAGCCGCAGTCGCTGATCGACCTGTTGCCGTCGCGCAAGAAGGATCCGCGGGCCGGGGCCGCCGCGCCGCGTCCGGATCGCGTGCTGTACCAGCTCGGCGTCGACGAGACGCAGCGAATGGCGCAAGGCACGCTGCGCGTCGGCGTCCCGCGCTCGCCGTATCGCGAGCGGCTCGCGTATCTCATGAGTGGTGCGCGCCCGCGCAGCGCGGCGGTCGTCGGCCCGCCCGGCGCCGGCAAGACGATGCTGATCCACCAGTGGATCGCGGACCGGCTCGCCGAGGACGGTCACCCGATCCACAAGAACCTCGACAAGTGCCATCACGTCTGGCGCATCAGCGGCAAGCGGCTGATCGCCGGCATGTCGCATCTCGGCGAGTGGGAGGAGCGCTGCCTCGCCGTGCTCGACGAAGCGCGCCGCCGCAAGGGAATCCTCTGGATCGAAGACCTGCACCTGTTCGGCCGGCTCGGTCAGTCGCGCCAGAGCGAGCGCAGCTTCGCCGACTTCTTTCGCGGCCCGGTGCGCCGCGGCGACCTCGCGATCATCGCCGAGATGACGCCCGAGCAGCTCGCCCGCCTCGAGCGTGATGCACCGGGGCTTGCCGAGGCGCTGTCGCGCGTGAGCGTACCGGCGGCGTCGCCCGGCGAGACCGCGCAGCTGCTGCTCCACGAGATCCGCGCGCTCGAAGTGCGGCTCAAGACGATCGAGGTCCATCCGTTCGTGCCGCGCACCGCGCTCGAGCTCGGCGCCGCGCTGTTTCCGTGGCGCGCGCGGCCCGGCGTCGCGATCGAGATCGTGCGGCGGGTCGCCGAGCTCGCCGCGCAGCAGTCTCCGGACGGGACGCGCCGCCCGGTCACGCCGAACGACGTCCTCGACTACCTCGCCCGCACGACCGGTCTGGCGCCCGCGCTGATCACGCTCGAGCAGCCGCTCGATCCGCAGCAGGTCGAGCAGGCGTTCGCGGCCCGGGTGATCGGCCAGCCGACGGCGACGCGCGCCGCCGCCGATGTGATCGTCAAGGTCCGCGCCGGCCTCGCCGATGCGGGCCGCCCGGTCAGCGTGATGCTGTTCACCGGCCCGACCGGCACCGGCAAGACCGAGCTCGCGACCGCGATCGCGGAGTACCTCTACGGCGATCCGTCGCGGTTCGTGCGCATCGACATGGGTGAGATGAGCGGCCCCGATGCGGTCTCGCGGCTGATCGGCGACCGCTGGAACCCCGATGGCCTGCTGACGTCGCGCGTGCGCGCGCAGCCGTTCTGCGTCGTGCTGCTCGACGAGATCGAGAAGGCACATCCGCAGGTGCTCCACCTGCTGCTGCAGCTGTTCGACGAGGGCCGCCTGACCGATGCCGCCGGCGAGGTCGCCAGCTTCGCGAGCGCCGTCGTGATCATGACGTCGAACCTCGGCAGCAAGAATGCGGCGCCAATCGGCTTTGGCGACGCGCGCGATCGCATCCTCGCTGACGTCGCGAAGGCGGTGCGCGACTTCTTCCCGATCGAGCTGTTCAACCGCATCGATCAGGTCGTGCCGTTCGAGCCGCTCACGCACGAGGTCGCGGCGAAGGTCGTCGACAAGGAGCTGTCGAAGCTGCTCGGCCGCCGCGGCCTGCGCGAGCGCAACACGTTCGTGTACGCCGGAGCGGCCGTGCGGCGGCGCGCCGTCGAAGACGCGTTCGATCCGCGCTACGGCGCGCGCACGGTCAAGCGCTGGCTCGAGGATCACGTCGCGGGCTCGCTGACCGACCTGCTCGCCGGTGCTCCCCCGGCGCGCCTGCGCATCATCCGGCTCGCCGAGAACGCGGGCCGCATCGAGGCCTCGCTCGAGCCGATGACGGAGCGCGCGGCCGAGCCCGGGACCTACATCCTCGCCGGTGCGCTCGATCTCGCGACGGCCGGCCTCGAGCCTGCGATCGCCAAGGCGCTGACGTCGCTCGAGCGCATCGCGCAGTCGCCGCACCTGCGCCGCGCGAAGGAAGAGGCGACCGGCGAGCTGCGCTACTACCTCGACGAGCTCGAGACGCGCGTCGCCGCGCTCCATCAACTGTTCGGCCGCGATCCGCACGACGACGACGATCCGACCGAGCGCCGCCGCGGCGGCCCGACGCGCCCACCCGCGAGCCGCGACGCGCTGATCGAAGGCATCGCGGAAACGTTGCTGGTCGAGCGCGCGCTCCCTCGCTTGCTCGACCCGGATGCGCACGCGGCGACGATCGTGCTCTCGCGCGTCGGCCAGAAGGCCTCGACGGGCGGCGTCTACATCGCGGCGCACGTGCTCGGCCAGCCGGCATGGCTCGACGACGCCGCGATCACCGACGGCAAGACGATCCGCAAGGTCGACAACGTCAGTGTCTCGCCGCTCGTCGAGGACATGGCGCTCGTGCTGCGCGGCCTGTTCGTGCGCGACGCGCTCGCCGGCGAGCACGGCACGTGGTTCCTGCGCGCCGCCGGCTCCGAGCCCGACATCGTGCGCGTCGAGGTCCGCGCCGGCGCGCCCCACACCGCCGAGGAGACACTGCGCGCCCACGTCGCCGCGCGCCGCGAGCTCGAGCGCGTGCTCGACAAGGGTGGCGCGCTGCCGCCGAATCCCGACGCGCTGCTGCCCGTCGCGCGCACGATCACGTATCGCCCGTCGCTGCGTGCCGGCGAGCCGATGACGGTCGAGATCGAGGATTTCTCGACGGGCTGGGTCGACAAGGGCCTCTATCGTGATGTGCCGACCGCCGTGCGTCGGGCGTGGTGTCTCGCGTGGAGTCGGTCATGAAGCCGAGCTTCCGCGTGTTCGTCACCAAGCATCACGGCGGCCTCTACTCGGCCGTGCTGCTGCGGCGGTTCCGCACGCTGTTCGATCGCCCGCCGCCCGCGTCGATGGCGGAGGACGTCGAGACCGCGCTCCAGCGCCTCGCGCCGCAAGCCGCGCTCGCGACCGACGATTCCGACGAGGCCGCGCGCTACATCTGGACCGAGCAGCTCGAGCTGCGCCGCATCGAGATCGACATCCATCCTGGCCGCCCCGATCCGCGCGGCTACGTGATCGCGGGCGCGACGGTGCCGATCCGCCTCGCCTACGCCGCCGCCAAGCTCGAAGGCGCGACGCTGTATCGCGTGATCGTGCCGCGCTTCGACTGGTCGTTCGTCGCCGAGGACCTCGACGCCGTCCCCGACACGATCCGCTCGCTCGTGTTCGCGGCGCTCGTCGGCGACAACGCGGCCTCGCTCTACGATCTGCGCCGCGAGCTCGACGAGCAGATCGTCGAGTGGTCGCCGATCGAAGCGCCGATCCGCACGACGAAGAAATCGGGCGACGAGCGCACGCCGGCCCCGACGCTCGAGGCGGTCGCGGAAGACTGGGTCGAGCTCGCGCGCGCGGGCCGGCTGCCGCCGACGGTCGGCGTCGATCCGACGTTCGATCAGCTGCTGCCGGCGCTCGATAGCAAGCGGATGCCGAACGTGCTGCTCGTCGGGCCGCGCGGCTGCGGCAAGACCGCGATCGTCCGCCGCATCGCCCGCGCGCTGCTCGAACGCGGCCGGGCGAAGGGGCCGAAGCACCGCGTGTGGGCCACGAGCGCCGATCGCATCGTCGCCGGCATGGTCTATCTCGGCATGTGGCAGCAACGCTGCCTCGCGATGGTCAAGGAGCTCGAGGGCGGCGCCGACCTCCTCTACGTCGATCGCCTCACCGACATCATGGCGCCGATGTCCGATGGCGCGTCGATCGCCGACCTGCTCGCGCCGGCCGTGATCGCGGGCCAGCTGCCGCTCGTCGCCGAGTGTGACGAGGCCGAGCTCGTGCGCGCGCGCCAGCGCCAGCCCGCGCTGATCGACAGCTTCCGGATCGTCCGCGTCCCCGAGGCAAGCACCGCGCACGTGATCGCGCTGCTCGAGCCGTACGGTCAGCGCCTCGATCCGAAGGTCGAGCTGACCCACGACGCCGCGCGCCGCCTGATCGAGCTCGCGGCCGCGTTCCGCCGCGACAGCGCATTCCCGGGCAAGGCGCTCGCGTTCGTCGACTACTGCTCGTTGCACAAGCACGCGCGCCTCGAGCTCGACGACCTCGTGCGCGTGTTCGGCGCGTGGTCCGGGCTGCCCGTCGATCTGCTCTCCCCCGACAAGGCGCTCGACACCAAGGCGATCGCGGGCGAGCTCGCGAAGGGCGTGATCGGCCAGGACGCGGCGTGCTCGACGGCCGCTCGCGTGATCGCTCGCCTCAAGGCCGGCCTCGACGATCCGCAGCGCCCGGTCGGCGCCCTCTTGTTCGCGGGCCCCACCGGCGTCGGCAAGACCGAGCTCGCCAAGCAGCTCGCGCGCTACCTGTTCGGCGACGCCGAGCGCCTCGTGCGCATCGACATGTCGGAGATCACGACCGGCTCGGCGATCGCGCGGCTGATCACACCGTCGCCCGCCGGCACATCGCTCGCCGACAAGATCCGTCGCCAGCCGCTCTCGGTCGTCCTGTTCGACGAGATCGAGAAGGCCGCCGACGCCGCGTTCGATCTGCTGCTCGGCGTGCTCGGCGAAGGCCGCCTCACCGATGCATTCGGCCGGCTCGTCGACTTCCGCATGACGTTGATCGTCATGACGACGAACCTCGGCGCCGCCGATCCCAAGCCGGCCGGCTTCTCCTCGGATCCCGACGCCGCACCCGATCCATCTGCCGCGATCCGCCAGTTCTTCCGCCCCGAGCTGATCGGCCGGCTCGATGCGATCGTCGCGTTCAAGCCGCTGCCGCCGCCCGCGCTCGAGCGCATCGTCGAGCTCGAGCTCGCGAAGCTCCGCCTCCGCCCCGGCATCACCGCGCGCAACCTTCGCCTCGAGCTCACGCCATCCGCGCGCACGCAGCTCGCCCGCCTCGGTCACGATCCCGAGCTCGGCGCACGACCGCTGCGCCGCACGATCGAGGACCTGGTCGTCGCGCCGCTCGCGGAGCGCATGGCGAAGGATCCATCGTGGCGCGACGCGACCGTCCGCATCGGCACGCGCGGCGAGCCCGCGGACCTCGTCGTCTAGCTTCATCGCTTCTTCAGGCGCTTCACCGCAACTTCACGCGGCCCGCGCATCACCCCGCGCGACGCTCGACGCGTGCGCCACGCGTTCTTGCTCCTGCTCTCGAGCTGCGTGCTGCGCGACGACACGGTCACGATCACGCTGCGCGATCCGGCGCGCGTCTCCGTGCACGCCGCGGGCGCCGAGATCCTCGCCGAGGGCAGCGCGCGCGGCGATGTCCCAGCTGCCGCGTTCGTGCGCGAGCCGTCGACCGACGCGTGGGTCGTGCGCGACGGCGCGGCGCTGGAGGCGTGGTGCAACGCGTGTCGCGGCTGGAAGCGCCGCGCGATCCTCGAATCGTCGGTGCTCGTGCTCGACGGCACGCCCGACCAGCTCGTGCACACCACCGACGGTCAGCTCCACGTGCGCTACGTCTTCGAAGACGACGGCACGCGCGGCCGCCACGGCTGGCTCCTCGCCCCACGCTTCGCGCTCGATCTCGTCACACCGGCCGACAACGTCGTCTCGGTGCGCGGCGAGTCGCTGATCTCGGATCGCAACGGCGGCCCGCCATCGGAGACGCGGCCGTTCGAGATCGGCGCCATGATTTTCGGCGGCGCATACGCGACCGGTGGTCTCGCGCTCGCCGCGTTCGGCGAGGAGAAGGACGCCAACGGCGCGGTCGCCGCGGGCGCGTTCATGGTCGCGGCGGGCACGGCAATCCTGCTCGGCGCGATCTACGAGTACCGCGCGTGCTCGCACGAGCCGCGTTGCCGGATGCGCCGCGCGCGCTGAAACGTCCGGATTGGGGCAACGGCGATCCCTCGCCTAACCACCTGAAACCACGAGGGGAGTTTTGTAAGGATCCCGACCACCGCGCGCGAACTTGCGAGCCCTGCTACAGTTCGAACGTGCCCGAGCCCAAGCGCGTCCTCTGGTATCTGCGAAAGGTTCCACTGCTCGCCGACCTGGGGCCCGATGCGATCGCGCGCATGGCCGAGCGAGTCGAGCTGCGCGAAGCGCGCCGCCGCGACGTCGTCTACCTGCCCGGCGACCCGGGCCGCTCGCTGTTCTTCGTGCACGGCGGCCGCATCAAGGTCAGCAAGGTCACGCGCGACGGCAAGTCGCTGACCCTCGCCTATCACGGCCCCGCCGAGCTGTTCGGCGATAGCTGCTTGCTCGATGGCGGCCCGCGCACCGAGATGGCGGAGGCGGTCGAGAACGCGCTGCTCTCCGAGATCGATCGCGTGCACTTCGAAGAGCTGATGCACAACCATCCGCAGCTCGGACTCGCGATGACGCGCCTGATGATCGTTCGTCGCCGCGAGCTCGAGAACAAGGTCGAGGCGCTCGTGTTCCGCGATGTCTCGAGCAAGCTCGCCGAGCTGCTCGTCAAGCTCGCGGGCGAGTACGGCGTCGACGATGCGCGCGGCACGCTGGTCGCGCTCAAGATCACGCACCAGGAGCTCGCGAACCTGATCGGTTCGACGCGCGAGACCGTCTCGCTCACGCTCAGTCAGTTCAAGCGCAAGCGCCTGATCCAGACCGAAGGCCGCAAGGTCATCATCTCGGATACCGAAGCGCTGCGCGCGCTGTACTAGCCTCAGCGCATTCGAATCGCGCTGAACGACGGATCGTCGTCGCTCGCCGAGCGTCCATCGTAGGGTCCGACGTGCAAAGCGAGCACGACGAGCCGTCGACCTCGTGACCGTCGGGCATCGCGGTCCGCGCGCGCATCGCGCCGAGCTCGAGCCAGGTGTCGCCGGTGACCGTCTCCGCGGAGGCCGTCGCGGACAGCGCGCCGACGATCGCGAGCGCCAGGCGCGTCACCGCATGCCGTCGTAGTTGCCGAAGTGATAGCCGAGCATCAGGCCGGCCGTCGCGTCGCGCGAATCGTCGAGGCCGACGCCCGCGATCGCGCCGACCGTCAGCCGCGGCGACACCCACAGGTCGACGCGCGCGCGGCCTTCGAGCTCCGTCGAGTTCGCGTGCGTCGCGCTGATCTCCTGGCCGTACGCGTCCTGCAGATCGGCCGCGTGCAGGCCGGCCGCGAATTCGCCGGCGACCGACAGCATGCCGAACCGCATGCGCACGCCGATCAGCGCCCGCACCGCGCCGTACTTGCCGGTCGCGGCAGCCGTTGGCACCTGCTCGCCGCCGCCTGTCGACGATCGATAGGTCGCATCGCTCGGGACGCGGCCGCTCAGCGAGCCGGTGTCGAGCTCGGCGCCGATGTAGACGTTGGGGCCGATCGGGACGTGCGGCGCGAACCGCACTGCCTCGCCGGTGACCGCGTAGCCGTCGGCCATGTCGAGCCGCGTGCGCAGGACACCGATCTCGTCCCAGCTCGTGAACCGCCATGGATCCGCCGACGCCGTGGTGCCCATCGCGACGAGGATCAACAGGGCTCTCACGTTCGCCACGATCTCACAGTAGTCTCCGGGCATGGATGAAATTTTCGTGGCGGTTCTCCTCGCTGCGGTGGCGGCGTGCGGCGACGGCGGGAGCGGCGTGCAGACGCCCGAGCAGGCCGCGAAAGGCAAGGACGGGCAAAAGGTGACGGTGATCGGCGATGTCTTTGCGGTCAGCTACGACTCGACGCAGGCCGCCGCCCGGCGCGCCGAGCTGGCCGAGCATCCCAACGATCCCAGCTACATCATCGAGGATGACGCGGAGGAGCTGCGCGGCCGCGTCCCCGCGTACGACGACACCGGCGCCAAGTACCCGCGCACACCCGACCACTACATCTTGATCCGCAGCAAGGTGCCGCCCGAGGTCGTCCAGACGAACCCGCAGTACAGCCACGGCGCGCTCGCCGCCGCGTGGAGCCTCGGCATCCACCTGACCGACATCGATCCGGCCAACCCGCTGCCGGAGATCGGGACCAAGCTCAAGGTCACCGGCACGCTCCACAAGATCCCGTGGAACACGCGCGAGATCGATCTGCCGGTGATCGACGACGCGACGATCGAGGTCGTGTCGGGCGCGCCGCCGCCGCTCGCCGGCCCCGGCGAAGCGTGCACGCTCGATCAGGCCTGCAACGCGCGCCTCGTCTGTGACCGCGCGACGATGAAGTGCGTGCCACCGCCGCGCGAGATCTACTGGGCGGATCCGTGGCGCGACGTCAACGGCGCCTGCGACACCGACGCCGATTGCCCGCTCGGCGAAGTCTGCGACGCATCGCATGCGATCGCGGCGACCGGCCCGTACACCGCGCACTACTTCCCGACGCAGGACATCGGCCGCCACCTGTGCACGGTCGCGCCGGGCTCGACGGTCGCGTCGCTGTGCCCGCGGATCTACACGATGCGCGACGTCGTCGGCGGGCGATTCGTCACCGGGAAAGAAATCTGCGTGCGCGGCTCGCTGCTGTCGCCGGTGGCGGCCCAGGACGGCGACACGCACGATCAGATGCACATCGACGAGCCGATTCCGTACCCGATCAGCGACATCGGCTACGACCAGTTCGGCGTCACGACCGAGAACGGCCCGCCCTACAAAGATCCGGCGACGCCCGGCGGCGCGGTGATGGATCCCGCCGTCGATCAGGAAGTGATCGCCGTCGGCACGTATCGCTACGACCCCGACCACGGCTGGTACGAGGTCCATCCCGTCAAGGTGTACCTACCGCCGCCCTAAGACGGCGACCGCGAGCTCGACCGCGCGCTGCATCGAGATCGCGCGTGCGACGCCCTTGCCGGCGATGTCGTAGGCCGTGCCGTGATCGGGCGACGTGCGCACGATCGGCAGACCGAGCGTCATGTTGACGCTCTCGTCGAAGTCGACGAGCTTGACCGGGATCAAGCCCTGGTCGTGATACATCGCGACGAACGCGTCGTAGCTCATGCGAAACGCGGCATCGGGCACGAGCGGCCCCTCGACGGTCGCGGTGCGGCACGTCGTGCACGCCGGCGCGATGATGTCGCGATCCTCGCGGCCGATCAGCCCGCCCTCGCCGGCGTGCGGGTTGAGACCGACGACGCCGATCCGCGGGGCCGCGATACCGAAGTCATGGAGCAGCGATTCGGTGACGAGCTCGATCGTGCGGCGCACGCCGAAGGTCGTCAGCGTCCGCGGCACATCGGCGAGCGGCACGTGGATCGTCGCGAGCGCGACCTTCATCGTCGGGCCCGCGAACATCATCACGACGTCGCGCGCGCCGAGCCGATCCGCGAGCATCTCGGTGTGGCCGGGGAACGCGAACCCCGCGCGCTTCGCCCACGTCTTGCTGATCGGGGCGGTGACGATCGCGCCGATGCGGCCGGCCGCGGCGTCGGCGACCGCCGTCTCGAGGTAGCCGATCTGCGCCGCGCCGGTCGTCTCGTCGGGTGCGCCGGCGATCGCGCGCTCGCCCGTGCCCGGCGACGCCATCATCACCTCGGGCAGCGTGACGCCCATCGCCCGCGCGCCGCGCTCGAGCGGACCGCGATCGCCATAGACGATCACGCGGCGAATCCATTCATCTGGCAGCTTCGCGAGCGTCGCTGCGACGATTTCTGGACCGATTCCCGCCGGATCGCCGAGCGTGATGCCAAGCGTCGTGACCGCGCTCATCGCGGCAACGCTATCAGGCTTGCCACCGGCGGTGGTTCGTTCATCCTAGTCTCGATGGGGAGCGCATGGATCTCGTTGCTCGCGCTGGCCGGATGCGCCGGCGCCGAGGCGATGACGCTGCCCGCGCCCAAGCCCGTCCCGACGGTGGTGGCTCCCGCGAGCGAGGTCGGCCTCAACCCCGGCGAGTCGATGGCGTTCGAGGTCCGACTCGGCGGCGTGCTCGCCGGCGAAGCGCGCCTCGCGGTCGGTGAGCTCGGCGACTACGAAGGCCATCGCGCGGTCGTCGTGAAGTCGCGCGCCGAGACCGTGGGCGCCGCCGCGCTGATCAAGAAGATCGTCGACGAGGCGACAACGACGATCGACATGCAGACGGGCCGGCCGCTGCTGCTCGATACGCTCGTCGAGCAAGGCGGCAGGACGACCACCGCGAACGCGACGTTCACCGGATCGATCGCGAACATCGTCTATCACAAGAGCGACGATCCGACGCCGCACACGTTTCGCGTCGACTTCGGCAAGGTCACCGTCCACGACACGCACTCGGCGATGGCGCAGATCCGCGGCTGGCGCCCGGCGCCCGGCACGATGCGCACCGTGTTCGTCGTCGGTGGCCGCCGGCTGTGGCGCGTCGACGTCAAGTTCATCGGCACCGAGACGATCGGCACCGGCGACGGCAACCGCCGCGCGATTCACATCGACGGCGCGTCGTATCGCGCGCGCCCGAACATGGGCGTCGAGGAGGAGAAGCCCGCGCGCACGTTCAGCGTGTGGCTGTCCGATGATGCGGATCGCGTGCCGCTCAAGATGCTCGCGCACACGGAGCTCGGCGACGTCACGATGGACCTCACCGAGTACACCCGCCCGTAGTCGCTACGCGTCGGTGCCGCGCTTCGGGCGCTTCGTATCGATCGCACCCGCGACGAGCGGCGTGTCGTCGGCGGTGATCGCACGCCCCGGCCGCACGATCAGGATCTCCGGCTCGGAGTGATCGCTCGGCTTCTTCTGCGGCTCGGAGTCATCGACCGTCATCTCGATCACCTCGCCGTCGCTCTCCGACTTGTCGGCCTCCTCGGCGAGCCGCGTGATCTGGATCTCCGGCTCCGACGGTGGCGGCGGCGCCGACACAGGTGCCTTCGCCGCGCGCACGACATCCTCGGGCGGCTCGTCCGCCTCGACGACGATCTCGGTCGGCTGCGACTGCTCGCCGCTCTCGGTCCGCTTGCGCCCCGTGATGAACTCCGGCTTCGTCTCGGGCTGGCTCTCCTCGGGAGTCTCGGCCCACATCTCGTCGACGTCGCCGGTGATCTTGTCCATCGCGTGATCGAGCGCGGCCTCGGTCTCGGCCTTGCCCGACTTGAGCGGTTGCGGCGCTGCCGGCGGCGTCGAGCCGCGCGCCTGCTGGCGGAACGGGTTCGGCAGCGACGGCAGCACGGGAACAGCCGGTGCGCGCGGCGATGGCGGACCGCCGACATCGGTGTTCGTGCGCGCGCGACTCTCGCCGGGAGGCGGCGTCTCGGGCAGCGCAGGCGGCTCGGTCGCGGCCCGCACCGGCACGTTTGGATCGGTCGTGCGGCGTGACAGCTCGTTGTCGATCTTGGGAATCCCCGGATCGGTGCGCGGCCGCATGTTGCGCGTCGCCGTGCGGGTCTCGGCAAACGGCGACATCACGGTCCCCGGCGTCAGCGTCGGGCCGTTCTCCATGTCCGGATCCGTGGTGCGACGCCAGTCGACCTCGGGCGTCGGCTCGAGCCGGCGCTTCGCGCGATTCGTGATCTCCTCGCCGAGCGCCGCCATCAGCTGCTCCGCGAGATCGGGATCCTCGTCGCACAGCTCGCGGAAGTCGTCGGAGCGCAGCGCGAGCGCGCGCACCTCGGTCCGCGGCACGGCGAGCCCGTCCTTGTCGGGCAGCGGGCGATCGGGCAGCAGGGCCTCGGGATAGACAAGCGCGCCCGGTCCGAGCACGGCACCGTCCTGATCGAGCTGGCCTTCGATGATGATCCACGCGACGCGATCGCCGAGCGTCATCGCCGGGATTCGCTCGCCGGCGGCGTGATCACGCGGCAACGCGATCCGAAGCGCACGCAGCCGCTGCTGCGGGTTGCACTTCGCGAACAGCGGGCACGCGAAGATCGCCGCCTGTTCCTTGCGCAGCTCCTCGCTCGGCCGCGAGATCTCGCCCGCCTCGAGCACGCGCACGACGAGCGCGGTCGCGTTGTCACCGCCGCCGCGATCGAGCGCCATGTCGACGAGCTTCTGCGCGGCGCGCGCGGGCGACGGCGCCTTGCCGAGGACCTCGCCGATCTCGTGCTCCTTGACGTATTCGGTGATGCCGTCGCTGCACAGCAGGAAGCGGTCGCCATCGGCGAGCGGCACGACGAACGTCGACGCCTTGCACTCCTGGCCGATGCCGAGCGCGTTCGTCAGCATGCTCTTGAACCGCGAGCCCTCGCCCTCGGTATCGACATCGACGCCCGCTGCGAGCAACCGCGCGAGCAGCGTGTGGTCCTCGGTCAGCTGCATCGCGATGCCATCGCGCACGAGGTACGCACGCGAGTCACCGCAGTGCGCGAACACCATCTCGCCGCCGACGACCATGCAGCCGACGATCGTCGTGCCCATGCCCGTCTTGCCGCGATCGGCCTTCGTCTCGGCGATGATCGCGTCGTGCGCGTCGACGACGCCTTGCGTGATCGCGCTGAGCAGCCGCTTGTGCGCCTCCGGCGTGCCGCGCTGCAGCCACTGCTCGGCGACCTTCTGCGTCGCATCGCTCGCCCACGCCTCGCGCACGGTCTGCACGGCGATCGCGCTCGCGACCTCGCCCGCGGCATGGCCACCCATGCCGTCGCACACGACAAAGATCCCGGTCTCCGGATCGATGAAGTGCGAGTCTTCGTTGTGATCGCGGACCTTGCCGACGTTGGTCTCGGCGGCTCCGACGATCGAGGCGCGACCTGCCACGGCTCGATGGTAACCTAGCCGCGCATCTTGTAGCCGACGTTGCGCACGGTCTCGATCAATTCGCCCGCCGCGCCCAGCTTGCTGCGTACCCTACGTACATGGATGTCCACGGTGCGCGTGCCGCCCGCGTACTGGTAGCCCCACGCGCGTTCGAGCAGCGCTTGACGCGTGAAGACGCGACCGCGGTGCTGCGCCAGGAACCGCAGCAGCTCGAACTCCTGGTGCGTCAGGTCGATGCGGCGGCCCGCGATCCGCGCCTCGTAGCCGGCGATGTCGATCAGGAGGTCGTCGATCTTGATCACCTCGTCGGAGCCAAACGTCGCGCTCTTCCAGTCGAGCTGGCGCAGCCGCGCGTACAGCTCCGCGGGCACGATCGGCATCAGCACGAAGTCGTCAAAGCCGATCGAGAAGTCGAGCGCAGACAGCTTCGCGACCGTCACCGCGAGCAGGATCGGCACCTCGAGCAGCGGGCCGCCATCGCGGATCTTCTGGATCGATTTCTGGGCCCGCGCGATGTCGTCACCGGCCTCGACCACGACCGCGACCGGCGGGTGCGCGAGCAGCTCCTCCTCGTCCAGCCCGTAGAGATCGAACCGGCCCAGTGAGACCCGTCCACCGAGCTCGACGAGCAGCGTGGCGACCGACCCGGGTTCACGACCCGAGCGCTCCGGATCGCCGCAGATCACGACGGCTCGCACAGAGGCAGTGATCTCCGGCTTTCACACGCCGCGTCAAGATGCTGTGGCATCACTGACACGCCGGGTATTTCCCCGACGATTGGCGCTATTGCCCCGGCCTCCAAACATGTAAGAATTGGAGCTGGATGGAAGAGTTCCACTGCTCCTTCTGCGGCAAGCAGCGCCGCGAGGTCCGCAAGCTCATTTCCGGGCCGCGCGTATTCATCTGCGATCAGTGCGTGACTCTGTGCAACGACATCCTCGCCAAGGAAGAGGCGTCGGAGCGCCCGAAGTACCCGCCGCCGCGGGCGATTGTGGAGGAGCTCGACCGCTACGTGGTCGGCCAGAAAGACGCCAAGCGCGCGATGAGCGTGGCGGTCTACAACCACTACAAGCGCATCGGCCTGCGCGGCAAGCAAACCGACGTCGAGCTGCAGAAGGGCAACATCTTGCTGATCGGGCCGACCGGCTCGGGCAAGACCCTGCTCGCCCAGACCCTGGCCAAGAAG
>JAFAOG010000101.1 GCA_019237945.1 Deltaproteobacteria bacterium | reverse complement strand
CCAGCACGGGCCCCATGTCTCGCAGCTGCTGCTGTTCGGCCTCTTGTTGTGGGCGTTCGGCACGCTGCTGATCCGCTGGGGCGTACCGCCCGCGGTCGCGTGGCTCGCGACGCTGCTGTGGGCGACGCATCCAATCTGCGTGCAGTCGGTCGCGTGGATGAGCGAGCGCAAGGGCATCCTCGCGGCGCTGTTCGTCGCGGCGACCGGGCACGCGTGGATCCGTTATCGCGCGAGTCAGCGCATCGGCTGGCTCGTGCTCGCGATGGTGTGCGCGGTGTGCGGCGTGTGGTCGAAGGCGCCCGCCGTCTTCGGGCCGCTCGCGTTCGCGGCGTGGGATCTGATCCTGTTGCCGCGCGCGCGCAGCCGGTGGCTCGCGATCGTGCTCGTCGGCGGTGCGGCGGTCGCGGCGAGCGTGCCGGTCGTCGTGATCGCATCGCAGATGCGCGTGATCGACGAGGAGGAGGGCGGGGCGCACGTCGCCCGGCTCGCGGCGGCGGTCGGCTCGCTCGGCCACTACGTGCAGAGCATGACGCTCGTGCAGAAACCGGCGCTGTCGTATCCGATCCAGTCCGACGGTCCGGGCGCGCTCGACCTCGTGCTCGGCGTGCTCGCGCTGCTCGGCGCCGCCGCGGCCGCCCTCGTGCGCCGCACCGCCGAGACCTACAAGCTGCGCCTCGCCGCGCTCGCGTGGATCGGCGCGTGGTTCCTGCCGATCAGCCATCTGATCGCGCCGGTGCACATCCTCGTCGCCGATCGCTACGCGTTCCTGTTCGCGTTCGGCGTGTGTCTCGCCATCGCGCTCGCGATCGAGCAGCTGCGCGGCACGCTGCGTCTCGCGCTCGCCGGCGGCCTCGTCTGCCTGCTCGCCGTGCGCTCGGTGCAGGAGGAGCAGGCGTGGACAAACTCGATCGAGCTGTTCACGCGCGCGTTCGAGACCAATCCGCGCGATCCGCAGATGTGCGAGAACCTCGCGAGCGCGATCTACGCGGCAGGCGACGCGAACACGGCCCTCGCGATCCTGCACGCGGGCGTGACGGCGCGGCCGCGCGAGCCACACCTGCTGATGAAGGCGTCGCAGATCCTGTGGCAGACCGGCGAGCACGATGCGGCGCTCGGGACCGCGCAGGCCGCGGCCGAGTCGGGGCTGTCGAGCGCGGCGTGGCGTTACGCGGTGCTGCTCGAGCTCGCGAACCATCCGCAGGACGCGGTGTGGTGGGCGCGGCGCGCGGCGCGCTACCACCCCGAGCTCGAGATGTACCAGCGCACGTACGCGACGATCCTCGTCGAGCTCGGCCGCCTCGACGAAGCCGAGTGGGCGCTGCGGACGGCGATCGCGTCGCCCGATCATCCGGTGCTCGACGACCTGCGCCTCGCCGACGTGCTCGTTCGCCTGCATCGCTACGCCGAGGTGCCCGCCGTGCTCGACCGCGCGCGCCACGACCCGCTGCTGTCTCATCAGGTCAAGCGGATCGAGGCGCAGCTGCCGCACTGATCGCGAGCACGAGCATCGGGATCATCACGATGTAGATCCGCGTCTCGATCAGGATTCCGAACAGCAGCAGCGATCCGAGCATCGCGACGTTCATCAGGGCGAGGCTGCGCCACTCCGCGTTGCGCTGCGCGACCCACCACGCGATCACGGGCAGCACGAACACGAACACGATCACGAGGAACAGCACGCGATAGTCCCAGTGCCGCACGATCAGCCCCGCTTCCCAGAGGTTGTGCGGCAACGTGAAGTAGAACGACGACCCGAGCGCCTTCGGAGCGTCGACGAAGATCTTCGGCCCCGTCTCCTCGATCAGCAGGGCCGAGCGCAGCATGTCGATCAGCGCGAGCCCGGCCGCCACGCACGCGACGCCGACGCCGGCGCGCACCCATGCGCGGCGCAGGACGCCGTCGATCACGAGCCAGAGCCCGATGAACATCGCGATCTCGTGGTTGAGCATCCCGACGAGGCACAGCGCCGCGAACCACCACGTCGGGCGCTTCTCGACGACGAACACCACGAACGCGAGGAACACGACGAGGTCGAGGTAGTCCCAGATGTAGAGCCACGGGCGCGTCAATAGGCACGCGAACACGCCGTGCATCAGCAGCAGCGCACGCCACGCGCCTTGCTCGCCCGCGAGGCGATTCCCGAGCCGGCACGCGAGCAGCCCCGCGACGAACAGCGCGACGATCCCGACGAACGTGAACGCCGACACCGGGCTCGGCAGCACGTGGCGTAGCGAATCGACGAGGTACGGTCCGAGCACGCGGCTCTGATAGATCCGCCAGTGCGGCTGCCCGAGCACGACGCCGAACGACGCCTTGACGCTCTCGGGATACACGTCCCCGAGCACTGCGTGGATCATCCGCGCCTGCACGAACGCGAGCACCGCCGAGGCGAGCACCGCGGTTCGCGCGCGCATCACCGCCGGCGGCACACCGCCACCAGGAACCCTCCGACATTGCGCGCGCCCGGCAGATCCGCGAGGCGATGCTCGGCCCAGCGCACCGCGGCCCCGACGACCGGGACCTTCAGCACGGCCGCGGCCGGCGTGATCACGCGAATGCCGCGCGAGGTCACCCACTCGAGCTCGGGCGGCAGGTAGCTCGCGATCGCGCGCGCGTCGTCGTAGCGCGTGTAGACGTGCTCGTCGTTCGTCTGCTCGCTGACCGCGCTCGGCGGCTTGATCGCCTTGACGAGCCGGCGGATCGATCGCGCGTTATAGAACTCGGCGAGCACCCAGCCGCCCGGCCGCACGACGCGCGCCATCTCGCGCATCGCACCCTGGATGTCGGGAATGTGCGCGAGCACCTTGAACGAGTAGGCGACGTCGACCGACGCCGTCGCGATCGGCAGCTCGGTCGCCGATGCCTGCGCGACGCTGAGGCCGCGCTGCGCCGCCTTCGCCAGCATGCCGCCGCTGAGGTCGATGCCGCGGGCGCTGCGCGCGAACCGGGCGACGCGGTCGAGGATCAGGCCGGTGCCGCAGCCGACCTCGAGCACGTCGCGATCGCGGCCATAGCGCTCGACCGCCTCGACCTCGAGGTCATCGAGCATGCGGTGGTACGGCAGGTGGCGTTCGCGCTCGTACCAGCCAGCGAAGTCGTCGTAGTACGCGCGGTTGTCGAGCTTCGACACGCGCTGGTTCTACGACAGCCGCGCGCCGCCGTCGAGGCCGCGCTCGACGACTACAGCTTCGCGAGCAGCTCTTTCTTCTTCGCCTCGAACTCGGCGTCGGTCAGCACGCCTGCGGCCTTGAGCTCGCCGAGCTGCTTGAGCGTGGCCATGATCTGGTCCCGGCTCTCCGGCGCCTTCTGCGCGTTCGCGCCCGCCATCATGCCGCCCATCTGGTTCGCCATCGCGAAGCCGAGGCCGATGCCGGCGCCCTGGAACGCACCGCCGCCGTCGCCGCCCTTCTTCATGCCCTCGGCCGCGCCCATCATCATCTCGGCCTGCGCGAGCTGCTGGTAGCCCGCCATGCCGCCGCTCGCGTTGATGTAGGCCATGCGCTCGACGAGCTTGTCGAGGCGATCCTTGTCGGCCTGGTCCATCGTGATCGAGAAGTCGCCGAAGCGGATGATCTCGACGCCGTACGGCTCGATGTTCTTGCGCACGCCTTCGAGCGTGCTCGCCTCGATCTCCTCGGTGTACGCGCCGCTCGTGACCTTCATCAGCGGCCAGTTCTGCTTGACGATGAGCTCGGCGATGCCGTCCTTCATCGTCTTCTGCACCTGGCTCTTGAACCAGCCGACCGCCTGATCGTTATCGGTCGCGCGCTGGCCGACGAGGCCGATCACGAGCTTGACCGGATCGATCACGCGCGCGCTGAACTCGCCGTACACCATGATCCGCACGCGCAGCTGCGTCTGCGGATCCTGGACGTCGCCGATGCTCGTGCCGAACTTGAGCGCCGGCATCTCGCGCGTCGTGACGAAGAAGACTTCACAGATGAAGACGTTCCCGCCGGTGAACTTGTCGATCAGCTGACCGAGGAACGGGATGTTCGAGGCATCGAGGGTGTGTCGGCCAGCCGAGAAGCTGCCGACGTACTTGCCGTCCTTGAAGAACAGCGCGACCTCGTCGGAATCGACGGTCAGCTGTGCCTTCATCGGGATCGTCTGATCCGGGTGCTTGTAGACCCAGAAATCCTTTGCCGAATCCGGCCGCGCGATCGCCAGCTCGGCCACTCCACCCTTGATGAACGAGATGATTCCCATCGATTTCTCCTGCGGACACCCGTTTGCAGCCAGGCCCCCGCTGTAACGTACCACACACGGTAACCACGATTTCCGCGGCCCCAAGGCCCCCCTGAGGCGGATTTCGCTTGCACGTCAAGCGCACCCACACTGTATCCTCGCCGCGCTTTACCGGAGGCTTGGATGCGCAGTTCCCTCTTGAAGGTCGTTCTCCTCGGCAGTGCGACGCTCGTTGCCTGCGGTCCTGGCGCCCGTACCCGCCCCGGCGGCGGAGGGGATGACGGCACGAACGTCGACTCCGGCCCGTGCACGGTCTCGCCCGAAGGCTCGGTCGCGACCTGCGGCGACGGCATCGACAACGACTGCGACGGCCTCACCGACTGCTCCGATCCCAACTGCTCGGGCGTCGGCACCTGCCCGGTCTGCGGCACGGCCGAGCACCCGCTCGCGCAGCCGCTCGCACTCCCCGACGGCGCGGGCGCCGGCCCCCCGTACACCTCGAAGCTCCACTTCATGGGCTTCGGCGCGAACCAGACGTTCTCCGCCGTCTCGAACATCCAGAAGGTGTGCGTGAACATGGAGCACTCGTGGATCCGCGATCTCCAGATCGAGCTCCACGCGCCCGACGGCAAGATCGTCACGCTCTCCCGCCAGGAGGGCAACCAGTGCCCGACGACGGCGAACGCGGCGTGCGAGGTCTATCTCGGCCAGGCCAATGATAGCGACTCCGCCGAGGCGCCGGTCCCCGGCGTCGGCGCCGACTACTGCTGGACCCCGACCGCGACCAACCCCGCCATGCTCCCCTACGCGGACATGGGCATGTCGATGCTGACGTTCAACGGCGTCGACGAGCTGCCGCCCGGCGACTACGCCGCCCAGGACCCGTGGACCAACTTCATCGGCGCCCCGCTCAACGGCGACTGGGAGATCTTCGTCCAGGACAAGTGGGCCATCGACAACGGCTACATCTTCAGCTGGTCGATCGTCTTCGACCCGACGCTGGTCCAGGACTGCTCCGGCCCCATCATTCAGTAGGGGCAAATCACCCGTCGCAAACGCGCGGGCGACACGTATAGACTGGGCTCCGCCTTCACCTCGGAGCCCAGCATGCGTTTCGGCATTCTCGTTTGCCTATTCCTGTTCGCCTGCGGACCGAACGCGCGCACGCGTCCCAACGGCAACGGCAACGGCTCCAACTCGGGCGTCGACTCTGGCCCGTGCATGGTCGTCGCGGAGGGCGACGTCGCGACGTGCGGCGACGGCATCGACAACGATTGCGACGGCCTCGTCGACTGCTCGGATCCCAACTGCTCGGGCATCGGCAGCTGCCCGATCTGCGGCATGGTCCAGCATCCGCTCTCGCAGCCGCTCGCGCTCCCCGACGGCATCGGCGGCACGACCTGCACGACCGACACCGACTGCGCGAACGTGATGCCCGGCCCGCAGCGCTGCTTCAACACGATCACGTCCGGCATGGAGTGCCGCCAGTCCTACACGTCCAAGCTGCACTTCGACGGCTTCGCCGCCACCCAGACGTTCCAGGCCGTCTCCAACATCCAAAAAGTCTGCATCAACATGGAGCACTCCTGGATGCGCGACCTCGAGATCGACCTCGTCGCCCCCGACGGCAAGAAGGTCGCGCTCCAGGCCTTCGCCGGCCAGAGCGGCGGCGAGATCTACCTCGGCCAGGCCAACGACAGCGACACCGCCTCGATGCCGGTCCCCGGCGTCGGCGCCGACTACTGCTTCACGCCGACCGCGACCAACGCCCCGACGATCATGTACGCGAACAACAACGGCTCGATGCTCAGCTTCAACGGCCACAGCGAGCTGCCGCCGGGCGACTACCAGGCCTCGGACCCGTGGACGAACTTCGTGGGCGCCCCGCTCAACGGCGACTGGACGCTCGCGGTCACCGACCTCTGGCCGATCGACAACGGCTACATCTTCAGCTGGTCGATCGCGTTCGATCCGATGCTCGTCCAGGACTGCAGCGGCCCGGTCATCCAGTAGCTCGCGCGCTCTGTTGCAACCGTCGTCCGCAAGACACCCGATAGTGCCGGTCCTATGCGAGTCCCTCGAGTGTCCAACACGTCGGTCGATCATCGAGATCGACGTGCGAATTGCCGACGCGTACCGTGTACATCGGTTCGTCGGGAAAATCGTTCATTTCAAGCGTGCAGAGCACCCCATTGATTTCCGCTTCCCACGAGGCGGGTCGACGCTCCATCCATCGAATCTTCATCTTCAATAGATCCTTGGCCTGCATTGCACCCCACTACTCGAGCCCGAATTTCGCATTTACTTCGGCGTTGGCTCTGCTACCTGCCTTGATGACTTCGCGCCACAACGCCGCGCCGTCAAGCCCCTTTGCGCGATACTTCGCGGCGTAATAATCGAAGTCGTGTATCGGCCGGTTCACGTCGAGTTTGCGAGCTTCGGCGCGGTCGGCCATGAGTAGTCTCGCCTGCGCTTTGAGCATGTTTCGTTGCTGCACAACGCTACGGGCATTCGCTTCTGTCGGTTCAACGTCCGTATTGATTTCGCGAATGCGCTCATTGTACCAGGCCCGTGTATCGTAATCGCTGAGCGTCCCGAAGCGCGCGTTGAGCCCAAGTACGGCCACGCCTCCGATAGCGATCGAACCACCTATTTCCCATGCATCGCCCTCTTGGATGCCATGCAGAAGCGTCGCCGCCGAGAACGCCGTTCCGACGGCCGACGCCGCCCACGGCGAGGCGATGTTTAGCCCCTTCCCCGCAACATATGTCTTGATGCCAATCGCACTCTCAATTCGAATGACACCCCATATTGAAGGTGGCGACAACGAGGCCGCGATGTGTGCGGCCTCGGCCGGGTCGGGCTGCGTTAGCGCGTATGTGTCCCAGTTGAAATTCTTGTGGTCCTCAAATTCCTCCGGGTTCGTCATCAACGCGCGGAAGAACAGCGCCTTTCCCGCATCTGTGGTCGGATAGTCGCGTCCGTCAGGGTCAATATTTCTCTCCGAGACTTTGGCCGGCATACGAAGCCAGTGCGAGCATGACCGGGCGCTCGCAGCTCTTTTCTGGCGCGGATGCAAAAGCGGGATCGATCCCCAGCCACAGGCCAATTCGCGGTTCGTAGAACCGTTGGCCGAAGTCGATGAAGCCGGTGTCGCGGTCGTACGGCTTGCCGTTGAACAGGTAGCGGTTCTGCGGCGACGCCGGCGATCGATTGTGACGCGCCAGGAATCTGTACTGTTTCAGGAGTCGCTATTCACATAGCGTCTGCCGTCCTAGTGTGACTCGGAGATAGCCTCTCTGTGTGAGCGCCTGTTCGATGGCAAGGCGCGTAGCCAAGCGTTGATCGAGTCCGCGGTCGCGGAGATGAGCTGCGCGTTCGTCGGTCTCGTCGAGAAAAGAGCTGCGTTCATCATCGAAGGAGCGGCGGCGTTCCCAGAGTTGCGCCGCGCTGTGCCACCTGAGTGTAGGCCGGAGCCAGCGCGCGTTTAAAGCGCTTTTCATCGCGTCGAGTTGGGACTGTGTGCGCTGCTGGGGGCTTTCCGTCCACGCAAGCCACGCGCGGTGTTCGCGATTCTGACGCTCGTGCTGGCCGTTGTACTGCGGGTAATACGGCGGGCTCTGGAGGAGTGCGACGCGGTGCTTCTGCAGCACTGACATCACGACTGGAGCCGTGTGACAGCGCGCGCAGTCGTCGCGCAGGACGAGCGGTGCGCCGTGTAGTTGGAAGTCCCGATCGAGCACCTCGGCGACGCGGTCTGCATCGTAGGCGTCGGCGTGCACGCACGAGGTTCGGTAGGGCACGCACGCGTCCGCGGCGTTGAGCGCAAAGCCAGGCACGAGGTGCATCGCATCGAAGGCTCTGACGACGCCAGGTTCGCTGATCTCGACATGCGCGCACGCCTTCTTGCGTTCACGCTCCATCGCGCTGACGACCTCGTGCTTGAGCTCCGCCGCGCGGCGTCGAGACACGCCCACCACGCTGCGCGCGAGCGACGCCGCGCCGGGGAGCCCGTGTAGATCGGCGACGGTCTCCCGCACGCACTGCTCCGATGCCGGAGGGCCAGGCAGCCGCGTCCCGCCGCGTTGGCGGATCAGCGGCGCGCCTTCGACGATCCGAGACAGCCAGCGTCGAAGAGTTCTCAAGCCCACTCCCAGCACGCGCGCGATGCGACTGCCGTCATGACGTTTTGTCGTCAGGCGTTCCAGCGCTCGGCGCAGGATCGTTTGTGTCGGTTCCGGTTCCGGATCCTCGTCGCTGCTCGGCAGTTTCTGCGGCGAGCGCTTCGAGCGCGGAGACGAGGTCCTCGAGGTAGCCGGTGGCAGCCCGCGCAGGCTGCGGATGATCTCGCCCGCCGCCATCATCATGTCGTCCGCCGCCAGGAGCTGTTTGTTCAGCTTCGCGTTCTCCTTCTCGAGCTGCTCGACGCGTGCCCTCAGCTTCTTCTCCGATTCCGGCATCGGAGTCGGGCCCGTCGGACGCGGTTGCAGCGATGCGATGATCGCCGCCTCCGCCCGGTGCACGAGTGTCTGCATGTTCACTCGCGCGATCTCGAGCTTCTCCGCTGCGAAGCTGATCGTCATTCGATCCGCGATCACCTCCCGGACCACGTCGAAGCGCCTCTGCAGCTCCGGTGGCACTTCCGGTCGGCTCTGGTACGTCGACGGTTCTTTGGGCCCACGCGCTCTCGCCATCCGCAACACCGTCAGTTGGTGCATCGGCACCCGCAAGTTTTCGGCGCCATGTCACGGCCCGGTCGCGCCAGCCGTCGTCGGGATCGAAGCTGGAGCCGCCGGCGTCGTCGTCGCCTTCCTCGAGGCAGGCAAAGGTGCGGGCCCAGTGTTCGTCGAGCGTCGGCCCGGCTTCCGCCCGCGACGCTCCGGCATTGCCACCGGCCCCGGCGGCAAGACCTTCTTCGCGAAGAAGAGCAGTCGTTCGAGGCGCCGGTTCTCCTGTTCCAAGCGCGCGACCTTCTCCTCCAGCTCGGCGATCTGCCGTATCGGTGTCGCCGCGTCGGGATTCGATGCTGCGTTCGCTCCAGGTACCAGCGCGCGCATCATCCCGACCAGACCCTTCGTCTCGAGCTGGTAGTACAGCGGCCGCGAGATGCCGTGCTCCGTGATCGCCGTTGTCACCGGCGTGTGCCCCGACAGCACCGACAGGATCAGAAGCGTCCGTCGTTGCGCTATTTCGTCGAGGTCCTTGCGGCCCGTCAGCCAGCGTGGGATTCTGCGAGACCGCGGCTCGCGACGCCCATCCGGTTTCGTTCGAGTGTTGTTCGTCGTCGATTGCTTGCGTCGCATGCGTGACCTCCTCGCTCAGCGAGCCTTCGTTCGTCGCACTACCTTCTCGAAGTTGTGTTGCAGCAAGAGCAGCAGCAGCGCGAAGCGCTCCTCGATCTGCTTGGTCGTCACGTACGGTCGCTTCGTCTTTTGGGAATGCGCGAGAGACTTTCGTTTCATCGTCGTGCTCCTTGGTCATTGGAATCGTTTGAGCCGCATCGCCGACCTGTACGCGAAGCGCACCGCCGGCGGCGGCAATGCTGAGGTCTTGGTCGCCGAGGCGACCGACGAGGTAAAACGGCTTCTGCGCGGTCTTCTCCTGCGCGAGTCGGAGCGCGTTGGCCTTGGTCTGCGCCTCGATCGCAGCGCGTACCTGCGGTGCTGCGCGGAAGAAGCGATCAGCGGGGACCAAGCCGTCGATGCCTTGGTGAGGTCGCTGGAAGTTGTAGTGCTGGACGAAGAGCTCCACGCGCCGAAGACAGTCGGCGAAATCAGCGAAGACCGTCTTGCTCAGAAACTCGTCCCACAGCGTCTTCCAGAAGCGTTCGATCTTGCCGAGCGTCTCCGGATGCTGCGGCCGACTCTTGCTGTGTGCGATGCCGTGACGACGAAGTAGTTCCTGAAACTCCGTCGTGCCGCGCCACGCCGCGTATTGCCTTCCCTGGTCGGTCAGCACCTCGCGCGGCTCGCCGTACTCGGCAATGCCACGCTCGAGCGCCTCGATGACCAGACTCGACTTCTGGTGGTGGGCCATCGCCCACGACACGAGGTAGCGCGAGTAGTCGTCCATGAAGCCGACGAGGTAGACGCGCTGATTGCGCCGCAGCTCGAACGTGAAGATGTCGCTCTGCCACATCTGGTTCGGCTCGGCGCGTTCAAACCGACGCTCCGGTTTGTCACGCCGGTCGACCTCTTCGTGTTCCGCGATAAGCCCCGCTTCGTGCAGGATGCGGCGCACGGACGTCTCCGACACGCCGAGGCCCTCGAACCGAGCGAGTACGTCGCGAATGCGGCGCGTTCCCCATTCCGGGTTGGCGGCTCGCGCGGCCACGACCGCAGACGCCGAGGTGTCAGCCGTCGCCTTCGGTTTCCGACCAGCGGCCGCTCCCGAGACGCGTAAGCGCAGAGCCTCGACGCCACCCCTCTCGAACAGCGCCAGGAACTTCTGAACCACCGCAAGCGACACGCCGAACGCGATCGCCACGTCAGCATGCTTGCTGCCTCGCATCACCGCCTGGACGATGCGTAGTCGCACCTCGAACGGCACTGGCCCGTTCCGCTTGATGGACTGCTGAGGACTTCGTTTCCTCTTCTTCTTCGCCACCTGTTCTCTCCTCGGCCCTCCGATGTCACGGGGTCGAGGACGTCAGGTGCTATGCGAACATCAGCTCACGAAACGCCACATTGCTGGCGCGCGGCACA
>JAFAOG010000097.1 GCA_019237945.1 Deltaproteobacteria bacterium | reverse complement strand
GCTGGATCGCGCCGAGGTCCTTGCCGTCGACGTACTCCATCACGAGGAAGTACTGCTGGTCGTCGCCGAGGCCGACGTCGAAGATCTGCACGATGTTGCGGTGCTTGAGCAGCGACAGCACCTTCGCCTCGGCGATCAGCAATTCGACGAACCGCGTGTCCTGGCTGAGGTGCGGCAGGATGCGCTTGATCGCGACGGGCTTCTCGAAGCCGCCGGCGGCCACGGCCTTGCCGCGGAAGATCTCCGCCATGCCGCCGACGCCAATGCGGTCGAGCAGCTCGTACCGAGTCACGTGGGCCAAATCTAGCACGGGTAAGATGTGCGACATGCACGCCATCGCGCGGCTTCTCGACGATGCACTCGCCAGCGACCTCGGCTCGGCCGCGGCCGTCTCCGTCGGCGACGCGGGCGTCGAAGTGTTTCGCCACGTCGCCGGCTTCACGCGTCGCGTCCCCGACCGCGGCGAGCCCGTCACCGACGACACACCGTTCGATATCGCGTCGGTGACCAAGCCGATGGCGACGGTCGCGATCGCGATGGTCCTCGTCGCCGAGCGCGCGCTCGACCTCGACGCCCCGGTGCGCACCTACCTCCCGGGCGCCTCGACGACCGGCACGGTGGCCCAGCTGCTCGGCCACTCCGCGGGCTGCGCCGCGCACGTCGAGTTCTTTCGCCGGCTGCGCGCCGAGCGCCCCGCCGATCCCCGCGCGCGCATCATCGACCTCGCGTGCGCCGAGCGCACCGATCCGCCGGGGGTCGCCGCCGTGTACAGCGACCTCGGCTTCCTGCAGCTTGGCGCCGTGCTCGAGCGGGCCGGCCGCCAGCCGCTACCGGTGCTGTTCGATCGCATGGTCGCGCGTCCGCTCGCGCTGCGCGCCCGCTACGCGACGTCTCCGATCGCCGGCGCGGTCGCGACCGAGCTCGACGAGCGCGGCCTCGTCTGCGGCATCGTCCACGACGAGAACTGCTACGAAGGCGGCGGCGCGCTCGGGCACGCGGGCCTGTTCGCGTCGATCGACGATGTCTCGCGCTTCGCGGCCGCGATCGTCAGCGCCGCCGCCGGCCTTGCGCGAGGCGGCTTCGAGCCCGCCGTCGTCCAGCGCTTCTTCACGACCGCCCCGCTGCCCACCGCGAGCTGGCGCCTCGGCTGGGACACGCCGTCGACGACGCCGGGCGTCTCGCAGGTCGGCGACAAGTGGCCGCGCGCGAACGCGGTCGGTCACACCGGCTTCACGGGCACGTCGCTGTGGCTCGACCTCACGAACCGCCGATGGGTCGCGCTGCTGACGAACCGCGTCCATCCGACGCGCTTCGGCACGACCGCCGATCGCATCAAGCAGCTGCGTCGCGCCGTGCACGACGCCGTCGTCGACGCGCTCGCCTGACGCGGTCTCGCAGGCCCGCTACCGGATGCCGTTGTCGCAGAGGCACAGGCCCGACACCGTCGTCGAGTCGGTGCACGTGCCCTGGCCCTGGATGCGCGCGCACGGATCGCCGGTGCCGGCCGTGGGCGTCGCGCACTCGATCATCGGCGGGTTCATCGTCGCGGGGCCGCCGATCTGCTCGTAGCAGACGCCGCCGTCGCTGCACGCGCAGCCCGCCATCGTCGATCCCGAGCCGCTGCTGCTGCCGTTGCCATTCTTCGATCCGCACGCGCCGGCCGAGCACATGCAGTTCGGATCGTTCGGCGGACACGCGCACCCGGTGCCGAACCAGGTGCAGTCGTTATCGGCGTTGCACTGGTTGCTGTTCGTGTAGACCGCGCACTGGTCGCCGGTCAGCTTCGGCTGCGTCGAGCTGGTCGACTCGGAGCAGGCCGGCAGGGCGAGGAAGGCGAGGGCGACAAGGGCGCGCATACCTCATTAGACAGCAATGGCCGCGCCATCTGTAACGCCCTGAAATCGCGCGGCGGATCCTCGGAAATCCGTCACGCGGCCACGGGGCCCGTATCGCCTTTGGCCAGGCGGGCCGCATGGACGATCGCCATCGAGATCGCGGTCTCGACATCGGGCGCGTACGCGATCTTGCCGACGACGCGCTTGATGCCGGCGCGGTCGAGCATGTCGGAGACCTCGGGCGCGAGGCCGGCGAAAATCACCTTGATCTTCGAGCGGTGCAGCCGGTCGAGCACCGACTCGAGCGCGACGAGCCCGGTCGCGTCGATCGTCGGGACGAGGTGCATGTCGAGGATGTACGTGTGGTCCTTGTCGCCGACGGTGTGGAGCGTCTCCATCGCCGACTTCGCGGCGCCGAAGAACAGCGGGCCCGCGATCTGATACACGCGCACGCCCGCGGGCACCTCGCTCTTGAGCTCCGCCGGCTCCTCGAGCTCGGCGCGCGTCAGCACCGACATCCGGCGCATGAACAACAGCGCCGCGAGCACGACGCCGACCGTCACCGCGATCACCATGTCGAACACGACGGTCAGCGCGAAGCACGTCAGCATGACGAGCACGTCGTGCTTGGGCGCGATGCGCGTCAGCCGGAAAAAGTGGCGCGCCTCGCTCATGTTGCGCGCGACCATCATCAGCAGCGCGGCGAGCCCGGCCATCGGCAAGTAGCCGACGAGCGGCGCGAGCGCGATCGTGCACGCGAGGATGAAGACGGCGTGCATCGTCGCGGCAAACGGCGAGCGGGCGCCGGCGCGGATGTTCGTCGCGGTGCGCGCGAGGGCGCCCGTCGCCGCGATGCCGCCGAAGAACGGGCACAGGATGTTGCCGATGCCGAGCGCGATCAGCTCGGAGTTCGGATCGTGGCGCGTGCCGCTCATACCGTCGACGATGACGGCCGCCATCAGCGACTCGATGGCTCCGAGCATCGCGATCGCGAACGCCGACGGCAGCAGCTCGCGGATCGTGTGGTAGTCGAGCGAGAACGCGGGATGCGACGCATCCGCCATCTGCCACGGCAGCACCGGCATCGGCGGAAGCGGCGGGATGCCGTTGCCGGTCTGGCCGCCCGCGAGCGTGTAATGGAACTTCGAGCCGATCGTCGTCGCGTGGAAGTGCCAGCCGTCGGGCAGCACGTGCTGCAGCAGCACGACGACGAGCGACACCGCGGTCAGCGCGATCAGCGGCGCGGGGATCCGCTTGATGAGCTTCGGGATCGCGATCAGCAGCGCGAGCGTCAGCACGGCGATGCCGACGTCCCAGCCGTTGATGCCGCTGCGCGCCTCGACGAGCCGCCGCAGGTAATCGATCGTGCCCTCGCTCTTCGCGAGGCAGCCGGGGACCGCGCCCGCCGCCGGGCACGCCTTGAGCCCGAACGCGTCTTTCAACTGCAACACGCCGATCACGACGGCGATCCCCATCGTGAAGCCGCTCGTCACCGGATGCGGCACGAACTCCATCAGCTTGCCGAGCCGCGCGAGGCCCATGATCACGAGCATCACGCCGGCCATCATTCCGGCGACGAGCAACCCGCCTAACCCGTGCGCGTGGACGATCGGCACGAGGATCACGACGAACGCGGCGGTCGGCCCCGTCACCTGGAACCGCGTGCCGCCGAGCAGCGCACACGTGATGCCGGCGATGATCGCGGTGTACAGGCCGTGCTGCGGCGGGACCTCCGACGCGATCGCGAGCGCCATCGACAGCGGCAGCGCGACGACACCGACGACCAGCGCCGCCATCAGATCGGCGCGGAAATCACTCCGCGTGTAGCCCTCGCGCAGCTTCTGGCGCAGACCGTACGCGAGCAGATCCTTCGCTGTATATGCGAGCGCGAGCTGCTTCTGCACTCCCTCAGACAGCTCTTCGACATAGCGCAGCGAGCGCTTTATCACCGACGCAGTATAACCCTCGCATGGTCCACCGCGGAGAATTGAGCATCGCGACGCGCGGTCGCGGGACAATCGACCTCACGCGCGACGTGCAGAAGATCGTCGGGGCCAGCGCGGCGCGAACGGGCCTGTGCACGGTGTTCATCCATCACACGAGCGCGTCGCTGATCATCTGCGAGAACGCCGACCCGACCGTCCGCGAGGACCTGGAGCGGTTTGCGGCGCGGCTCGTCCCCGACGGCGACCGCCTGTTCGAGCACGACGACGAGGGCCCCGACGACATGCCGGCGCACGTGCGCACCGTGCTGACGCAGACGTCGATCGGAATTCCGATCGTCGACGCGAAGCTCGCGCTCGGGACGTGGCAGGGTCTGTATCTGTGGGAGCACCGCACCGCGCCGCACACGCGCAAGGTCACGGTGATGATCATCGGTGAGTGAGCTCGCGGCGCGCCTGCGCGAGATCCTGGCCGCGCTCGGCGCGACCGACACGTCGCGGAAGCGCTTCGGCGCCGCGCAGCATCAGTACGAGCTATTGCCGCGAATCGACGATCTGTCGACGATCGAGGCCGAGACCGGCGAGCTCCCCGAGGAGCTGCGCGACTACGTGACGCGCGTGTCCGCGGGCGGCATGGGCCCGTACTACGGCCTGATCGATGTCGCCCGCGCGGCGAAGCACGTGTCGACGGCGGCGCCCGGCGTCGCCGGCTACAAGCGCGCGCTGCCGCTCTCGCACCTCGGCTGCGGCTACGCGGCGGTGCTGCCGCTCGACGGCCCGGCGCGCGGCCAGGTGTGGATCGACGCGCGCGCGATCGGCCTGGTCGCGCCGATGCGCCCCAGCTTCACCGCGTACGTGCTCGACTGGATCGATCGGATCTCGACCGGCCAGTGGCTTGAGGGTTACGTCCCGCTCGGCGCGTGCGCGCTGACGGCCGCGATCACCGGGTATCTCGGCGTGCGCGAGAAGGAGCTCGGCATCGAGGCGGGAATGATCGCGGGCTCCGCGCTGCGTGCGGCGCTCGGCGAGCTGCCGCGCCACGCGATCGCGATCGCCGCCGAAGAGGGCTCGCCGCTGTTCCCGGCCGGCACGCCGGTCGATCCATGCGTCAACTGCGCGCGCGCGATCGAAGGGCTCGTGCGCGATGGGCTGCGCGCGGACGTCGTGGCGCCCGGCGCGACCCCGTTCGCGTAGCCGTCGCGCCGGTGTCAGACCGTTCGACTAGCGTACGCACAGATGCTCGTGTTCTCGAACGACCGGCTCGGACCGAGTGCCGAGATCGTCGTGAGCAACGACGTCGCGGCGGTGATGCTGCAGCAGGTCGCCGATGCGATCCGCTCGCGCGCCGAGGCGCGGTGGGAGCTCGAGCTGCTGCGCTGGCTGGATGACCGCGCGCTCGCCGCTGGCCGGACCACCAGCGCGCTCGCGACCGTGACCATCGATGTCTCCGAAATCGCGTGGACTCGCGATCACTTCGACGCCCAGCGGTGGTTTCTGATCGATGCGATCGCCCGCGCGACGATTCACTCCGAGCATGCGGCCGCGCTCGACCGCTGGCGGCGGATGATCGAGGCACACCCCAGGGACTCCGTCCAGTTCGGCAGGCGCTGGTCCTGGTCGCTAACCACTTGATGGTCCATGGTTTTTCGGGCGGCGCGGGAGTGAGGCGCCATCGCGCGTTCGCGGTAGAGTCCACCCTGCCGTGATCGAGGGCATCTCCGGTCCGGGGTTTTACCCGCAGCCGAACGAATGGACGTGCGGTCCGTTCGCGCTGAAGCATGCCCTGCTCGCGCTCGGCCGCATGGTCGATGTCGGTCAGATCGCGCAGACCGCTCGCACCCACTGGTGGTCGGGCACGGACGAGATCCAGCTCGCCCGCGCGGCCCGCGAGTTCGAGTGCGACCTCGTGCTCGAGCGCCGCAGCGATCCCGAAGAGGCGCGCCGCCTGCTCGTGAAGTATTTGCGCGAGCAGACGCCGGTCCTGCTGTGCGTCGACGAGTGGTCGCACTGGATCACGGTCGTGCGCGCCGAGGACCGCCGGTTCGTCGTCGTCGACAGCAACGACGATCAGGTCCTCTCGCTTCGCACCTGGCCCCAGCTGCGCAACTGGTGGCGCTACCACGACACCGACTACTCGAAAGAAAGCCCGCCGGTCCTCTACGACCTGATGGCCGTCACGCCGCGCTTCCGCACGTCGATCAAGGCGGACTTCTCGGTCGAGCGCGTGAAGTTCCTGCGCCGCCCCGAGAACAAGCGACTCGCGCGCCACTGGAACGAGTACCTCGAGGACCTGCTCGAGATCTGCAAGCCGCCGAGCGTCCGTATCGCGCAGCCGCTGTCGATGGGCGAGTTCCTGCGCCGCCACGCCGAGCTGCTGATGACGCGCGTCGTGTACTGGCACGGCGACGTCAACCGCGACGAGGTCGCGCGCGTCCTCCGCGATCTCCGCTTCGTCTCCGAAACGTACGGCCTCGTGATCCCCGCCTCGATGAGCCGGCGCGCGCTCGCCGACCTCGCGATCGTGATCTCGCTGTGGGCGTGCGCCGACCGCGGCGTCGATCCGATGTTCGGTGCGAACGGCGCCGATGCGCGCAAGAGCGAGCGCAAGCGCCGCGGCGCAGCGCGAGCGACGGGAAGCGTTCGCAAGAACGGTCGCGCGAACGGCCGTCGTCACTGACGCTCGCTCGCGACTAACTCCGCGAAATGCGTAGCGACGATTTCCCGTCGACGACGCGCCTCGTCTGGTACCGTCCGCGCCATGTTGCGCGCGGCCGTCGTGATCGTGCTCGTCGCGGGAGTCGCTCACGCGGCGCCCCGCGGCAAGCCGCGCGCCGACAACATGCCCCGCGGCTGGACCTGGCCGCCGTCGCGGACGATGGACGCGGCGGCGAAGGCGTGCGAGGCGCGTCTCGACGAGCTCGGCGTCGCGTGGCAGCCCGCGAAGGCGCAGGGGCACCTCGTTGACCCGGTCATCGTGCCCGAGGGCGTGATCGGCGGCATCGCGTACGTCCCGGTCTACGACAAGCAGCCGCCGGTGATGGACTGCCAGCTCGCGCTGGCGCTCGCGACGATCGCACCGCGCCTCTACGAGCTCGGCGTGCGCGAGGTCCACGTCGGCAGCACGTACCGGTGGAGCAAGGTTCGCGTCGGCGGCAAGACGAAGAACATGCTGTCGCGCCACGCGCTCGGGCTCGCGATGGACGTCGTGTCGTTCGTCGATGACCAGGGCCGCGAGGCCAACGTGTCGCACGACTACAAGGACAACGACGAGCTGCTGCTCTCGATCGAGCGCGCGGTCGACGAGAGCGGGACGTTCCGCCTCGTCCTCACGCCGAAGAACGATCCCGTCTCCCACAAAGATCACTTTCACATCGAGGCAAACCCGGACTACTCGGATGCCTCGGATGATCGGCCTTCTTCGTAACTGCAACCCATTTGCAGGTGCTTGCGCGCGCGTGCACCTGGGCGTACAGTTCTGGCCATGGCGAGCAGGCAAAACCTCGACGAGCTGCGCGGGATGGTCCGCGCCAAGGGCCTGCGCGCCACGCCGTCGCGCCTGGCCGTGCTCGAGCTGCTCCGCGCGAGCGATGCGCCGATGTCGCACGGTGACGTCGCCGATCGTCTCGCCTCGCAGGCGTGGGACCGCGCGACGATCTATCGCAACCTCACCGACCTCGCGGAGGCCGGCCTCGTTCGCCGCACCGATGTCGGCGATCACGTCTGGCGCTTCGAGGCGCTCAAGGACGAGCACGAGGCCGCCGCGCACCCGCACTTCGTCTGCACGGAGTGCGGCGTCGTCGAGTGCTTGCCCGAGATCGAGCTCGCCGTTCGCCGCGCGAAGGCGCCGCGGGCGGTCAAGCAGCGCCAGGTCGAAGTCCACGTGCGCGGCTTGTGCGACGCCTGCTTGTAACGCTCGCGCTCGCCGCGTGCTCGGCGAACGACGACTTTCCGGCGCCGCTGATCTCGTCGCTGACCCCTGATCACGGCCCGGCGGGCGCGGTGATCACGATCAACGGCAGTTACTTCTGCCAGAAGATGGTCGGCGAGGATCCGATCTGCAACGCGAGCGGCACGGTGGACTTCGGCACCGTTCCCGCGACGCTGACGAGCTACACCGACACCGCGCTGATGGTCGAGGTGCCGAGCGCGGCGACGGGCGCGACGTCGGTGACCGTGACCGCCGCCGGCAAGACGTCGAACGGCGCGACGTTCACGATCGAGTGATCACGGCGCCGGCGCGTACGTCAGCGTCACGCTGACCTTCACGGTCCCGGCGGCATCCTTCGGCTTCGGATATTCGATCATGTTCAGCACCTTGCCGACGCACGTCGCGACCTCGTCATCGACGCCCTTCGCCGCCGCATCGGCGACCGTCCCCTCGAGGCCGATCGTGTACGTCGCGGTCAGCTTGCCGCGGATGCCGGGCCTGGCGAGCAGCTGGCGCTCGTAGCAGTAGAGCAGCTTGTTCGTGTTGCGCTTGAGGTAGCGCCGCACGATCGCCTGATCGAGCGGACCCTTCACCTTCGGCCCATCCATCTTCATCGTCGGCGCCGCCGTGCTCGCGCGACCGCGCAGGCCGGCGGTGTGGCCGCCGAGCGAACCGATGCCGATCGAGCCGCCGCCTCCCGCGCCGGCGACGCCAAGCCCGCCCATGCCGCCCGTATCACCGGCGCCCGCGCCCGCGAGCCCGTCAGCGCTCGCGATCTGGCCGCCCTCCTCGGGATCGGAGGCAACCTTCGATTCGGTGCCGTTCGTCGATGCGACGGCCACCGGCGGAGCTGCCCCGGCATCGGCGGTGGCGACCGGAGCGGCCGCGGGAGCCGGAGCGGCCGCGGGAGCCGGAGCGGCAACAGGAACCGGAACCGGAGCAGGAGCGGGAGCAGGAGCGGGAGCGGGCGCCTTCGATCCGCCACACGCGGCCATCACGATCACGAGCACGAGTCGCTTCATTCGCCCTCCACGCGCACGACCAGCCGTCGCACGGCACCACGGTATCACGGCTGGATGTGGACGCAGGCCATGTAGATCGAGACGCCGAGACGCTCGTCGCGCACGATCGTCCATAGCTGGATGTCGCCGTCGACGTCCTTCGCGGCGGGCGAGGTGTAGTCGGTGTCGGCCGGCGCGAGGTTGCCGAACGGATCGTGACCGCCGCCCGTCGTCGCGTCGCTGAACTTGCCTGCCGACGCGAGCCACTGGTACGTGACCGCCTCCGTGAACGTGCGCGACTTGCCGTCGATCGTCGGCACGCTGTACGTCTCGCGCGTCGTCGGCAGCTCGACCGGTGTCAGGTGCAGCTTCGTCGCGACGGGCATCGTGATCATCGGGTTGCCGTCACCGCACACGCCGAGCGGCAGCGGCTGCACCGTGCCGGCATCCTTGCCGCCGATCTCGGCATCGATGTGATCGATCGTCGGGTTCGTGTTCGGCAGCCGCGGCGCGGGGATGTTCGGCTGCACCGCCAGCGACTTCGCCGCGTACTGATCGAGCGCCGGGTCGGCATCGACGCCACCGAACTTCACGCTGACGCCATACGAGATGCCGCCGAGGCCGTGAAGCGCGTCGTACTGCAGCTCGTCGAACAGCACGCCGAGCAGGTTGCCGTCGGCAGGGATGGTGATGACTCCAGGGCTATACCGGTCCGGGTCGAGCCACGTGCCCGAGCCGAGGTCGACGTACGGGTTGCCGTGATCGCAGCGCTCGGCGTTGTTGAGGTTGCAGAGCTCGGCGTGCCAGCGGATGCTGCGATCGAAGTTGCGATCGGAGAGCAGCACGCGGACGTGCGCATCGTGCAGCTCCGCGAGCACCTGGTCGGCGGTCGGCGGGTTCTGCAGATCGACGTCGACCACCTGCTCGGGATAGTCGGCCTGCATCGCGATCGGCCGGAGGTCGACGACGATCGCCGGGTCTTCGAACTTGCCGCAGCCGGCAAGCATCGCGAGCAGCAGCCGTTTCTTCACCATGTGCCCCTCACGCCGATCGTCGGCAGGATCGGAAAGCTCGTCACCGGGAAGCTGTGGCGATAGCGGTAGTCGTACTGGATCGCCTCGGTGTTCTGGTGGTTGAGGACGTTGATCACGTCGAGGTACGCGCCGAGCGTCCACCGCGTGAAGATCCAGTCGTGCTCGGCGCGCACGTCGAGCTGATAGAATGTCGGCAGGCGGACCGAGCGCGTGTCGCCGCGCACCGGCACGTAGCAGCCGCAGTCGGCGTCGAACGTCGCGCCGAGCACGGGCGTGTTGGGACGGCCGCTCGCGAGCTGGTAGCGCACGCCGAGCTCCCAGCCGCCGCCCGGCTTGTAGCTGGCGACCGCGTTGAGGACGTGCGGCTGATCGAATGTCGTCGCGACCCAGTCGTTGTCGCCGCGCTCCTGGCGCGACTTGCTGTACGTGTACGAGAGCCAGCCGTACGCGTGCTCGGTGATCTCGCGCTTGATCAGCGCCTCGAGGCCGTACGAGCGGTTCTTGCCGATGTTCGCGAAGTTGACGTAGCTGAACGTGCCGTCGGCGTTCTGCATGACGTTGTCGGTGAACAGCACGAGGTCGCGGCGCTCGACGTCGAAGATCTCCGCGTCGACCGTCCACACGTGATCGGGTTTCCACTCCTCGCCGAGGCCGAAGTGATAGCCGTGCTCGAGGCCGATGTTCGGGTTGCCGAGCCGGCGATCGAATGCCTCGGGCTGCGGTGGCTGGCTGAACTCGCCGACGTACGCCTTGCCGGTCAGCGTGTCGGTCAGCTTGTACTTCGCGACGATGCGCGGATCGATCGAATACCGATCGACGCCGTCGAGGATGTAGCCGTCGAGCCGCAGGCCCGGCACGATGCGAAGCCGGTCGGTCACGTCGATGCCGAGGTCGATGTACGCGCCGAGGCCGACTTCCTGCGAGCCGCGAAACACCTGGGTCGGCGGAATGTCGACGCCGCTCGAGTTGATCAGCGTGTCGTCGATCGGAACGAGCGCCTTGTACGTCGTGATGCGGTTGAGCAGGTCGAGACCGGTGTCGAGCGTGTAGCGCGGCGACAGCTTGCCGTGCACGCGCATGCGGTACGACAGATCCGTGTTGACGAGCGCGATGCTCGTGAACGGACCGGTCGCCTGCGCCTGTGCGCCTGCGAACGAGATCGTGTCGCGCCCCCACGCCGCCGACAGTGTCAGCTTGAGGTCACCGGCGAGCGGCCGCGTGTAGTCGCCGATGAGCCGGAAGAACTTCACCGAGCTGTTGAGGTCCTCGGACTGCGTGCTGCCCGCGTCCTGCTGCAGCACGTGCAGCGTGTCGCTCGAGCCGAGCACCATCACGCTCGCGCGCCCGTCCTCGTGGAGGTTGTACTCGAGGCGCGCCTGGTAGTCGTAGTAGACCGGCGTGACGACGCGCTGCGCACCCGGCGACGGCTTGGGCAGAAACAGCGGCAGCAGCAGATCGATGTAGCTGCGGCGCCCGGCGATCGCGATCGTCAGGTCCTTCGTCAGCGGCACGCGCACATAGCCCGCGGAGTCGATCAGGTCGACCTTCGCCGAGCCGTGAATGCCGTCGCTCTTCGTCGACCGCGACTCGAGCGCGACGGCGCCGCCGTGATGCCGGCCGAACCGCGCCGGGAAGCCGCCGGGATACAGGTCGAGCGACTCGAGCATCTCGGCGTTGAAGATCGAAGGACCGCCGAGGAAGTGGAACAGGCCGGGGACCTCGTGGCCGTCGATGAAGATGCCGGTGTCGTCGGGGTTGGAGCCGCGCACGAGCAACAGGCCGAGCCCGAACGGCGCGCGCTGCAGGCCGGGCAGCGTCTGGATCGCGCGGATCGGATCGCCGAACGTGCCGGGGACGTTCGTGAACTGCTGGCGCGTCAGCGTGCGCTTGGTGACCTCGAGGTTGTCGCGTTCACCCTCGACGACGGTCTCGTACGGATTGCCGCCCTTCGGCTTCATCCACACGCGGATCTCGACCGCCTCGCGCTTGGCGAGATCGAGCGGGCGCTCGAAGTGGTCGTAGCGCGGATCGACGGCGAGCAGGTTGTAGTGACCGGGCGGCACGCCGTGGAAGAAGAACGAGCCGTCCTCCGCGGTGACCGCATCGAGCCCCGCGACCGACACGATGATGCCGGCGAGCTTGCGACGCGTGCCGCGCTCGACCGCGACGCCCTGCAGTGTCACCGGCGCCGACATCGGACCGGCGTGGTTCGGCGGACCGTCGGGCTGCTTCGGTGGAGGAGGTGGCGGCGGCTCGACCTCCTGCTTCTCGATCACGAAGTTGATCGTCGTCTCGACCGTGATCGCCGCGGGCTTGCCGTCGATCTCCGCGGGATCGAACACGTACTGCAGCGCGGCCGCGACCGCCGCCTCGTCGAAGCCGTCACCGACATGATCGACGACGTCGACGCTTGTCACGACGCCCGTCGCATCGATGTGGATGCGGACCTTCACCTTCGCTTCCTTGCCCGCCGCGAGCGCCGCCGCCGGATACTCGGGCGCGACCGCCTGCAGCAGCCTGGGCTGCTTCGTCACGGCGCCTGCGTGTGCGATCGCGCACAACAGACACAAGACGGCGAGGACACGCACGGACACGTCGACCCGGCGAGTCTAGCTGCGGTTGCCTAGCTCTGCGACGTCTGGCGGAGGTGCGCGAGCAGCTTGTCGAACATGCCGCGCATCGCGCCCTCGAGGGCATCGCGGCGCATCATCGGCAGCGCGTTCAGGTTGAACTTCGACTTCGGCACCTGGACCTTCGCGCCGCCCGAGAGGAACGACAGCATCTTGCCGGTATCGTCGGAGATCGCGAGCCGCAGCTCGGTCTGCATCTCGACGTAGCCGCCGCTCTGCACGACCTCGAGCTTGACGACCGACAGATCGATGTGGCGCGCGTCGAGTCCCCAGCGCTGCGCGACATCGGCGGTCATCGTGACCTGCGGCGCGGTCTTGAGCTGGTCGAGGATCGCGGCCTTCAGGATATCGGCGTTTGCCTTGCGCGTCGTCTTGTCGGCCTTGCCGGGCGAGTCGTCGTTCGCGCCCTTGATCAGGACGTAGAGATCCGGCTTGTCCTCGACCGCGTGCGGCGAGCGACCGAAGCCGCTCGTGTGGGCGCGCGCCTGCGCCGGCTCTTCGCCCGGCATGTCGGCCGCGATGTGGTTGGCCTTCGCGACCTGCATGGCGGCCTCGCGGGCACGCGTGCGCACCGTATCGTCCGTGTCATCGGTCGCGACGTGCTGGAGCTCGGGAAGCGCGGCCTTGTGACCGAGCTTGCCCAGACCGGTCGCCGCGAGCGCGCGGACCTGCGCGTTCGGATCGTGGAGCGCGGTGACCAGCGGCTTCAGCGCGCGCTTGTCGCCGAGCTTGGCGAGCGAGACGACGGCGGAGAGCCGCGTCTTGTCGGAGCTGCTCGACAGCATCGCGGTCAGATCGCCGATCCGATCGGCGTACGCGAAGCGGCCGCACACGGCGATCACCAGCATGGTGATCAGCGCCAGAGCTCGCGTCCCTCCTCGCATGCCGTGCGTCGATTAGGCGCTCTCGTCGTCGGTGAAGTCAATGTTTTCTACGGTGAACGAAGCGGTGCACATCGTGCGCATGTATGATGAAGGTGGATGTCGGATCAGCAATTTCGCATGGGCGTGATTGCCGGTTCGATCGTGCTGGTCGTGGTCATCACTTCGCTGCGCTTTTGCGGTCAGTTGTCATTGCCGCCCAAACCCGCCGAGCCGAAGGGACCGTCAGGAACCTCTCGCGAGTTGCTGACGAGATCTGCCGCTTCACCGCAGGTGTATCAGCACTATCTCGAGGAAGACGCACAGGCGGCAGGTGTGCGAGCGCCGACCACCGAGGAGATGTCGCGCAAGCTCGCGTATCGCGTCGATGACGCGCGTCATCCACTCGAGCTCGGCAAACCGCCACTCGAGCTGGCCGGCTTGCGAATCCACGTCGAGCGCGCGGGCGATCAAGTCGCGCTCGTCGTTCAGAACACCCTCGAGTCCGACGTCGCGTATCACGTCCTCACGAATGCGACGTCACTCGTCGCGTGCAGCGACGCGCGGCCGCTGCCGTTCAACGCGATGATCCTTCACAAGGGCGGACAGGAGACGCGTGCCGAGTGCATCGCCGGGCAGCCGCTCTACCTGACGAAGGTCGAGACGCTCGAGGTGCCGCCGCTTGCGGCATGGTACCTGGCGCAGCTCCCGCCGAGCCTCGTCGGGCTGGAGGACCAGGTCGTGCGCGGTCACCGCGGACTGTCGTCGAAGGAACCGTGCGTCGCCGCGATCTCCGCCGTGGTGAAGACGGGCATGGAACGGGGGGATATTACGTGGCGGGATCTCGTCGACTTCTATTCACGGCACCGCTGCCAGACCTACCAGTTTCCATCGGTATATCGCGCGCTTACCTCCGATGGGCAGCGCGTCATTCCGGCGGTCGACGGGGCGATGTAGCCTGTTTTCGCGGAGATAGACTTGCGCTGGGGAGGTTCAGGGGTTTAGCCTGTTCTTACCTTACGCGGAGTTACGGGTGACCAAGTCCGAGCTCATCGAGAAAATCTCCGAGACGTTGAAGCTGCCGGCTGGTAAGGCGGAGGCGATCGTCAACACGATCTTCGACAGCATGGTGAAGGCACTCGAGCGCGGGGAAGGTATCGAGATCCGCGGCTTTGGTAGCTTCACGGTGCGCAAGTACAAGGCGTACGAGGGTCGCAACCCGCGGACCGGAGAGACGGTGCATGTCGCTGAGAAGCGGCTGCCTTTCTTCAAGGTCGGCAAGGATTTGCGCGAGCGAGTCAACGCCGGCCTCGGTACGCCGCTGCCCGCCGACAAGCCGGACGAGCCCGACGATACCGACCCGAACGACGACTACCAGGACGACGACGAAGACTAGCCGGCTGGTTAGCCGCTCGTCTCGACCGTCCCGCGGTCGCCGTCCACGGTCACGAGCGTTCCATCGGTTAGCCGCGACCACGCGTCGTGGCAGCCGACGACACACGGGATGCCCAGCTCGCGCGCGAGCGCCGCGCCGTGGTCGAGCAACCCGCCGGTCTCGCTGACCAGCGCGGCGCAGCCGACCACGAGCACCGCCAGCGCCGGCGTCACCGCGCGCACCACGATGACGTCGCCGTGCCCGACGGTGATCGCACTCGCGAGCGAGGCAAACCGCACCACGCGGCCG
>JAFAOG010000581.1 GCA_019237945.1 Deltaproteobacteria bacterium | reverse complement strand
GCTGGCAGCTCGCCGGCTCGACGCTGCATCTCGACACGACGCTCGGCGTGCAGCACAAGCCAACGCTCGAGGTTGATCTCGCGCCCGTCGGCGGCGGTGACGTCGTCCGCGTGCTCGTCGTTCACTTCAAGGCCGGCAGCGACGGCTACGACGTCCGCCTGCTCCAGCACGCCGCGCTCGCGCGGATCCTGGATCGACTCCCACGCGGCAGCCACACGATCGTGATGGGCGACTTCAACGCGACCGAGCCCGGCGATCGCACCGCACTTCAGAACCTCGCCACCGGCCGGCTCGCGTGGGCGACCGCGCCGCTCGAGTGCTCGGCGTTCTGGCGCCGCGAGGACAGCTGCCCGCGCTCGCGCCTCGATCACGTGCTGACGTGGCTGTATCCAACCCACGTCGAGGTCCTCGGCGCGTGCAAGCGCGACGGCTGCGACACGCAGGACCGCTGCCCGCTCTACGCGACGGCGGTCTCCGACCACTGCCCCGTCGTGATCACGCTGTAGTACGCTCGGCGAGCATGGTCAGCCTCGGGGACGTCAAGCGGAGTGCAGCTGTACTCTTCGGCCAGGGACAGCACCTCGCGGCGCTGCGGCTGTACGACGCGATCGTCGCGACGGCGCCGCTCGACTACGACGCCCGCATCCGCGTCGCCGATTGTGCGCTCGCGCTGGGCGATGCGCGCGCGGCCAACGTCTATCGCCAGACCGCGTGGTTCGCGATCAAGGCCGGCCATCCGCTTGCGGCGCTCGTGTGCGCGCGCGTGCTCGAAGCGCATGGCGCCGATGCGAGCGACATCATCGCATCGCTCGTCGTCACCTACGGTAGCGAGAGCGAGCTGCTCGGCAAGGTCGCCGCGCGCATCGCGTTGCCCGCCGACACGCTGCCGGTCACTGTGCCCGACGTGCGGTTGCCCGCGCCTCCCGATGCGGTCGCGACCTCGCTCGCGCGCGCCGAGCACGCGACCGACGGGTTCAAGGAGTTCCCGGAGTCGCTGCACCCGATCCCGCTCTTGTCGTCGATGAGCGAGGCGGCGTTCAAGCGCGTGCTCGGCACGCTCGTGCTCAAGCGGCTGCCGACCGGCGCGAGCGTGATCCGCGAGGGCGAGCCTGGCAACTCGTTCTTCTTCGTCGCGGGCGGCTCGCTGCGCGTCTACGCGACCGATGGCCTCGGCCGCCAGACCGAGCTCGCGAAGCTCGGCGAGAACGCGATCTTCGGCGAGATGGCGCTGCTCAGCGCGCAGCCGCGCACCGCGACCGTCGAGTGTCTCGGCGAGGCGGACCTGTTCGAGGTCGGTCGCCAGTCCCTCGCCGCGCTCGCCGACGAGCTCGGCGCCGTCGCCGAGGCGCTGCACGGATTCACGCGCGAGCGGCTGCTCGGCAACCTGATGGCGACGAGCGCCCTGTTCCGGCCGTTCAACCGGATGCAGCAGCGCGATCTCTTGCGTCGCTTCACCAGCCACGACGTCGCGCCCGGCACGGTCGTGATCAATGAAGGCGAGGAGGGCCGCGGTCTGTTCGTCGTGCTCTCCGGAGAGCTCGATGTGACGCGCGGCGGCGTCCCGCTCGGCGGCCTCAAGCCGGGCGACGTGTTCGGCGAGATGTCGATTGTCAGAAACGCTCGCACCGCGGCGACGGTCGTGCCCACGCGCCCATCGACCGTGCTGTTCCTCGCGCGCGAGTACGTTTCCCGCATCGTCGCCGGCGTGCCTGAAATCAAGAGCTATCTCGAAGCGTTGGCCGAGGACCGCGAGATCGACAACCAGCTTCTCCTCGGGGAAGACGAAACTCCCGCTGACGAGCGAATTCTGATTTAGGGCCTATACTTGTTCGTATGACCGACGAGCAAGAAGCGCCGAAAAAATCCGGCTCCAGCACGATCCTGTGGCTCCTCGTGGCCCTCGCGATCGTGCTGCTCTGGTGGTTCTTCCGCCCCGAGGGCTCGCACAAGGTCGCGCAGCCACTCGACGCCGATGCCACCGCCGCGATCGATCGCAGCGACATCCTCGTCGATCTGAAGGACGACGCGACCCCCGCCGCGATCGAGCGCGACCTCGGCATCCAGCTGACGCTCGTCGACAACTCCGGCGAGGCCGCCGCGACCAAGCTCTATCGCGCCCACGTCGACCCGGCGCGCGAGGACGAGCTGATCGATGCGCTGAGCAAGCGCAGCGACGTCGAGATCGCGGAGCCCGACTCGATCATGGCGCTGTCGCCCGAGGACATGCAGGCGGTCCAGGTCGAGGAGACCAAGCCGACCGACCCCGGCTATCCGAACGACCCGCTCTACGGCAAGCAGTGGCACATGCGCCAGATCGGCATGCCGCAGGCGTGGAAGCTCGCCGATGGTAATGGCGTCGTCGTCGCCGTGCTCGATACCGGCGTCGGCTTCGAGGACTACAAGAACATGCACGTGCTGCCCGACCTCAAGGGCATCACGTTCGTCGACCCGTACGACTTCGTCGGCAACAGCAAGCACGCCGGCGATGACCACGGCCACGGCTCGCACGTCACCGGCACGATTGCGCAGGTGACGAACAACGGCATCGGCGTCGCGGGCGTCGCTCGCAACGTAAAGATCATGCCGCTCAAGGTGCTCTCGGCGTCGGGCTCCGGCTCGGTCGCCGGCATCGCCGACGCGATCCGGTTCGCCGCCGATCACGGCGCGAAGGTGATCAACATGTCGCTCGGCGGCGCGTTCCCGTCGCGCGTGCTGAAGAAGGCCGTCGAGTACGCGCACGCCAAGGGCGTCACCGTCGTGTGCGCGGCCGGCAACGAGAGCCGCGGCAAGGTCGGCTATCCGGCCGCCTACCCGGGCGCGGTCGCCGTCTCCGCCACGCAGGAAGACGAAGCGATCACGTTCTACTCGAACACCGGCAAGGACGTCGACATCGCCGGCCCCGGAGGCAACACCCGCGACTCGAGCGGCGGCCGCAACAACCCCGACGGCGGCGTCCTCCAGAACACGATCGTGATCGGCAACCCGAAAGAGGATGGCTACTTCGCGTTCATGGGCACGTCGATGGCGTCGCCGCACGTCGCGGGTGTCGCCGCGCTCGTCGTCGGTGAAGGCGTGACGAACCCCGACGAGGTCGAGCAGATCCTCAAGGACAGCGCGCGCAAGCCGAAGAACCAGCAGTACACCGCGGTGAAGTACGGCGCGGGCATCGTCGATGCGCCGGCCGCGATCCTCAAGGCGCGCGCCGAGACCGGCGGCTTCCAGTTCGGCCTCGGCCTGCTCCTCGCGGGCGCGGTCGCTGCGTCGACGCGCAAGCGCATCAAGCTCGGCGCGGGCTACCTCGCGGGCACGCTCGTCGGCGCGTCGGGCCTGTTCTTCCTGCCGTACATCTTCCCGTCGCTGTCGTCGGCGCCCGCGCTCTACACGCTGACGCACGGCCTGCCGTCGTGGGACCTCTCCGTGCTCGGCCCGACGGGCCACGGCAACGCGCTGTTCTTCAGTGCGCTCGTCCCGCTCGTGCTGCTCGCGGTCGGCTACGGCTTCCCGAAGGCGCGGCCGGTGCTCGCCGGTCTCGCGGTCGGCGTCGCGGCGCACCTCGCGTTCTTCGCGGTCGTGCCGATGACGGCGGTCCACTACGTCCCGGCGGTGTTCGGCCTGGGCGCGATCTGGCTCGCGGTCAACGCGATCGCCTGCGTCGGCATCGCGCGGATGGCGCTGCGTCGCTAGCGCACGTTCTGGCCGCTCGCGGCTGGCACCGGGATCGCACGGATGACCACCGTGCGGTCCTCTTCACTTGTGCTCCTGCTCGTCGCCGCGCCGGCGTTCGCCGATGACACGGATACCGGCGTCGAGAAGCCCACGAACGACGCGGCCACCACCGTCGACGCGGGCGACTTCGTCCCGCTCGGCGTGAGCCCAAAAACGCCCAGCTCGCACGCGCAGATGGTCGGTGGCTACGACACGGCGCGGGGCGGGGCGGTGGTCGAGACGAAGGTCGAGGCGAAGCTCCACGATCGATTCGAGATCATGGTCGCGGGCCGCTACGAAGGCCCGACCGGCATGCTCGAGCCGCGCATCACAGGCCAGCTCGGCATCCTCGACGAGAAGAAGCAGCGCCTCGACCTCTCCGTCTCCGGCGGCTGGGAGCGCCAGGGCTTCAACGGCGTCCCCGCGGTCACCGCACGCATCGCGGCCGGCCATCACATCGGCGATGCGTACGTCGCGGGGTCGACCGCGATGGGCTTCGGCATCAACGACAACGAGCGCTACGGCGAGCTGACGCTCAGCGGGCTCGGCCACGTCGCACCGCACGTGTACGCGGGGCTCGATGCGCGCGGGCGCCTCGATCTGCAGCACGACACCGATCCGTCGACCGAAGACGCATGGGCCGTGCAGGCGGGGCCGGTCGCGTCGGTCGCCGCGGGCCCCGTGGCGGTGACCGGCTTCGCGGGCGTGTCGGCGCGTCGCCAGCACACGGTTGCGACCGACGACATCGGTGCGATCACGATGCTCGGCCTCGGCGCGGTGTTCTAGAGATCGATCGTCGCCGACGCGCCCTGACCCGGGCTCTCCTCGACGGTCACCTCGAGCGCCTTCGCGTGCGGCGGGGCGCCGAGCCGGGCCGCGAGCAGCTCGGCGATGTGCGCCGCGAGCGCCTCGACGGAGATGTTGTCGATCGGGAGTAGCAGCGCGTCCTGGCGCGGCATCACGTAGCGGTCGCCGCACAGCGTGAATTCGAGCTCGTCCTCGTCGCGCACGATCTGCACGAACGGATTCTTCGTCGCGACGAGCACGTGCTCCTTCCACGCCGCGCACAGCTCCGCGAGCGCCGCCTTGATTGGCGCGAACGGGATCATCGACTGCAGGTCGACGCGATCGACGTCGAGCGCGACCGCGATCGTGTAGTTGTGCCCGTGCAGGCGCTCCTTCGTGCCGTCGGCGAACACCGTCATGTGCGCGCACGAGAACTTGTACTGCTCGCGCGCGATCGTGATCCGATGCTTCACGTCGCGACCATACCCCGGTACGCTGGATCGGTGCATCGGCTTGCCATCGCGGCAGTGCTCGCGGGTTGTCGCTGGCACTTCGCCGATCGCCCGGTCGATGCCGCCGCCGATGCCGCGCCGCTCGCGCTCGCGTGCAACACGCCGGTCAAGCTCGGCGATGCGCCACTCGGCGGCAAGCTGACCGCGGCCGCGACCACGAGCGCGATCATCGCGGCGTGGATCGAGCCCGATGGTCACCTGGCCACCGGTGGGGCGGACTTCGTCGCGCCGCTCGAGGTCGTTGGGCGCGTGGGCGTCGATCCTGGCGATACCAACTACACCGCGGTCGCCACGACCGCCGCCGGCGACACGATCATCTCCGCCTACACACACGACGCGATGAATTACGTCGAGCTGCTGGATCCGCAGCTCGTGACGCTCGCCGGGCCGACGCCCGTGCCCGTCGGCGTGCTCGGTCCGCGCGGCATCGTCGTCACCGGGCTGACGGGTGGACCCATCGCCGCCGTCTCCGGCAACGACATGGGGACGAACCGCGCGGAGCTCCTTGCGGTGCACAATGACGGCACGGTCAGCCCGCCCTTCGACAACGGCAACGTCAACACGCTGACCACCATCGCCAACGTCGGCGACCGCCTCGCGATTGTCGACATCCCGCCGACGAACACGTGCGAGGTCAAGACCGCGGATCTCGCGGTCACGTCGCGCACGTTGGCCGTCAACTGGGGAACCGCCGGTCAGTGCACCGAAGGCACGCTCGCCTACTCGCCCGGTCGCAGCGACGCGCTGCTCGTCCGCCACGACCTGACCGACGGCGACCTCAACCATGTGATCGCCACCCGCTCGGGCCTCAACTACACGATCCCCGGCGAGAATCTGATCAAGAAGCCCTCCGACCAGCCGCGCCCGGTCGGGGTCGCCGACGGCTACTGGGTCAGTTACGAGACCGCCGGTACGCTCGAGGCCGTCCACGTCAGCTTCGCGGGCATCATCGGGACGCCGGTCGCGCTGGGGGCGCTCGCCGACCCGACCGCGCACGAGACCGTGATCCACGGCACCGATGCGTACGCGATCTGGGTGCAAGACGGTCTTGAGCTGGCGAGGCTCTGTCCGTAGATTCCGCCGATGCGTTTGGTCGCCCTCGTCCTGCTCGCCGCGTGCGGCTCGCACAAGGTCGATCTCGGCGACGGCGCGGCCGACGTCGGCATCGGTTGCAACCAGCCGCAGCCGCTGCTCGCGGTGACGGCCGCGATCCCGCGCCTTGCCGCCGCCGCGTCGGGCTCGCACATCGCGGTCGGCTGGACCTCCGACGACGCGACGTTCGGCAACGCGCGGATCTCGCTCGACGGCGCGGACCACATCGCCGCCGTCGATCGCGACGCGTTCGCGACCGCCGGCAGCTTCACCGGCGTCAGCATCGCGATGGAGGGCGAGACGACGCTCGTCGCGCTCGGCACGCAGGACGGCCACTCGCAGCTCGTGCTCGGCGGCACGTCGCCGACGACAACCACGGTGCAGCTGACGGCGCCCGGCGCGGTGACGCCGACCGGAGGTACGCCTGCGTTCGCGCTCGCCGGCAACGACTCGGCGGGCGGCATGGCGGCGATGATCGGCGTCGACGGCACGGGCCCGATCAACATCGGCTCGATCGCGGCACGGCTGCTCGGCACGCGGATCAAGGATGGCCTCGCGATCGTCGAGGTGCTCAGCGCGAACACGTGCGAGCTCGTGCCGATCGACAGCGCGATCACGCGCGCGGGCTCGCCGATCCAGTGGGGCGCGAAGCAGAAGTGCACGCAGGCGGCCGCCGCCTACGACGATTCGACCGGCCAGACGCTATTGCTCCGCCGCGACACCGACTCCGGCGCGATCAAGAGCACGCTCGTCCACGCCGACCGCACGCTCGCCGCCGAGACGACGACGGCCGCCGCCGGGAGCGAGCCGCGCGCGATCGCGACGACCGGCGGCACCTGGGTCTCGTACGCGAACAACGGCATGCTCGAGGCCGTGTTGCTCGACGGCAATGGCGCCGTCACGAAGACCGTGCCGCTCGGCGCGGTCGGCGACGCGACCGGTCACGCGCTGGTGTCGACGGGCGCGACCGCCTACGCGCTGTGGATCAAGGACGATCTGCAGATCGCGCGCCTGTGCCCCTGACGCGAGAACCGCAACCTCCGAGCCGGCCTCGCGGCGGCAGGTCGCGCGATCCCTTCGTTGCCGCGCCCTCGCGGTCCGCCCGGGAACGCTTCGGGGCGGCGCCTCGGCCTCGCGCGACCTGCTCCGCGATTCTCGCCTCGGAGGTCACGGTTCTCGCGTCCGGCAGCGCAGCTCGACATCGGGCTCCTTGCGGTGCGGGTACGTGAAGCGCACCGAGTACGGGAACGCGCCGCCGTCGACGTCGAGCGCGATCGCACCGTCGAGCACGGTGCCTCCGTCGCCGCGGAACTGCATCGTCCAGTCGGTGATCCGGATCGTCTGGCCGGTCGACTTGCGCGTCGCCTCGATCGACACCAGCTGCATCGGAACGTGCTTGTTCGCGAGCACGTCGCCGAGCTTCTCGGGCGCGCCGTCGAGCACGTAGTGGATCACGGTGTCGCCTTGCTCGTTCTCGACGTCGATCCGGTTCGTCACGGTGATCGTATCGCCGAGCGCCTTCTCGATCCGCTTCGGATCGATGTGCAGCACGCCGCCTCGCAGCTCGTCGGCCGTCAGCCCGAGCAGCATCGCCCCCGGTCCCTGGCCGGTGAACCGCACGTCGAGCGAGCCCGCTGCGTGCGCCGCCATCTGCCACGGCGAGCCGCCGCGCATGACGGCGTCGAGGCTGCCGCTCGCGTCGATCGCGATGCCCGCGAGGTAGCTCTGCGGATCGAGCACGTCGAAGCCGATGCCGCCGCCGCTCGCGAGCGCGGTCTTGATCATCATCATGCCGTTCGACGTCGCGTACGTGCCGTTGCCCTGGTAGCGCAGCTGCGACGGTCCGCCGCGGCCGAGGGCGGCGTGGGCGATCACGTTGACGATCGCGTCGTCGAACGACAGCGCGAGCCCGCCGCACACGATCATCTCGTGATAGCTGTCGCGCAGCTCGCCGACGATCGCGAGCTGGTCCTTCAGGTCACCCGCCGCACACCGGCCGAGCGCGCCCTGCGGCTGTCCGAGGTCATCCGTGATCGTGGCCGAGCCACCGGCCGAGACGTGACAGCCCGCGAGCGCGAGCAAAGCAAACGTGCGCATGTCGATCCGATCGGACGGCCACGATCGATCGAACGCGCAACCCCACCCGCGGTCGCCGGCAACGTGCGGCAACCACGTGTAGGCGTGCGTGACGTGCGCTACGCGTTCGCGCCGGCGCGGTCGCGACCACGGCCACCACGGCGACGACGCCGACGGCCACCGCGATCCCCACCGCCACCACCGCCAGCCGCGTGCGAGTGCCCGTTGTGCTGCGGGCGTGCCGCCGGCGGAAGCTCGGCTGCTTCCTGCGCCGCGATCTCCGTCGACATCTTGCCGGCGACCCGGAACTGATCCGGCTTCCAGCCCTTCTGGCCGACGACCGTGATCATCTTGTGGAAGCGCTTCTCGAGCGAGTCGAGGTACTCGCGCTCCTGGCGCTGCAGCACCTCGGCGACGCGCGGCGCCGCCTCGATCTCGATCTTCTCGTTGTCGACCGTCGTGCCCGAGCGGCGGACTTCGCGCAGGATCTCGTACGCGACGGTCGTCACGCTCTTGACGACGCCCGCGCCTTCACACGTCGGGCACGGCTCGGTCAGCAGCTGGACGAGCGACTCGCGAGTGCGCTTGCGCGTCATCTCGACGAGGCCGAGCTCGCTGATCTTGGTGACGTTCGTGCGCGCGCGATCGCGCGACAGCGCCTTCTGGAACGCATCCCACACCTTGCGGCGGTTGCCTTCCTTGTCCATGTCGACGAAGTCGACGACGATGATGCCGCCGATGTTGCGCAGCCGCAGCTGGCGCGCGACCTCCTCGCACGCCTCGAGGTTGTTCGCGGTGACGGTGTCCTCGAGGTTGCCGGAGCCCGTATTCGTGAAGCTGCCGGTGTTGATGTCGATGGCCGTGAGCGCCTCGCCCTGATCGATCACGAGCGAGCCGCCCGACTTCAGCGGCACCTTGCGGGCGACGGCGAGGCGGAGCTGCGGCTCGATGTGATGGTGATCGAAGATCG
>JAFAOG010000414.1 GCA_019237945.1 Deltaproteobacteria bacterium | reverse complement strand
CCCGTGGGATGCGAGCTGCCACACGCTGCGAGCAGGAGCCAGACGACGCGCTTCATGCCGGGAGGAGCCGCCCGCGGGCGCGCGGTCGCAGAGAAAGTTACGGCTTCTCGTCGAGCGCCTTGGCGAGCAGCTTCCGGAGCTGGCCCCGCTCGTCGGCGGACAGCTTCGTCAGGGCCTCGTCCTCGAGGCGACGCAGCTCGGTCTCGGCGCGTTCGAGCGCGACCGTGCCCTTCTCGGTCAGCGCGACGTTGTGCTTGCGCCGGTCTTCGGGATCGCGAATGCGGCGCACGTAGCCCGCGTCCTCGAGCTCGTTGAGCCACGTGACGACGGTGTTCTGCGTCAGCTTCATCATGTCGCACAAGGTGGTCTGCGCGAGATCGCCCTGCTCGCGGAGCGAGGACAGCATGCTGACCTGCTTGAGGTTCATGCCGAGCAGCTCTTGCGACGCGTTCGCATTCACCCGCCGCGACAGGCGCCAGAGGTGAGGGATGGAACGGGAGTTCGCCACGGAGAGCACTATAACCATTCTTTACGGTATTGACAGGCATGATAATCACATCTATTGTGACTATCATGATTGACGCGACAATCACCGTGGATCGTAGGATTTCGTCGCGGATCCTGGGGCTTGCGGCCGTGCTGCTCGGGCAGTTCATGCTCGTGCTCGATGCGACGGTCGTGAACGTCGCGCTGCCGTCGATGCAGGCCGATCTCCGGCTGTCGCCCGCGACGCTGACGTGGATCACCAATGCGTACATGATCGCGTTCGGCGGGCTGCTCTTGCTGTTCGGGCGCGTCGGTGACTCGTACGGGCGCAAGCGCGTGTTCCAGATCGGCGTCGGTGCGTTCACGCTCGCATCGATCGCATGCGGGTTCGCGCCGTCGGCGTTCGCGTTGATCGCGGCGCGGTTCGCGCAGGGGATCGGAGCGGCGGCCGCGTCGTCGGTGATCCTCGCGATCATCGCGACCGAGTTCCCGCGCCCGGCCGAGCGCGCGACCGCGATGAGCGGCTACATGTTCGTCAGCGTGTCGGGCGGTTCGCTCGGACTGTTCGTCGGCGGACTCCTGACGCAGGTGCTGAGCTGGCACTGGATCTTCTGGATCAACGTGCCGGTCGGCGCGATCGCGCTCGTGCTCGTGCAGCGTCACCTGCGGGAGACCCCGCGTTCCGGCGCGCGCGCTCCGACGGACGTGCTCGGCGCCGTGCTCGTCACGGCGGCTGCGATGGCCGCGATCTACGGCGTCGTCGAGGCCGGTCACTCGTCGTGGAGCGCGGCGCCCGTGCGGGTGGCGCTGGCGGCTGCGCTCGCGCTGACCGTCGTGTTCTTCGGCGTCGAGGCGCTGCGGCCGAACGCGCTGCTGCCGCTTCGGATGCTGCGGATCCGCAGCCTCGTCGTCACGAGCGTCGTGCGCGGCTTCATGACGATGGCGCTCTACGGCGGGTTCTTCCTCGCGACGCTCGACATGTCGCGCACGCTCGGCTTCGGGCCGCTCAGCGTCGGGCTCGCGTTCCTGCCGCAGACGCTGACCGTCGCCGCGCTGTCCCTCGGCGGCAGCGCGTGGCTCGTGCGGCATCTCGGCGCGGTGCGCACGCTCGTGCTCGGGCTCGGCCTTGTCGCGGTCGGCGCCGGCATCATGGCGTCGCTCGCGCTCGATGCGCCCTACTTCCCGCTGCGCGCGACCGCGCACGTCGTGCTCGGCCTCGGCTTCGGGATGAGCTTCCTGCCGCTGCTGACGCTCGCGATGTCGGAGGTGCCGCCGGCGGATGCGGGGCTCGGATCGGCGATCGTCAACCTGTCGCTGCAGCTCGCGGCGGCGGTCGATGTCGCCGTGCTCGTCACGGCCGCATCGTTTCGCACGCGCACGCTCGTCGCCGCCGGCGCCGCCATGCACGACGCGACGGTGCGCGGTTATCGCTTTGCCTACGCGATCGCGGTCGTTGGCGTGCTCGTCGGGTTGACGCTCGCGGCCACGCTGCTTCGCAAATCCACAGAAAGGTAGGTCGCCATGTCGCTCTCGTTCCTGCCGCTGCTTGTCGTCGAGGAGGATGTTCCGGTGCTCGCCCGCTCGGCAATTCGCCGCGCGAAGACCGCGCCGCTCGAGCTGCGCCGCGTGTATCTGATGGAGGCCGCCGAGGTGCTGTATCGCGATGCGCACCTCAGCTGCGCGGACGCCCGCGAGCTGCTCGGGCTCGAGCCGTGACTCAGAACGAGAACGGCAAATCGAGCTGCACGATCTGATACGTCCGATCGGCGAGCGGCTGATCGAGCGCGCGCGAGTACGAGACGCCCGGGCGCAGCAGGCGATGACCGCCGAGCTTGAACGCGAAGCGCAGCCCGCCGCCCGCGGTCAGGTTGTCGCGTGCCGCCGGGTTCATCTCGACGGCCACCGGCGTGGTCAAGTACCGCTGGTAGCGCAGCTCGCCGCTGACGCACAGCCACGGCACGAGGAAGTAGCCGACGTGCGCGCCGGTCGTGAAGTTCGTCTTGTACTCGTCGGGCTGGACCTTCTCGCCGCGCACGCGGAACAGCTCGAACAGCGTCGCTTCGGCCTGCAGCGTCACGCCGTGGTCGACGTAGGCGATGTCGAAGCCGAGCGTCGGCGTGAGGTCGTTGACCGCGAACATCGAGTTGTCCATCGCGGAGCGCGCGAGCGCGGTCGCCTTCTCGGCCGCGAGGCGAGCGGGCGTGCCGGTGTTGCCGCCGCCGCTGCCGAGCGGAAGCGCGAGACCGCCGAGCACGGCGACCTTGAGCGCGCCCGAGACCGGCGGACCGAACACGAAGCCGACGACCGGGTTCGACACGCCGCCTGCCTTCGGACCGCTCGCGGGCTCGTTGAAGAAGCTCGTGACACGGACGAGCGGTGCGAGGTGCGGCAGGATCTTGACGGCGAGCGTGAACGTCGACGCGTAGGTCTCGCCTCGCACGTTCTTGTCGACGAACGTCGCCGCGACGTTGTCGAAGCGCACGACGCTGCTCGGCGCCGGCGCGCGGAGGTTCCACGCGAGCGAGAGCGGCGCATCGGCATGCGCGATCGACGCACTCGCGATCAAGATCAGCAACGAGCGCACGCCTGATACACTCGCACGAGTGCGCGCAGCCGTCGTTGTGAGTCTTGCTCTCGCGGGCTGCGACACGCTCTTTCATCTCGACTACGTACCTTTGCCCGGCGATGGAAGCGTCACGCCGGATACGGTTTCCGAAGGCAGCGACACGCCGAATCTCGCGTTCGTGTCCTCGCAGTCCGTCGTGCCTGCTTCACTAGGTGGTGCCGGCGCAGCAGATGCGCTGTGCACGACGCTCGCGCGCAACGCGGGGCATCCTGGTCACTACGTCGCGTGGCTCGGCACATCGACCCAGAGCGCGACGACGCGCATCGGCGGAGTCCCGCGCGGCTGGGTGCGCGCCGACGGCCGTCCGTTCGGCGATACGCTCGTCGACATCGCGCTCGGCCGTGTGTGGTATCCGCTGCGGCTGACCGAGACGGGCGACGATCTCGCGCTCACCGGCAACGCGACGGATCTCGTCGTCGTCACCGGCACGAATCCCGACGGCACGAGCGACACGAACACGTGCGGCGACTACACGACCGCGACGATCCCGGGCGTGCAGGCCGGGCTCGCCGACAACGCGCCCTCCGGCTGGAACAGCAACATGGGCGCGAGCTGCACGCAGCCGGTGCACCTGTATTGCTTCGGTGTCGATCACGCCGTGCCGGTCTCGATCGTTCCCGAAGGGACGCGCCACGCGTTCGTCACGATCAACAAGCTGAGCGGAGGAGCGGGACTGGGCGCGTTCGACAACCTGTGCAACAGCGAAGCGTCCGGGCCTCCACTCCCCGGTACGTTTCACGCGGCGCTCGCGACGACGGCGAGCTCGGCGCTCGGCCGGTTCGCTACAGGAGGGCCGTGGATCCGACCCGACGGCGTCACCGCGATCGATGCCGGCGGCAAGCTCCTCGCGCCGATCGCGCTGGCCGCGGATGGCTCGGTCCCGCCGATCGAGGTCGCGTGGTGCGGCGCCACGTCGCCGATCACGAAGGCGCCCGGCAACGCGGCATCGTGCTTCGACTGGACGCGCAGCGACGCGACGCAGGGGCTCAGCGGCAACGACTCGCGCAGCAGCAGCGAGGGATTCGGCGGCTTGCCGAACACGTGCGGCAACGCGATGAGCGTGTACTGCCTGCAGGACTAGAACGTGCCGCTGATCATCGCGACGGCATGATCGGGCGCGACCTCGACGTGCATCGAGCGGTACCAGAGCAGGCCGCTCGCGACGGCACCGACGCCCGCGAGCCCGCCCGCGACCCACGACAGGTGCTTGTAGTCGAGCGTGCTCGCGCGCAGCGACTTGTACGTCGGGTAGTCGTGCGTCGCGCCGGCCTGATCGTTGAGGTCGAGCGCGTGGAGATACAGGAGCCCGCCGGCGATGCCGAGGACGACGGTGCCGGCGGTCGCCGCGATCGCGGGGACGCGGGAGGCGTGCGCGGGCGGCGGCGGTGGCGGCGGCGACGGCACCGCCTTCACCGGCTCGACGGGTTTAATGACCACCTTCTCGAGCTGAACGTGCACCGTGATCGGCGTGCGATCGGTGATGTGGAGAGGCTCGTCGCGATCGATGTAGCCGTCCTGATGGACGTGCACGCGGTACGTGCCGAACGGCAGCCACACGCTGTGCTGCCCGATGATCGGCTCGTCGAACGGGCTCGACTCGATCGTGGCGGCGGCCATGCGCGGATCGATCACGAGGGTGACCGGCGTGAAGTCGCCCGCCGTGAGCACCTGACGGACGGCCGCGAGCACCTTGTCGACGTTGTCGAGGAACGCGGCATCGAGCTGGCCGCCGACTGCGCGACATTGATCGAGGTAAAACGCCGCGCGCGGCAGGTCGTTCGCCTTGTAGAACGCGACCCCGACGTTGCAGATCAGCTGCGGCCGTGGGTCCTGCAGGTACGCGTCGCGAAACGTCGCGGCGGACGCGACGAAGTTGCCCTGGCTGGCGAGCGCGTTCGCCTGGGCGGCGAGCTTGTCGGCGGTCGCGGGGTCGGCAAACGCCGGGCGCGTGATCGCCAGCACCAGAGCCATGCACGCCAGTCGCACGGCCGTATCGTATCCCATGCGATACTGCGCCGGTCATGGTCCGGCGTACGGCGTTGGTGATCGCCCTGGTGGGCGCCGGCTGCATCAAGCTCGCCGACTTCCATCCGGGCGGCGGCTCTGGATCCGGCACGCCCGACGCGAGGACGGCCGACGCCGCAAACCCCGGCGAGTGCGGCAACGGCATGCCCGGTCAGGCGACCGCGTCGATGTCGGGCTCTGCAATCTGCGCGGCGGGCCCGGGCTACGTGCTGCGGTTCCCCGGGTCGAGCTTCCACTACCCCGACCAGCTGCGCATCGGGACCGCCGACGTGCTCGGCACATCGAGCGCGTGCAACGAGGAGAGCCTCATCGGCGAGGACGCGTATCCGATGAAGCGGTTCTCGTCCGACAGCACGGCAACGGGCGAGACCGCGTCGGCGACGATCATCCTGCCCGGCCCGACCGTCGCGAAGGTCGCCGTCAACTGGTCGCTGCCGCTGATGTCGCCGTGCGCGAGCTCCGGCATGGTCAGCGGCCACTCGACGTTCACGCTGTTCCCCGACGGCCGCCTCGTTCGCTACGACGAGCTGACGACGCCCGCGCTCGCATCGCAGACCAACTGCGACTGCGACTCCGCCGCCCAGCTGTTCTTGCTGACGGCGTACATCACGTTCGAACCGAACATCACGATCACGAAACAGACGGGCGAGACGATCTTTCCGTCGACCGGCGAAGGCATGGCCATGCCGCAGCTCGTGTGCGTGAGCGACAACGGCTGGCGGATCGCGATCGTCGAGCAGCTCGTCGGGCGCGCGCGCAACGCGACGGGCGGCGGCATCGCGCTGACGACGGACCTCGACAACACCGGCGCGATGTCGCTGAGCGCGGGCACGCGCGGCGGGATCACCGCGTACAAGATCGGCACCGACACCTGCGTGAATCTGCTCGCACCGATCGCGCAGTACATGAACGCCACCGGCCCCCAGCTGCACGTCCACAGCGCGAATGGGTTCGACGACACGATCGGCACCGAGCGCGACGGCATGTACGGCGGCGACAATGGCACCGGCAACGGCCTCCCGACGGGCGGCCCAGGCACGCTCACGCTGACGACCGCCGACACGATCCCGCCGGGGTGGGCACTCTGGGTCAGCGGCCTGACGCTCGGCCAGCCGTCGGCGACCCCCGCGCGCACCGGCAACTGGTTCGCGATCCAGAACGTCGCCGGCGACGCCATCATCTGGTTCCGCGACGGCCTCGCCGCCGGCCAGACGATCACGGTGCCGGCGTCATGACCGACCCGTACGACCGCACCGCGATCTCCGACACCGCCGCGGGACCGAACACGGACTCCGACGAGGCGTACTGCTCGGCGTGCAACCAGTCGTTCGGCCTCGACCGCGACGTCTGCCCCAACGACGGCGCACGCCTGATCAAGCTCAAGGCGACGCAAGACGTGCTCGTCGGCCGCGTGTTCGATCAGCGCTACGAGCTGCGCAGCTCGCTCGGCCACGGCGGCATGGGCACCGTCTACCGCGCGCACCAGATCTCGGTCGATCGCGAGGTCGCGATCAAGGTGATCCATCCCAAGCTCGCGAGCGATCGCGTCGCCGTCAAGCGCTTCCTGCGCGAAGCCCGCCTCGCGAGCCGCCTCAACCAGCCCAACGTCGTCAACGTCTACGACTTCGGCCAGACCGACGACGGCATCCTCTACCTCGTCATGGAGATGCTCCGCGGCCACACGCTGGCGCGCGAGCTCGAAGCGATGCGCCCGCTTCCCCTGCGCCGCATCCTCCACATCGCGCTCCAGCTCTGCGACGCGCTCGAGGTCGCGCACGCCCAGGAGATCGTCCATCGCGATCTCAAGCCGAGCAACATCATCGTCCTCGACGATCCGCCGGGCCGCGACCTGATCAAGGTCCTCGACTTCGGCCTCGCCAAGTCTCTCGCGAGCGACACCTCGTCGCTGATCACCGCCTCGAGCGCCCTGCTCGGCACCCCGCTCTACATGCCGCCCGAACAGATCGCGGGCGAGCCGAGCGACCACCGCGCCGACCTCTACGCGTTCGGCTGCATCCTCTACCACTTGCTCGACGGCCGCCCACCGTTCCTCCGCGACAACGTCAACGCCGTCCTCGCCGCGCACCTCCACGACACGCCGCCCGCGCTTCCCGCCACCGTCCCCGCCCCGCTCGCGTCGCTCGTCGCGACGATGATGGCAAAGGATCCGGCGCACCGCCCCGGCTCCGCCGCCGCGATCCGCACCGCGCTCCAGTCGCTCGAGGAGCACGCGCCCGACATCTCCGACACGATCCCGGTCGCATCGAACCGGCCCGACACGAGCCCGATGGCGCTCGCGATGACTCACTCGGGCGCGCCAAGTCGCCAGCGCCCGCGCGCCCTCGTCTTTGGCGGCGCGGCCCTGGCGCTCGCGGCCCTCGCGGGCGGCGCGTACCTCGCCGTCCACCACGGCAACTCGTCCTCGGCGCCGCCGCCGGCGATCGATGCACCGCACGCGAACGCGGTGCCGCCGCCGCTGGTCGATGCGGCGTTGCCGGCGATCGATGCCGCTGCACCGGCCGACGCGACGGCCCCGCCCGTCGACGCGCACGCCGCGCATCCGGTGCCGCCGCCGCGCACGCACCCGCACATCGATGCGGGCGCCGCGCCGTCGATCGACGCAGGTGCGGCGCCGCACGTCGCGCCGCCGGTCGACGCCGGCATGCCGTCGATCGACTTCACGCACTAGCGCGACGCGCTACTTGCGCGAGTTCACCCACTCGGCGGCGAGGTCGAGCTCCTGCTTCGCCTTCGTTATGTACTCCTTCGCGGCGCGGCCGTGGCCGCCCTCGTCGCCCCACACGGCCTCGTTCGATTCCTGGGACTTCGCGATGAAGCGGTCGGCCTCGTTGAGGGCGGCGCGGGCCTTCTGGAGGTTCGGGTGACCGCGGAGGATCACGTCCTTGGCGAACGCACCGACGGGCAGCGAGATGGCAGCGGTGATGGCGATGGCAGCGAGCGTCTTCATGGAGTCTCCCTAGTCGTCGGACGGCAGGGGGATGACTCGCCGGGCGCGCCGCCGGTTAAACCGTTACTTGGCCTCGAGCATCGCGATCGCTTTCGTGATTCGGCGCTCGCGGGTTTCTGGCTTCTTGGCCGAGGTGACCCAGTCGACCAGCTCCTTCTGGTGCGTGTAGCTCCAGGTCTTCCAGGTCGCGAGAGCGGGGGCGCGCTTGCGCATCGCGGTCATGAGGTCGCGCGGCGGCTCGATCGTGCGCGGCGCGAGATCGGCCTCGACCGTGATGCGGCAGGTGCCGTTCGCGGGGACGCCGGCTTTCTCGCGGATCTCGCGGCGCATCGGAAAGAAGTAGCGGCCGGCGTAAACGGCGACGGTCGTGCGGTAGGTGACGCCGTTGACGGTGACGCGGATCGGCATCCGCTTGCGGCCAAAGACCTGCTCGACATCGAACGGGACCTCGACGCCGCCTTCGTTGACGAGCGTCGTCGTGAACGTGCGACCGGCCGGTTTCGCGGCGCGCGCGGGCGTGGCGTCGGCGCGCTTGAAGCGCAGGCCGGACCAGACGTCGTCGATCGCGATCTGGGCGACGGCCTCGAGGCCCTTGTCGGCGAGCGCGAGGCGGAGGATGTCGCGGTTGAGATCGGTATCGAGCGCGTTGGCTTTGGGGTAGCAGACCCAGAGCGCGGACTTGTCGGTCATCGCGGCCTTCAGCGCGGCGAGCTTGGCGTCGAGCTGCGCCTTGCGCGTGACGAAGATCTGGACGACGTCGAGCGGGCCCTTGAGCGCTTTCTTCTGCGCGACGCCCAGGCCGTCGAGCTCGAGCTGGTAGCCGGTCGGCGCGTCGAGCACGCACATCGTCATGCCCGGCTTGAGGTGCATCTTCTTGGCGAGCGCGCTCATGATCAGCTCCCCATCACGAACGTGTTGCCGTCCGGATCCTTGAAGATCGCCGAGGTGCCCCACGACTCCTTCTTCGGGGCCTGGATGAACTCGACGCCCTTGGCAGTCATCTCCGCGTACGTCTTCTCGACGTTGTCGCAGTCGAACGAGATGTTCTGGAACTGGCCGATGCGCGCCTCCTGGCCGGGCGGCGTGAACAGCACGAGGCCGGTCTGCGCGCCCGGGATCTTGAGCTCGATCCAGCGCTGGCCGGGCATGAACGGGCGGTCGGTCGCGACCTGAAAGCCGACCTGCTCGGTCCAGAACTTGAGGGCGCGGTCCTGATTGCTCACCGGGATGCTGACGAATTTGATCCGCTTCATGGGGAAGTCTGTACGCGACGGCGCCGCGAGCTGGCGAGCGAATTCGAAGCGTGCGTGTTCGGTTGGCTGGCTCGCTGACTATAGCTATAATGGCTATAGTCGCCATGGCCAAATCGCTCGCGCTGGATCCGTATCTTGTCGACGTGTTGCTGCCCGACCTCGTCGGCCACGACAAGCGGCCGGCCGCCTACCTGCTGTTCCTGTGGCTGTGGGCGAACACGCGCGGGACGGGGCGGAAGTCCGCGTTCTTCAGCTACCAGATGCTGTCGGACCGGACCGGCTTGTCGAAGCGCGCGGTCCAGCGCTCGGTCGCGTGGCTCGAGGCGCGCGAGCTGCTCGGCGTGACGCGGACGTCGAAGACGTCGGTGCCGCAGTACACGGTGATGGCGCCGTGGCTGCGGTAGCGCCTTTCTAGCCTCGCCGAGCTTCGCGCAAGCGGGGCGCGTCGCCAAATTTTTGTCCCTCGATCCGGCGCGGGCGACCGTTGGGGTATGCGGACAGCGATTGTCGTCGCGATTGTCGTGGCTTGCGCGGGTGCGGCGCGTGCGGATGATCGGATCGAGGTGCGGGGCGTGACGTTCGACGAAGCGGCCGGCACGACACGCGTGCACGTGCGCGCGACGAAGGCACCGATGTTCAGCGTCTACAAGCTCGAGCGGCCGGCGCGGATCGTCGTCGACATGCCGCGCGCGCGGGTCGCGGATACGCTGCTCGGCCACGATACGACGGCCGCGTTCTCGCCGAACACGTGGGCGGTGAGCGCGGTGACCGCGCAGCAGCTCGACGACGGCGGGCCGGTCGCTCGTCTCGTCGTGACGCTGGCGAGGCCCGGCCGCTATCAGGTCGAGAGCGACGCGAACGACGTGACGATCGTCGTGACCGCGCGCGATCCGGCGCCGGCCGGTGGTGCGGTCGGCGACTCGCGGGCACTCGAGCTGGCGCGCGCCGATGCGATGAAGGCGAAGCAGGCGGCAGCTGCCGCCGAGGGCGAAGCGGAGCGGTTGCGCGATGCGGTCGCGCAGGCGCAGAAGGTGGCGGATGCAGCGCGGGGTGCCGATGCCGAGCACGCGCGGGCCGAGCTCGCGAGGGCGAAGGGCGATGCCGCGCGCGCGCGCGATGCGGCGGCGGCGGCGCAGGCGGAGGCGGAGCGCCAGCGCGTGGTCGCGGAGAAGGCGGCGCGCGATGCGATGGCCGAGGCGCAGCGCGCGAAGGCGGACGCGCAGGCGGCGCGCGGCGAGGCGGATGCGGCCCGCGGCGAGGTGACAGCGGCGCGCGATGAAGTGGCGCGCACGAAGGCGGAGGCGGAGCGCGCGCGGGCGGACGCGGAGGCGGCGAAGGCGGCGCTCGCGAAGGCGCAGGCCGGCGGCGCGAAGAACGCCGACGACATCGCGCGCATGAAGGCGGATGCGGAGCGGGCGCGCGCGGAGGCGGAGGCGGCGAAGGCGGCGCTCGCGAAGGCGCAGGCGGACGTCACACGGCGCGCGGCCGACGAGCTGGCGCGCACGAAGGCCGATGCCCGCGACGAGATCGCACGCGCGAAGGCCGACGCGGACCGCGCTCGCGACGAGGCGGCGCGCACGAAGGCGGAGGCCGAGCGCGCACGGGCCGAGGCGGAGGCGGCGAAGGCGGCGCTCGCGAAGGCGGATGCAAAGACGACGAACGAGCTCGCGCGCACGAAGGCGGAGACCGCGCAGGCGAGCGAGGCGCTCGCGCGCACGCGCGCCGACGCCGACAAGGCCCGTGCGGAGGCCGAGGCGACGAAGGCAGAGCTCGCGCGCGTGCGCAGCGAGCAGCAGGCTGCCGCGACGCGCGCCGAGACCGAGGCCGCCCGCGCGAGTGCGGCGAGCACGGCGGCCGCGCGTGCGCAGGCCGATGCGGAGCGCGCCGCGAAGACCGCCGACGAGCTCGCGCGCGTGCGTGCCGAGGCGGAGCGAACGCGCAAGGAAGCCGAGGCCGCGCGGGCCGAGCTCGCACACGTGCGGGCCGCGGCGGCCAGCGAGACCGCGCGTGCGACGGCGGAGGCCGCGCGGGCGGCGAATGCGAATGCCGATGCGGCGCGCGCGCAAGCCGAAGCGGCCGCGGCGTCGAAGTCGAGCGGTGACCTCGCGAAGGCGAGCGGCGAGCTCGTGAAGATGCGTGCCGAGGCCGAACGCGCCCGCCGCGAAGCCGACGCGACGAAGCTCGAGCTCGCTCGCGCCCAAGCCGAGGCGGCAAGCGCCGCGCGCGCGAACGACGAGCTCGTCAAGACGCGCGCCGATGCCGATCGCGCCCGCGCCGAAGCCGAGCACGCCCGCAACGATGCCGAGCGCGCCCGGGCCGACGCCGAGCGCGCCCGCAACGACGCCGAACGTGCGCACGCCGAGGCCGAAGCGGCGAAGCTCGCGCTCGCGAAGGCGCAGACCGATGCCGCGCGCGGCGCGAAGACCGCCGACGAGCTCGCGCGCGTCAAGGCCGATGCCGACCGCACGCGCGCCGAGGCCGACCGCACCCGCGCCGACGCCGAGCGCACGCGCCTGCAAGCCGAGCACGCCCGCGCCGACGAGCTCGCGCGGATGAAGGCCGATGCCGAGCGCGCCCGCGCCGAGGCCGACGCCGCGAAGGCGGCACTCGCGAAGGCCCAGGACGGGGCGCGCGCCGCGAAGGACGACGCACGCAGCGCGGCCGAGGTCGCCCGCAACGCCAGCGAGCTCGCGCGCGCGAAGGCCGATGCCGACCGCGCCCGCGCCGAAGCGGAGGCGATGAAGGCGCAGCTCGCGCGCTCGCAGGCCGATGCGGAACGCGCGCGCGCCGACGAGGTCGCCCGCGCCAAGGCCGATGCCGATCGCGCCCGCGCCGAGACCGAAGCGATGAAGGCGCAGCTCGGGCGCGTCAAGGCAGACGCCGACCGCGCGCATGCGGACGAGCTCGCGCGGCTCAAGGCCGACGCGGACCGGCAGCGCGCCGAGGATCTCTCGCGCGCGAAGGCGGATGCGCAGCGTGCGCGCGCCGACGAGCTTGCGGGGACGAAGGCCGAGCTCGCGAAGGCGAACGCCGAGGTCGCGAAGCTGCGCGCGCAGCCGACGCCGCCGCGCCCCGCCCCCAGCACCGCTGCGCAGGCCGCGACCAGCGCACCCGCACCCGCCGCCGCGCCCGTCGAGCCGTTCGATCCGGCGCGTGCCGCGATCGCATTCGCGGGCCGCAACGGCTCCGGCGACATCCAGATCCTGCTCGGTCCCGACGTGCGCGTCACCCAGGGCGTCGTCAACTCGACGCACTGCGAGCTGATCGTCGACGGCGTCGACCCGGGCGCGCGCGTCGAGCAGAGCATCGACGTCACGAAGTTCGGCAGCCCGGTGCGCTCGGTCCGCGTGTACCGCGATCCGCGCAACCCGACGCGCGTCTACATCAGCCTCTCGCTGCTCGCACCGGTGACCCCGACGGTCCATCGCACGCCGAAGGGTGTGCAGTGGCACGTCGAGGGCAACGACATGGCGTAGCAGCCGACCCTACGTGAGCGACAGCTGGCCTTAGCGAAACTCCGAGGGCGCGCACCTTGCACCACGTCGCGGCATGACGGTCGCAATCATCGGTGCGGGCATGGCGGGACTGGTCGCAGCGCGCGAGCTGCATGCCGCCGGCGTCGACGTCGAGATCTTCGAGGCGCGCGATCGGCTCGGCGGCCGCGCGTTCGACATCCCCGCGCACGGCTGGATCCCGCTGCAGCTCGGCTGCGAATTCGTGCATGGCCGGCCACCCGAGCTCATCGAGCTGCTGCGCCGCGCGCGCCTTCCGCTGGCGCCGATCAGCGACGTGCACCATCAGCTGCGCGACGGGCGACTCGAACCGATCGACGACATCTGGGAGCGCTTCGGCACGCTGCTGAAGCCCGCGGCGCGCCGGCGTCGCGACGAGTCCGCGTGGAGCTATCTCGAAGAGCAGCGCATGCGCGACGACGACCGCCGGATGTTCGCGATGCTCGTCGAGGGTTTCTATGCGGCCGCGCTCGACGACATCAGCATCCAGAGCGTCGCCGGCGACGCGAGCGCATCGGGAGACGAGGCGACGCAAGCGCGCGTGCGCGGCGGATACGGGGCGCTCGTCGCGTGGCTCGCGCGCGAGATCACGGGCGTGCCGATTCACCTCGGCCACGCGGTGCGCTCGATCGACTGGACGACGAAGCACGTGCGCGTCGACGGCCGCGAATTCGATCAGGTGATCGTCACGGTGCCGGTCGGCGTGCTCCGCGACATCGCATTCACGCCGCCGCTCGACGAGCCAGTCGATGTCATCGCGATGGGGCCGGTCGTCAAGCTGCTCGTGTGCCTTCGCGACGCCCGCACCATCCCGCGCGAGCTGGAGTTCGTGCACGGCGGCGAGCGCGGCTTTCCGACGTACTGGGTGCGCTCCGCGTACAACGCGCACGTGCTCACCGCGTGGGCCGGCGGCCCGCATGCCGAGGCGCTCGCGGGCTGTCTCGAGGACGAGCTGCTCGCGCGCGCGATCGACGGCTTCGAGCGGCTCACCGGCGCATCGGGCCTTCGAGACGCGGTGGTCGATCATCACCACCACGACTGGCAGCTCGATCCATTCGCGAAGGGCGCGTACAGCTACACGCGCGTTGGCGGCATGCATGCGGCCGAGGAGCTCGCGAAGCCGCTCGGCGAGCGCGTGTGGATCGCGGGCGAGGCGACGAGCGCCGAGTACGAGGGCACGGTCGCGGGCGCGATCGAGAGCGGGCTGCGCGCCGCGCGCGAGGTCCTAGCGCTGGGCGTGGCCAGTGCGGCTGTGCGTCGCGAGGCCGATGAACGACGCGATGCCGATGACAACGAGCAGCAGGACGCCGAGCCAGAGAAGGGTAATCATACCGGGGCATGGTGCACCGGTCGTGCCGCCCACCCTGCGTGAGCGCGAGAGCACGGGCGCGCGGCGGCGCGACGCTTCGAGATGTGACGCTCACGCCCGGGGCGCGTACACGTCGACCGCGCCCGCGATGCCCTTGAGCTCGTGCGCGCCGATCGGCTCGACGCGATCGCCGAGGTGCGCCGCGATGTCACGCGACACGACGAGCGGGCGGCCGACCTTGCCGGTCAGGCTCTCGAGCCGCGCCGCGAGGTTCACCGCCGGTCCGATCGCCGTGAAGTCGAGACGGCCCATGCCGCCGATGTTGCCGTAGGCGACGTCGCCGACATGCAGCGCGAGGCCGAACGCGAGATCCGGACGCGCCGCCGCGAACGTGCGCTGCGCCGCCTGCCCGGCCGCGAGGACGCCGCGGGCGCGCTCGCCGAGATCGCCGTCGACGGGAAAGATCGCGAGCATGCCGTCGCCGATGAACTTGAGCACCTCGCCGCCCGCGCCGTGCACCGCCGCGACCTGCGCGTCGAACGCCTGGTTGATCGCGTCGATCACCTCGCGCGCCGAGACGCGCTGCGACAGCTGCGTGAACCCGCGGAGATCCGAGAACCAGATGATCGCGGGAATCACCTCGATGTCGCCGCGGCGGATCTTGCCGGCGAGCACGCGATCGCCGGCGTTGCGCCCGACGTACGTCGACAGCAAGTTCGCCGACGTCCGGCGCAGCGCATAGATTTCCGTGACGCGCGCGAGCGGCCGCACGATCCGGCGCAGCATGCCGACGTCGTCGTCGGAGAATCCGCTCGCGCGCTTCGTCGAAAACGCGATCGCATGCGCGTCCCCGGTCGTGAACCGCAGCGGCAAGATGAGGTAGTCCGTGTAGCCAGCGGCCCCGAGCTCGTGCAGCACGGGGAAATCGCGCGCGTCCTCGTCGGCGATCCGTCGCCGCAGCTCGCGCTGCTCGCGAATCACGGTCCCCGGCGGGCTCTGCTGGAACAGCGGCGAGTGCATCATGTCGAACGTCATCTCGCCGACGGCAACCTCGCGACCCGGCGTCCACGTGAAGCCGCGCCCCGCAATATCCGGATGCAGCGTCAGCACGAACACGCCGATGCGATCGACAGACACGCCTTCCGCGCGCAAGCGCACACCGAGCTGCTCGACGATCGCGGGCGCGCTGTGCGCATCCGGGCATCCATCCACCAGCCAGTCGAACAGCTCCGACACGTCCCAAGGATATCCCGAGGTGATGGTCGGCTCATCTCGCTTGGCCGCCGAACCCGCCGCGTCACGCTTTGATCATGCTGGAGAAGCTGCCTTCCGCGATCGGCCGGACGCTTCGCCGCGTGCGACCCGGTCTCGACCGCATCGTCGCCCGCCGCCAACAGCTCGGCCGCCCCACGATCGATCTCGAGAGCCCGGCGTTCTTTGACCACAAGAACATGCCACCGCTCTACACCGCCGACGGTGAGGGCATCTCTCCGCCGCTGATGTGGGCCGGCGTGCCCGACGGCACGCGCTCGCTCGCGTTGATCGTCGAGGACGCCGACAGCCCGACGCCGCTTCCGCTGGTCCACGCGATCGTGCTGCACCTGCCGCCGATCCTGACCGAGCTCGAGGCCGGCGCGATCGCCGACGGCGAGCACTCGCCGCTCCTCGGTCGCAACTCGTACATGAAGAAGGGCTGGCTGCCGCCGGATCCGCCACCCGGTCACGGCGCGCATCGCTACGCGTTCCAGCTGTTCGCGCTCGATCGCGATCTCGAGCCGGCCGCGCATCCCGGTCGCAGCGCGTTTGCCCGCGGCCTCGACGGTCACGTGCTCGCGTACGGCCTGTTGATCGGCAGCTACTCGCGCGAGCCGTTCTAGGTCGCGACCAGCAACGCGACGAGCCCGTCCGCGATCGTGCGCTGCCACTCGCCGTAGTCGTGGCTGCCGCTGAACTCGCGATACGTGAGGTCGTAGCCCTTCGCGCGCAGCAAGTCGCGGAAGTGACGGTTCGCGTCGCGCAGCTTGTCCTCGAACACGCCGCAGTCCATATACAGCCGGATCGGCAGCTTCGGCGACGCGAGGTAGTCGTGGATCAACGGGCCGCCCTCGGCGTAGTCCGCGACGTCGTGGTCGATCTGCCCGCTGTACTGATACGAGCCCGAGTTCGACAGCACGAGGCCGATCACGTCGCTGTGATGGAACGCGATGAACGTCGACGCGAGCCCGCCGAAGCTCGACCCGGTGACGAGCGTCTGCGCCGGCACGAGCCCCGCGTGATACTCGACGCGCACGCGTGGCACGAGCTCGCCGGCAATGAAGTCGGCAAACGGCAGCGAGCCCGGCAGGTCGCGATCGCGCGTGCCCTGGTTCGCGACGATCGCCGCGACGACCGGCGGCAGCTTCTTGTCGGCGATCAAGTTGTCGAGGATCGTCGGCAGCGCGATCGTCGGCGGAAATGGCGGCAAGCCGTAGATCTCGCCGTCGAAGGCGATCACGAGCGGGTACGTCTGCTTCGGGTCATACCCGGGCGGCGTGTAGATGCCGACGCGGCGCTTCTCCTTCATCGCCGCGCTGTCGATCTGGATCTCGGTCAGCGTGCCCTTCGCTGCGCTCGGTCGCGCCACGCTCAGCGACGCCGGCGCGAGCCCGGGCAGCTCCGCAACCGAGAAGCCTCGCTCGTTGCGCGCGTTGTTCGGGTCCGCCTCCATCCGCGCGAAGCGGCCCGGTCCGCGGTCCTTCGCGAACGGCTCGTGAAAATTCGGCGGCAGCGCGTCGGGGATGAAGCCGTACTGCAACCGGGCATCGGCCGGCACGCGCGCCGACAGGTAGAACAGATCACTGTCCGCGATCCGGACCATCGGGTTCTCCCGCACCGCCGGCCCGCCGACGAGGCCCACGTACGGCTGCTTCGACTGCATGATCCACGTGGCGAGCGCGCTGCCCGGGTCGCCGGGATACGGCTCGATGATCGGCGAGTGGCCCTGCAGCTGCTTCCAGAACGCATCGGCCGCGCCCGGCGTGTGGTGGCGCAATTCACGGAACAGCGCGCGCACGCGAGGGCTGTCGACCTGCTTCGCGAGCTCGCCATCCTCGTACGCATCGCGCGTGAGCACCTCGGCGACGCTCGTGTGGATCTTGCCCGAGAACACCTTCCCGTCCGGCTCGGGAAAGCCGTGCACGTCGATGTCGTAGGCGCCGGCGTCACTGCCGACGACGAGGAACGGCTCCGGGCCGTGGTCTCCGTTGGGGCTGTCGAACTCGCCGAGCTTCTTCCCGCTCGGGTCGAACGTCGTGATGATGACGTCGATGCCGTCCTGCTGAACGACCCCGCGCGCGACCTGATCCTTCGCGAGCGCGATCCGGTACCGCACCGACGCCTTCGACGACAGCTGGGCATCGATCGAACGCCCGACGCTGATCGCCTCGGCCGGCGGCGGCTCGGGCGTCAGGATCGAAGGGTTTGCACAACCGATCAGGAGCACGAGCAGCGCGCGCATGGCCGGCAGGATACGCCGGGCCGCCCCCCAGGCGGCGCCTGGTCCCCCACCGATCCCCCCGTCGACGGCCAATGACGTCCAACGAATTTCGCGATGTTGTCGTCGGGGCGTGCTGGTACGCAGCATGCTTCCCTGGACCGCATGGCCCTCCGCACGCCTTTGATCGTCTCGCTGGCCCTCGCGCTCTTCGGCGGCGCCGCGCGCGCCGACAAGGTCGACTGGAGCCAGTACATCGACCACGACGCGAAGCCGACCGCGCCGGCCCCCGCCGCGACGCCGACGGCCGAGCCCGCGCCCGCTCCGACGAAGACGAAGGCGCAAAAGCGCGTCGCCGCGAAGCCGAAAGCGAAGGCGAAGTCCAAGGCGCGCCGCCGTCACTAGCAGTTTTTCTGTGTAGACCTGCGCATCTAGCGCCATGGCATAGTACGCGCCATGTCGTACTCGCCGACCCCACCGCCGCCGCTGTCCCGGGCGACCCTGGTGATCGGACTCTACGGCGCGATGGGCATCGTCGCGTTTCTCGTCGCAGCGGGACGCGGCGATCCGGATCTCTATCGGCTCGGCGGCAGCCCGGCCGCGTGGCAGCTCGGCGCCGCGCCGGGGCTCGGGCTCGCGCTCGGCCTCGCGATCGTGGGCCTCACGCGCCTCGCAACGCGCCACTTCCAGTGGGCCCGCGAGCTCCACGCGAGCTTTCGCGATCTGCTCGGCCCGCTGACGGCGCGCGAGATCGTGATCCTCGCGCTCGCGAGCTCGATCGGCGAGGAGCTGCTGTTTCGCGGCGCGCTGATGCCGTGGCTCGGCATCTGGCTGCAGGCGGCGATCTTCGCGCTGCTGCACGTCGGGCCCGGCCGCCGCTTCTTGCCGTGGACCGTATCGGCGTTCGTGCTCGGCCTGCTGTTCGGCGCGCTCGCGCAGTGGACCGGGAACCTCGGCGGTCCGATCGCGGCACACTTCGCGATCAACTTCTTGAACTTGCGCTACATCGTCGGCGAGCCGGCCCTGCCCGCCCACTCCTGAGCGAGCCAGCGATACCACGCGGTGTCGCGGCGGCGTCCCTTGATGATGTAGTGGGCATCTTGAATGCCCTCGAACTGAAAGCCGTAGGCGAGCGCGGCGCGCCGTGACGGCTCGTTCTTCGCGTCGCACTTCCACTCCGCGCGCAGGTAGCCGAGCTGGAACACGTGCGCGAGCAGCAGCTCGGTGACCTCGCGCGACACGCCGGTGCGCTGCGCGATCGGCGCGTACCAGATGCTGCCGAGCTCGATCTTGAGGTGCGCGGGCGTGTTCGCGATCAGGTTCGCGACGCCGACCGCGCGCCCCTTCGCCCGCACGACGAACGGGCGACCATCGGGCGCCGCATCTTGTGCCGCGAGCCACGCGCGCAGCCCGCTCGCCTCCGCGAACGGCCCGCCCGACATGTACTTCCAGATCCGCTCGTTCGCGTCGTACGGCGGCTGCCCCGCGATCGGCTGGCCGTTCGAGACCTGGTGCAACGCCTCGACATCGCGATCGAGATCGAGCGGCTCGACGAGGCACAGCGCGCCCGTCAGCGTCACCGGATCTGGCTTCAGCGGCAGCGAGTGGCGTCTCGCCAGGACCTCCGGTGGGTACATGGTCAGATTGTTGCCCGTCTCCGCGGCGGCTGCCTAGCCTCGGGGGTGTTTCGCAACGCCCTGCTCTGCGTGCTGATCCTGACGAGCGTGGCCGTCGCTGACGACACCTCGGCGACCGACAAGCTGCGGATTCTGTACTCGACGCGGTTCACGTTCACCGACGAGGGGTTACCGCTCGTCACCGTCGAGATCATGGGCGGCAAGCGCGAGGTCAAGCTGCACGCCAAGGGCGGCGTGATGGTGCGCCCCGATGGCGCGGGCGGCGCGGCGGTCGAGGCCGACGGCGACGGCTGGACGATCAGCGCCGAGAACGTGAAGCCGGCGCAGATCCAGGAGTGGACGGTCGTCGAGACGCTCGGGCCCGACGATCAGACGGGCATCAACGCGGCGCTCGCGCGGTGGAAGGACCGCGGGTTCGATCCGCGCTCGTTCGAGATCGGCACCGTGTTCGGGACCGGCGGCGAGGTCATCGATACGCGCGAGGTGCGGATCGCGATCGATCCGGTCGCGGCGGGCAAGGGTTCCGCGCGCGCGGCCGAGCATGCGAAGCGCTACGGCGTGAAGACGAGCGTCCACGAGGAGCTCGTCAAGCGGCCGTCGGGGACGATCGTCGCGCGCAGCGGCTCGACGGTGATTCGCAATCCGAGCGTGATCTGGTTCGCGCCGAAGAAGCCGACCGAGACGCTCGTCGTGCAGGACGTGCCGACCGGCACCGGCGGCAGCCAGCTCGAGACCGGCGTCGAGGATCGCCGCTACTGGGGCGCGGTCTACGTGACGCTCGATCACGACGGCTCGCTGATCGCGGCGAACGCGGTCGCCGAGGACAAGCTGCTCGCCGGGCTCGTGCCGGCGGAGATGTATCCCGATGCGCCCGCGACGGCGCTCGAGGCGCAGGCGATCGCGGCGCGCACGGAGCTGCTGCAGAAGATCGGCCGGCGCAACCTGACCGATCCGTTCCTGCTGTGCTCGACGCAGCAGTGCCAGGTCTACGCGGGCGCCGGCAAGGAAGACCCGCGCACGACGAAGGCCGTCGAGAAGACGCGCGGTATGGTGCTGCTGCGCGACGGCGGCGGGCTCGTCGACATCCGCTACAGCGCATCGTGCGGCGGCCACACCGAGGATAACGATGCGATCTGGGGCGGCGAGGCGGATCCGTCGCTGCGCGGCCGCGCCGATGATCCGAAGGCGCAGATGACGCGCGTCACCGACATCGACGCGTTCCTCGCGATGGATCCGAAGGACACGTGGTGCGGGCGCGCCGAAATGGAGCGGGGCGGACCTGCGCCGACCCGCGGGGGAGACCACGGCCGCTCGAAGTTCCGGTGGACCGAGAAGATCACGGTCGAGGATCTGACGGCGCGCATCGCGACCGAGTATCCGGAGGTCGGACGCGTCAAGGCGCTCGAGCCGAAGCAGCGCGGCAGCTCGGGCCGCGTGATGGTGCTCGCGATCACCGGCGACAAGGGCTCGGTCGACGTCTCGGGCGACCTCCACATCCGCCGGCTGCTCGGCGGCCTCAAGTCGACGCTGTTCGAGGTGAAGCGCGACGGCGGTGCGTTCGTGTTCCGCGGTGCCGGCTTTGGCCACGGCGTCGGCATGTGCCAGCTCGGTGCGATCGGCATGGCGGAGGCCGGGAAGTCGAACGCGCAGATCCTCGAGCACTATTACCGCGGTACGCACTTGCACCGTCTTTACTGACGGTTCTGGTTGCAAGTGAGTGCTCACTCATTCAGAGTGGGCGCGTGGCGAGGCGAGCAGCTCCCCTTCCGCCGGACGAGCGACGCGCCGCGATCATCGCCGCGACGATCCCGCTGGTGCGCGTCCACGGCGCCGCCGTGACGACCTCGCAGATCGCGCTCGCGGCCGGGCTCGCCGAGGGCACGCTGTTCCGCGTGTTCCCCGACAAGGACTCGCTGATCAAGGCGGCGGTCGAGCACGCGTGCGACCCGGCGCCGTTCGAGGTGCAGCTCGCCGCGCTCGATCGATCGCGGCCGATGCGCGAGCTGTTGATCGCGGCCGTCGAGATCCTCACCCGGCGCGTCGAGCAGATCTGGCAGCTGATCACGGTGCTCGGATTGCCGCTGCCGCCGAAGCCGGCGCCGCCGCCGGAGCGCGGGATCGCCGAGATGCTCACCTCGCTGTTCGAGCCGTTTCGCGCGGAGCTGCGCTGCGAGCCGGCCCACGCGGCGCGCCTGTTGCGCACGATCACGTTCGCCGGCACGCACCCGCGCATGGTCGAGAACATGCCGCTGACGGCGGCGGAGATCGTCAGCGTGCTGCTCGACGGCATCCGCAAGCACGACGAGGAGGACGAATGCTAGGCACGCTCTTGCGTCGCTACCTGCGGCCGTACGCGAAGGAGCTCGCGATCGTCGTGACGCTCCAGCTCGTCGCGACGCTCGCGTCGCTGTACTTGCCGAGCCTCAACGCGCGCATCATCGACCAGGGTGTCACGCACGGCGACACCGGCTACATCCTGCGCACCGGTGGCGAGATGCTCGCGGTCGCCGCGCTGCAGATCGCATGCACGCTCGTCGCCGTGTACGCGGGTGCGCGCGCCGCGATGGCATATGGCCGGGACCTGCGCGCGGCCGTGTTTCATCACATCGGCACGTTCTCGCAGCGCGAGGTCGGGCAGTTCGGCGCGCCGTCGCTGATCACGCGCA
>JAFAOG010000487.1 GCA_019237945.1 Deltaproteobacteria bacterium | reverse complement strand
GAGTACGGCGAGCGCTACGTCGAGCAGCGCCTGGCCCTCGCGCACCTGTACAGCAAGGTCGGCCTCGAGCCCGCCGTGTTCCTCGGTGCGTTCAACCAGCTGCTCGCGTCGCTCGAGAAGGTTGCGGGCTCGCATTTCGCGGCGCTGCGCAAGGTCGCGTTCTTCGATCTGGCGCTGATCACCGACACGCTGGTCCACGAGCGCGAGCGCGTGATCCGGATGCAGAGCGAGGCGATCCGCGAGCTGTCGACGCCCGTCCTCCAGGTGCGCGACCGCATGTTGCTGATGCCGATCATCGGCATCGTCGATACGCACCGCGCGCAGCTGATCATGCAGAACGTCCTGGACGAGGTTCGCAGCAAGCGGGCGCGCGTCGTCGTGATGGACGTCACCGGTGTTTCGACGATCGATTCGGGGGTCGCGAATCACCTGCTGCGCACGATCGCGGCGGCGCGGCTGATGGGCGCGACCGTGATCGTGACGGGAATCTCGTCGGAGGTCGCGACGGCGCTCGTGGCGCTCGGCATCTCGCTCGACGAGATCCGGGCGGTCGGTGACTTGCAGAGCGGAATCGAGGAGGCCGAGCGGCTGCTCGCGAAGACCTGATGCCGGTGCCCATCCTCAAGCAAGGGGACACGCTGATCGCGTCGATCGTCGCGGCGCTTTCCGACGACGACTTGCTGACGTTCCGCGACGACCTCGCGCAGAAGATCGGGAGCGTGCGCGCGCGCGGCGTCGTGATCGACGTGACCGCTCTCGACGTGCTCGATTCGTTCGCGACGCGCACGCTGCGCGGCATCGCCTACACCGCCAAGCTGCGCGGCGCCGAGACGGTGATCGTCGGCATCCAGCCGGAGGTCGCCTACACGCTCGTCCAGCTCGGGCTGACCCTCGACGGTGTTCCGACGGCGCTCGATCTCGAGGAAGGCCTCGCGCTGCTCGCGAAGCGAAGGGCCGCGCGATGACCGCGGACGTCAAGATCCAGATCGAGCGCGAGATCGACATCATCGCGGCGCGCCAGGCGGGGCGCCAGCTCGCGGGCAAGCTTGGCTTCTCGTCGACGGACCAGACGCTGATCGCGACCGCGATCTCGGAGGTCGCGCGCAACATCCTGATCTACGCCCACCACGGCGAGATCGTCGTCGGTGCCATCGAGGACGGTCCCCGCACCGGCATCCAGGTCATCGCGAACGACGAAGGCCCGGGCATCGAGAACGTCGAGCTCGCGCTGCGCGATGGCTACTCGACGAAGAACAGCCTCGGTCTCGGGCTGCCTGGCGCGCGCCGGCTGATGGATGACTTCGCGCTCGCGTCGGAGGTCGGACGCGGCACGCGCGTGACCATGAAGAAGTGGCGGCGGTGACGATGGTGAAGGCAGGCCTCGCGACCGCTGCTCTCGCCGGCAATGCGAGCTCGGGTGATCGCGGCGTCGTCCTCGAATTCGCGGGCGGCGCCGTCGTCGCGTTGATCGATGGGCTCGGTCACGGCGATATGGCGTCGAAGGCGGCGTCCGCGGCGGCCGCGGCGCTCGGCGAAGATCCGGCGCAGCCCGTCGACGAGCTCGTCCGCCGCTGTCACGCGCAGCTCCGCCACACGCGCGGCGCCGTGATGACCGTCGCGTCGTTCGAGCGCGGCGCGATGACCTGGGTCGGCGTCGGCAACGTCGACGGCATCCTCGTGCGCCCGGACCGGGTCGAGGCGATCAACACGCGCGGCGGGATCGTCGGATACCAGCTGCCGGCGCTGTCGCCGCGCCGCCTCGACGTCGCGCCCGGCGACACGCTCGTGCTCACCACCGACGGCGTTCGCCACGGCTTTCGCGCCGCGATCGATCAGCGCGAGCCGCAGGTGATCGCCGATGCGATCCTCGCTGACTTCGGCAAGGCGACCGACGATGCCTGCGTCGTCGTCGCGCGCTACGTGGGAGACGCCGCGTGAGGCCGGATCCGAAGCGCACGCAGCTCGAGTACGAGTACAAGGCCGCGCTGCGCGATGCGGTCTCGGGCGCGGGCGAGGTCGCGCTCGCGCATGCGTACGAGCTCGGGCGCGTCGCGGCGGCCGGTGGCGTCGGCGTCGTCGACCTCGTGTCGATCCACGACACGGCGATGCGCGAGGTGCTCGGCGAGACGGCGCCCCCCGAGGCGATCGGCCAGTTCGTCAGCGAGGCGCTGTCGCCGTTCGAGATGACGCACCGCGGATTCCGCGAGGCGCACGAGCGGCTCGAGGCCGCGTACAAGGAGCTCGAGGCGTTCAGCTACTCGGTGTCGCACGACCTGCGCGCGCCGCTGCGCACGATCAGCGCGTTCACGCAGGCGCTCGCCGACGATCTGAGGTTCCAGCTCGACGACAAGTCGCGCGATCACCTGCGGCGCGTGCTCGCGGCGGCGGCGCGGATGAGCGACCTGATCGACGCGCTGCTCGAGCTGTCGCAGATCACGCGCACGCAGCTCGGACGTCACCGTGTCGATCTATCGGCGATGGCGCAGGGGATCATCGAGGATCTGCGGCGGCGCGACGTCACGCGCAAGCTGTCCGCGGACATCGCGCCCGAGCTGATCGTCGAGGCCGACGCGCGCCTGCTGCGGATCGCGCTCGAGAACCTGCTCGGCAACGCGTGGAAGTTCACCGCGAACGTCGATCACCCGAAGGTGACGGTCGGCGAGCAGCAGATCGAGGGCGAGCGCGTGTTCTTCGTACGCGACAACGGCGCCGGCTTCGACATGTCCTACGCCGACCGGCTGTTCACACCGTTCCAGCGGCTGCACGCGACGCGCGACTACGCTGGTACGGGGATCGGACTCGCGACGGTACGCCGGATCATCGAGCGGCACGGTGGCCGGATCTGGGCGGAGGCCGCACCAGGAGAGGGCGCTACATTCTTCTTCACAATCCCAGCGTGATAGTTTTGGGAGGGGCAGGTAGTCGTGACCGCTGATGTCGTTCCGCAGCAACTCCGGCTACTTGTCGTCGAAGACTCCGACGACGACTTCGAGATCCTGCTGCGCGAGCTGACGAGGGCCGGTTACAAGGCGAACGCGGAGCGCGTGACGACCAGCGGCGAGCTCGCGGCCGCTCTCGCACGCCCGTGGGACATGATGATCACCGACTGGCTGCTGCCGGGCTTCGGCGGGCTGCAGGCGCTCGAGATGCTCGCGGCGCGCGACGTCGACCTGCCGTGCATCGTGATCTCGGGAACGCCGAACGAGGAGGCCGCCGTGCTCGCGCTGCGCGCCGGCGCGCTCGACTTCTTGTCGAAGGATCGGCCGCTGCGCTTCGTGCCGGCGATCGAGCGCGCACTGCGCGAGTCCGAGGAGCGCGGGGCGAGGCGCTCGGCGGAGCGCGAGCTGCGGCTGTCGGAGCAGCGCTATCGCACGGCGTTCGAGCACGCGCCGGAGGCGCTGTTGACGTACGACCTGTCGCGCCAGCGCGTGCTCGAGGCGAACTACGCGGCGGTCAAGCTGCTCGGCCGCAGTGTCGACGAGCTGCGCGCGAGCACGATCGGCCAGCTGTCGCCGCCGCGCCTGTCGAACGGGCGCGATGCGGTCGAGGAAGGCCGAGCGCTGATCACGCGCGTGCTCGCCGGCGAGGAGCTGATCGCGCACGACTGGGAGTTCATCGCGGGCGATGGCGAGGTGATTCCCGTCGAGCTCCGGCTCGCGCGGCTGCCGAGCGATCAGGCGCCGCTGTTGCGCTGCACGATCCTCGATCAACGCGAGCGGCTGCGCACCGAGGGTGTGCGGCGGCACGCGGCGGAGCTCGAGCTGCAGAACCGGCGCATCCAGGAAGCGAACCGGCTCAAGAGCGAGTTCCTCGCGAACATGTCGCACGAGCTGCGCACGCCGCTCAACGCGATCATCGGCTTTGCCGAGCTGTTGCACGACGGGCAGGTCGATCCGGCGACGCCGCAGCACAAGGAGTTCCTCGGCGACATCCTCGCGAGCGGCCGCCACCTGCTGCAGCTGATCAACGACGTGCTCGATCTCGCGAAGGTCGAGGCGGGCAAGCTCGACTTCCGGCCCGAGCACGTCGAGCTCGACCGCCTCGTCAACGAGGTCGTCTCGATCACGCGCACGACGTCCGCGAAGAAAGGGATCATCGTCGCCGTCGAGCGCGACCCGTCGCTGACGAGCATCGTGATCGATCCGGCGCGCTTCAAGCAGGTGCTCTACAACTACCTGTCGAATGCGCTGAAGTTCACGCCCGATGCGGGCCGCGTCACGGTGCGGCTCGCCGCGGAGGGCGACAAGCTGTTCCGGCTCGAGGTCGAGGACACCGGCGTCGGCATCGCGCCCGATGATCTCGGCCGGCTGTTCGTCGAGTTCCAGCAGCTCGAAGGCGGCGCGAGCAAGCGCCATCAGGGCACGGGGCTCGGGCTCGCGCTGACGCGCCGGCTCGTCGAGGCGCAGGGCGGAGCGGTCGGCGTGCGGTCGACGCTCGGCAAGGGCAGCGTGTTCCACGCGACGCTGCCGCGTCAGGCGCGCGCGGGCGAAGCGATGCTCCACACGCCGGTCAGCACGCCGCGGCTCGGTGCGCGCACGGTGCTCGTCGTCGAGGACTCGGCGTCCGATCGCCGCACGATCGTCGACACGCTCGCGAAGGCGGGCTACGCGGTCGAGGTCGCGACGAGCGGCGCCGATGCGATCCACCTCTGCCGCGGGCGCAGCTTCGACGCGGTGACGCTCGATCTGCTGCTGCCCGACATGAGCGGTCTCGACTGCCTCGCAGCGCTGCGCGCGGAGGGCAGGGCGCGGATGACGCCGGTGATCGTCGTCAGCGTCGCGCACGACGTCGGGCTCGTCTCCGCGTTCGCCGTGCACGACGTGCTGAAGAAGCCGCTCGACTCGTCATCGCTGTTGACCGCGCTCGAGCGCGCCGGCGTGCGGCCGGATCGCCGCGGCGGCATCCTCGTCGTCGACGACGATCCGGGCGCGCTCCGCCTGATGGACGCGACGCTCGCGCAGCTCGGCTACTCGACGATCACGCGGTCGAGCGGGGCGTCGGCGCTCGAGGCGGCGCAGCGGCTGCATCCGTCGGCGGTCGTGCTCGATCTCGTGATGGAAGGGATGGACGGCGTCGAGTTCCTCGATCAGTTCCGTCAGCTGCCGCAGCACGAACGGACGCCGGTGCTGATCTGGACGATGAAGGATCTGACCGAGGCCGAGACCGAGCGGCTGCGCGCGGCGGCGCAGGCGGTCGTATCGAAGAACGGCAACAGTCCGTCGACGGTCATCGAGCAGCTCTCGAAGTTGCTGCCGGGAGGTGCGTGATGGCGCGGGTCCTGATCGTCGACGACAACCCCACGAATCTGAAGCTCGTCGCGTACCTCGTGCGCGCGAACGGCTACGAGGTCGATACGGCCGGGGATGCGCCGGCCGCACAGGCTGCGATCGCCGCGCACAAGCCGCAGCTGATCCTGATGGACCTCCAGCTGCCCGGCATCGACGGGCTCGAGCTGACGCGACGCCTCAAGAACGAGCCCGCGACCTCCGACATCAAGATCGTCGCGGTGACCGCGTACGCGATGAAGGGAGACGAGGAGAAGGCGCTCGCCGCCGGTTGCGACGACTACGTGACGAAGCCGATCGACACGCGCGCGTTGCCCGCGACGATCGCCAAGCACATCGGAGGCGGGAAGTCGTGACGCACAAGATCCTCGTCGTCGACGACAACTCCGCGACGCGCCGCATGGTGAGGAATGCGCTCGTGCGCAACGGCCACTCCGTGCTCGAGGCCCCCGACGGCCGCACCGCGCGCGAGCTGATGGCGAAGGAGCAACCGCGCGTCGTGCTCCAGGATCTGATGCTGCCGGACGCCGACGGCTTCGAGCTGGTCGGCCAGCTCCGCGACATCGCGAAGAGCGACGTGTCGATCCTCGCGTTCTCGGGGTTCGTCAGCAAGCTCGACGAGGCGCACGCCTCGACGGTCGGCTTCGACGACATCATCCCCAAGCCGATCGCGCCGTCGCGGCTCGTGCCGCTGATCGAGGCCCACCTGCCGTCGCAGGCGCCGCGCGCGGAGCGGTTCGGCAGCGGGCGGTTGCTCGTCGTTGCCGATGACGATCCGCTGCAGCTCAAGCTCGCGTCGTTCCGGCTCAGCCGCCTCGGCTTCGAGGTCGAGACGGCGGGCAACGGCGCGGAGGCGCTCGCGATCCTGCACCGCCGGCGCGCCGATGCGGTCGTCTCCGACGTGATGATGCCCGAGCTCGACGGGTTCGGGCTCGCGATGGCCGTGCGTCAGGATCCGAAGCTGCGCGACATCCCGCTCGTGCTCGTCACGTCGTCGTACGTCGAGCCGGCCGACCGAGAGCTCGCGCGCCGCGCCGGTGCGAACGATCTCGTCGTCCGCACGCCCGAGCTCGGCGAGCTGATCGAGATGCTCCGCACGACGCTCGCGGGCAGCGGCAGCGGCGCGGCGAACCCGGTCGAGCCGGAGTCGCTGCCCGAGCTCGAGCGCGAGCACAACCGCCACGTGTTCCGCCAGCTCGAGCGGCAGGTGATGCTCAACACCGGCCTCGCGAAGCGCTGCTCGGCGCTCGCCTCGGAGCTCACGGTGCTCACCGGCATCTCCGAGGCCGTGCTGCGCCATCGCGATGTGGACGTCGCGCTCGACGAGGCGCTTGCCACTTGCTTCGACGCGGGCGGGGTCGCGGTCGGCGCGCTGTACCTGCTCGACGCGAACGGACAGCTGCGCGCGCGCCCGCTCGGCGGCGATCCGAAGTGGCCACCGCCCGAGCTCGGAACGTTCTTCGGTCGCGAGGCGCTGCTGCGCACCGTGATGGCGACCGGCAAGCCGATGTTCCTGCCGTCGCAGGATGTGCCGGCCGACATCGCGGCCGAGCTGCTGCGCCTGACCGAGGCGTCAGCGCTGCTCGTCGTGCCGCTGACGACGACCGCCGGTCCGCTCGGCGCGCTGCTGATGATCGCGCGGGCGCGCGAGGTCGATCGCGAGGACTGGCGCGCGTTCGCGGTCGGCGTCGGGACGCAGATCTCGCAGGTACTGACGCTCGCGCGGGCGTACGCGGACCGCGAGCGTGCGGAGCAGGACGCGGCGCGACACGCGGCGCTTCTCGAGGCCGTCGTCGAGAGCGCACCGGACTACGTGCTGCAGCTCGACCTCGAAGGCCGGATCCAGTTCGTCAACCGCACCGATGCACCGACCGATCCGGCCTCGCTGATCGGTGTGAGCTGGTTCGAGCGGATCCTCATCGAGGACCAGCGCGAGCGCGCGCGCGAGGCATTCGATCGCGTCGTCGCGACGGGCCAGCCGGCCGGCTTCGAGATCCAGCTGCCGCGCGGTGCGCTCACGCGGTGGTTTCAGGGCCGGTTCGGCGCGGTCAAGCAGGCGGGGAAGATCGTCGGCTGCGTGCTCGTCGCGCGCGACGTCACCGACCTCAAGCAGACCGAGCTGCAGCTGATGCTCGCCGATCGCATGGCGTCGGTTGGCACGCTCGCGGCCGGTGTCGCGCACGAGATCAACAACCCGCTCGCGGCCGTGATCGCGAACCTCGACATGGCGGTCCAGGACGTCGAAGGCCTGCAGAGCGCACCGCCCGATCTCGGCGAGGAGCTCAAGGACGCGCGCTCCGCGGCCGATCGCGTGCGCGAGATCGTACGCGACCTCAAGATCTTCTCGCGGGTGCAGGAAGAGCGGCGCGGCGCTGTCGATATCCAGAAGGTGCTCGACTCGACGCTGCGCATGGCATGGAACGAGATCCGGCACCGCGCGAAGCTCGTGAAGAGCTACACGAAGACGCCGCGCGTCGACGGCAACGAGTCCCGCCTCGGCCAGGTCTTCTTGAACCTGATCGTCAACGCGGTCCAGGCGATGCCCGAAGGCAACGTCGCCGCGAACGAGCTGCGCATCGCGACGTCGCACGAGGGAAACCACGTCGTGATCACCGTCTCCGACACCGGCGGCGGCATGCCGCCCGAGGTCCAGGCGCGGCTGTTCACGCCGTTCTTCACGACGAAGCCGACCGGCGTCGGCACGGGCCTCGGCCTCGCGATCTCGCATCGCATCATCACGTCGCTCGGCGGCAGCATCACGTTCACGTCGGCGCCCGGCGCGGGGACCGAGTTTCGCGTCGCGCTGCCGATCGCGGCGCCCGATCTCCCGCCGATCACCGAGCGGCTTCCGCTCGTCGGCGCGGCCACGCGGCGCGGCACGGTGCTCGTCGTCGACGACGAGGAGTCGCTCGGCCAGGCGATCCGCCGCTTCCTCGCGAACGACCACGAGGTCAGCGCGGTCACCAACGGCCGCGATGCGCTGACGCTGATCGAGAGCGGCGGCCGCTACGATCTGATCCTGTGCGATCTGATGATGCCGCAGATGACCGGCATGGAGCTGCACGACGCGGTGATGGCGGTCGATCCGGACCAGGCGCGGCGGATGGTGTTCCTGACGGGCGGCGCGTTCACGCAATCGGCGCGCGAGTTCATGGACGCGGTGCCGAACCGCCGCCTCGAGAAGCCGTTCGACCTCAAGCTGCTGCGCAACCTGGTCAACGAGCTGATCGGCTAAGCGCGCGAGATCGCTCGCCGCGAAACAATCTGCATCGGGTTGTCGATCCGCCACCCCGTCGATCGTCGTGTCGCTATGAAGGTAATGCTCCTGGCAATCGCGTCCAAACACACCGAAGCCGGCCGGCCCCCCACGAAGGAGGCCGTGCTCGCGATGCACCAGTTCAACGAGGAGCTCGAGAAGGCCGGCGTGCTGCTCGACCTCGGCGGGCTGACACCGACGAGCCGCGGCGCGCGCGTCACGTACCGCGCCGGCAAGACCGCCGTCGTCGACGGACCGTTCGCCGAGGCAAAGGAAGTGGTCGCCGGCTACTCGCTGCTCGAGGTCAAGTCGCTCGCGGAGGCGATCGAGTGGGCGAAGCGCGCGCCGTTCGGCGTCGGCATGCCCGAAGGCGCGGAGGCGGTCGTCGAGATCCGCCCGCTGTTCGACGCATCCGACTTCGATCCCGGCAAGGGCGTGTAGCGCTCGGTCCGCTGCGCTACGCTCGCGAGCCGTGAGCGACCCGCGCGCCGCGATCGAGGCCGTCTTTCGCATCGAGTTCCCGCGGCTCGTCGCGGCGCTCGCACGGATGACCCGCGATGTCGGGCGGGCCGAGGAGCTCGCGCAGGACGCGCTCGTCGTCGCGCTCGAGCGCTGGCCGACCGATGGCGTACCCGATAACCCGGGCGCGTGGCTGATGACGACCGCGAAGCGGCGCGCACTCGATGGCATGCGGCACGCGCGGATCGCCGACGCCAAGCACGGGCAGCTCGCGCACGAGCCGGGCGCGGCCGGTGGGGCGCCGCACGACGTCGCCGAGGCGCTCGCGGAGAAGCTCGACGATGACGTCGGCGACGATCTGCTGCGCCTCGTGTTCACGGCGTGCCACCCGGTGCTGCCGACCGAGGCTCGCGTCGCGCTGACGCTGCGGCTCGTCGGTGGCCTGACGACGGCCGAGATCGCGCGCGCCTTCGTCGTGCCCGAGCCGACGATCGCGCAGCGGATCGTTCGCGCGAAGCGCACGCTCGCCGACGCGCACGTCCCGTTCGAGGTCCCGCGCGCGGCCGAGCGCGCCGAGCGGCTCGCGTCGGTGCTCGAGGTGATCTATCTCGTGTTCAACGAGGGCCACGTCGCGACCGCGGGTGCGAACCTGACGCGCCCCGAGCTGTGCACCGATGCGCTGCGCATCGCGCGCGTGCTCGCCGGCGTCGCGCCCGCGGAGCCCGAAGCACACGGCCTGGTCGCGCTGCTCGAGCTGTCGGCGTCGCGGCTGCCCGCGCGCATTGATCGCGACGGTGCTCCCGTGCTGCTTGCCGACCAGGACCGCTCGCGCTGGGATCACGTGCTGATCCGCCGCGGGCTCGCTGCACTGGCGCGCGCCGAGGAGCTCACGCGCGGCGCGACCGCGGGCCCGTATCAGCTGCAGGCCGCGATCGCCGCCTGCCATGCGCGCGCGCCGACCGCCGAGGCAACCGAGTGGCCGCGGATCGCCGCGCTCTACACCGCGCTCGCGCAGCGCGCACCATCGCCGGTCGTCGAGCTCAACCGCGCGGTCGCGTTCGCGATGGCGTTCA
>JAFAOG010000444.1 GCA_019237945.1 Deltaproteobacteria bacterium | reverse complement strand
GCCCACGTGCGCCTGCTCGCGTTCAGCAGCCAGTCGTTCTGATCACTTCTCTTCGACGATCACGCGCACGGTATCGAGCGGCACGTCACCCCAGCCCTTGATCTTCACGGTGTCCGTCCCGACGCTGTCGACGACGACAACGTCCCACCGCGACGACGTCAGCATCTCGTACTCGCTGTCGAGGAAGCGCTGGCTGCCCTCCTGCATGAACACGACAACGGGCTTGCCGGCCTGCACCTGCTCGGGCTTCTCGGCCAGCGCGGTGCGGAACAGGTGCTTCGGCTCGACTTGGTCGCCCATCCAGCCCCACCACTTGTCCTCGAACTGGAATACGGGCGTGCCACGAAACAGCTTGCCGTCGCCGACGTTGTCCGCCGCGAACCACTCGGGCGCGCGCAGGCAGTGATCGCGCTTCGCGGTGCACGGCTCGCCGCGCCCCATGAAGACCGGCCCGCCTGGGCCATGCACGCGACCATCGCCATCGCGATACGCCGGCTTGCCGGCAGTGCTCGGCTTCGCGGGCGGCGGCGGAGGCGGCGGCGTGCCGAACAACGGGGCGGCCGGCTGGTCCGCGGTCGGCTTCGTCGGCGTGGGCGAGGGCGTCGGCGTCGGCGAAGGCGTGGGCGAAGGCGTTGGTGCAGGCGGCGGCGCCGCGGTGCGCGTCGAGTCGCGTGGTTGCGGATCACTCGTCGCGACGTGCGACGCGAGCTCCGGCCCGACGTACAGCAGCTTGTCGTCGTTGAGGCCCGCGCGCTCGCCGGCCTCGGGATACGTCTTGCACACGACGTGCGGCTTGCAGCTCGCGTCGTCCGCGTCGGCCTCGCGGATCTTCTCGGCGCGCTCGAACCCGCCGCGCTTCATTTCGGCGAGCGCCTGCTCGTACGTCATGCCGACCACCTTCGGCATCAACCGCCACTCCGTGTTGCGCCCGATGTCGCCGTGGCGCGGGTCCTCTGTCTGCACGCGGATCGTCACGACGAGTCGCGCGCCCTGCGACTGTCCGGCCGCCGGATGCTGATAACAGACCTCGCCGAGCTCGACGAGCTTGCCGTCGACGGTGCTGCCGCACAGGCTGTCTTCCGTCTCGACATCGCCTTGCACGCCTGCCTTGCGCAGCGCCGCGATCGCATCGTCCTTCTTCAGCTTGAACACGTTCGGGATCGTGACGTTGCCGTCGCCGCCGCCGCCGCCGGAGCCCATCGAGAACGTGCCGCTCTTCATGCACGCGGCCGCGAGAACAGGAATCAGGAGCAGTGTCTTCATGGCGTCCTTGTCATGCTTCGATCGCATCGGCGGGGTTCTGGATCGTGTGCGGCCACAGCCAGCGCCGCAGCTCGATCGTTCCGGCCAGGAACTCGGGATCGCGCGGCTCGACGAGCGTCGGCCACGCATGGATCAGCTTGCAGTCGCCAATCGCTTCGACGCGTGGCATCGGGTCAACGGCCGGCACCGGCGGAAGTGGACGCCAGAGCTCGGCGCCAATGATCGTGATCGGGTACAGGCGGCGTAACGTCGTCTTGAAGTGGTGATCGAGGCGCTGATCGACCTTCAGCCGGCCCCGCGTCGCGTCATCGAGATCCCAGGCGGAAACAGCACCGCTGAAGCAACATTCCTGGGCAGCGTGCGTCAACGACCGGTACCCTCCGACGCTCCCCTGGATGATCGGATAGACATCGATCACGGCCTCGAGCAAGTCGCGAACCGCTGGGGTTTCGAACGGAAGACCGGTCGCTGTCAATGTGACCCAGCGGAGCTCGCGCTCCGCAGTATCCGGACTGAGGGGCCTCAAGAAGCAGCGGATGCAGTGCTCGGTTGCATCGTCGCTGACGGTCACCGTGAAGCCAGTCATCTCCTCGTCACGGATGACCTCGTTCAGCGTGCCGGGTCGGAACGTTCGTCTCTTCACGACCCCGTTTCGCGGCCATGCGTTGATCCAGCGCGCGGGACGACCGCAAGCGTCGTAGAACCGAACGATCGCGTTCGTCAACGCGTCGTGGTCTCTTGGAGCCTCACTCGCGAGCAGCGATAGCCCGAGGACGCCGTGCTCAGTCTTGGACGCACTCATAGCGCTTCTCGCACAACCACCACACGCCTGCGCATCGCGCGCACGGTATCTCAGGCCGGGGGATCGCGCCTGCCGCATGTTGCGGCACCCCCGAGCGTCATTCGGATCGCCGGTTCGTGTCGCGCGCGTGACAAGTCACAGCATGTGACAGGCGTTGTGGGTTCATAACGGCAGTCATCACCGATCTCGGCGCGATCTGTTGCTGTCCGGACACGGAACGCAGCGATTCGCGACAACGCACGTTCGTAGGTTGCGCTCGTTATCGAGGAGCAACCCACCATGACGAAGCTCTCCATGCTTGCCGCGGCTGTTGCGGCGCTCGCAATTCCGACGTCGGCCCACGCGGCCAACCCGGCGTGCTCGAGCCTGCCCGACCCGATCGTGGTCGCCGGCTCCAGCGCGGTCGGACCGTTCATCGCATCGATGGGCAAGACCCTGTCGGGTCAGGCCACGCCGACGACTCTCATCTATCAGAAGCAAGGCTCGTGCACGGGCGTCAACGCCGTCGTGCTCGACACGACGCCGACCGGCGCCTGCGCGAGCGGCGCGTGCATTCGTGGTACCGCGACGTACTACGACTCCACCGGCACCGCGCTGCAGTGCGACCTCGACGCCAACGGGACGCACGTCGATGTTGGCCTGTCCGATGTGTGGGTCGACACCTGCACCGGTCAGCTGCCGCCGAGCGGCGTGAAGGACATCTCGGGTCCCGTCGAGGCGATGGCGTTCGTCGTGCCGAAGGCGTCGCAGCAGATCGCGATCCTCGCCGAGGAGGCGTACTTCGTCTTCGGCTACGGCATGACCGGCCAGGCAAAGCCGTGGGTCAACGAGATGCAGCTGTTCGTGCGCAACGCGCTGTCGGGCACGCAGCAGATCATGGCGCACACCGTCAGCGTGCCGGCCGGCCGCTGGAAGGGCATCGACAAGGGCAACGCCGACGGCGTGATCTCGGCGGTCGGCACCTCGACGGCGCCGGAAGCGACGATCGGCATCGTCGGCGCGGCCGACTACGACCAGCACCGCGACACGCTGACCGAGCTCGCGTTCCAGTCGTTCCACCAGAAGGGCGCGTACTACCCGGACTCGACCGCGACGTCGTTCGACAAGAAGAACGTTCGCGACGGCCACTACACCGCGTTCGGCTACCTGCACATGGTGACGCACGTCAACGGAACGGGTGACCCGGCCACGTCGGCGTCGCTGCGGTTCGTCGACTGGATCACCGGCAACACGACGCGCACGGCGGCGCCGTTCGACATCACGGACGTCACGATCAAGGCGCACCTCATCCCGACCTGCGCGATGAAGGTCCAGCGCAACAGCGAAGGCGGCGCGCTCTCGCCGTTCCACCCGGCGACGGACTGCAGCACGCACTTCGAGCAGACCGTCGGTCAGTAAAGGAGAACGACCATGAAGAAGCTGATCTTCATCACGCTCGCACTCGCGGGCTGTGGCAGTGACAACAAGGCGAAGCCCGACGCACCGGTCGTTCACGAAGTGGACGCCGCCGTCGACGCGCCGGCTGGCCCGGATTGCTTCATGGGTACGCCCATGACGCACGACGAGATCATCAACGCGTGCCCGGATCCCGGCGTCACGCGGATCTTCAAGCACCCGAGCCTGCCGCTGATGAACCCTGACGGGACTCTCCCGCCGCTGCCGTGAACCGACGCAGTACCCACGTACTCGCGCTGCTGATCGCGTGCACGAGCACGGCGCTCGCGCAGGAAGCACCGCCACCTCCCGCGGTGGTGCCTCCGCCGGCGCCTCCTCCGCCTCCGGGCCCTGACCCGCAGACGAAGGCGAAGCTCGACGCGCAGCAGCAGGCGCTCGATGCGCTGGCCGCCCGGCAAGCCCAGCTCGAACAAGCGCTCGCGGCGGAACGCCAGGCGCGTGACGCGGCGATCGACAAGGCGAAGCCGGCTCCTGCGAGCGTGCTGGCCGGCGGCTTCTTGCAGGTCGACGCGGGCGCGCGGCAGTCGTCGCAGGACGAGCTCAAGCAGAGCGGCGACACCCTGAACCAGGACCGCTTCAGCCTGCGGCGTGCACGGCCGAAGCTGACCGCGACGTATGGCGCGATCGGCGGCGTGATCGAGCTCGACGCGAACACCGTCAACGGCATGCAGGTTCGCCCGAGCAACATCGAGGCGACGTATCAGGTGTGGCCGGCGCTACGCGCGGGGATGGGCATCGCGAAGATCCCGTTCGGCTACGAGGTCGAGGAGAGCGACCGCACGCGGTTGTTCCTCGAGCGCAGCAATGCGGAGCGCGCGCTGTTTCCCGGCGAGTACGACCTCGGCGTCAAGCTGACCGGTGCGTGGAAGTTTCTGCGCTATGCGGCGGCCGCGCAGAACGGCGAGCCCGTCGGCGAGAAGGGCGGCTTCACGCTTCGCGACCCGAACCAGGCGAAGGACATCACCGCGCGCGGCGGCATCGACGTCACGAGCGGCGCGGTGCGCGTGGCCGGCGGGCTGTCGTTCTTGACCGGACGCGGCTTTCACGCCGGAACGCCCGCGACGAAGGACCAGCTCGTGTGGCGCGACCTCAACGAGGATGGCGCCGTCAACGCGGGCGAGATCCAGGTCATCGCAGGGCAGGCGGCGACGCCGTCGGCGAGCTTCGATCGCTTCGCGCTCGGCGCGGATCTGCAGATCTACATCGACCTCCACGACACCGGAAAGCTGATGCTCTACGGCGAGGTCGTCGCGGCGGGCAACCTCGATCGCGCGAACGTGATCGCGGATCCGATCGCGAACGGCCGCGACATGCGCGAGCTCGGCTACTACGTCGCGGCGATTGACGCGCCGGCGCCGTGGGCGCTGCTCGGCGCTCGCTACGACCACTACGACCCCGATGCCGATGCGAGCGAGCTGCGCACCGGGCGCGTCGTGCCCGTCAATCAGACGATGTCGACGCTCGCCTTGACCGGCGCGCTCGTCGCTCCGCACGGCCGGTTGATCCTCGAATGGGATCACAATCGCAACCACCTCGGCCGCTCGGTCGCGGGCGTGCCGATGAACCTTGCCGACGACGCGCTCATCCTGCGCGCGCAGGTGGAGCTATGAGGGCGGCATTCCTGTTCCTCGCGGCCTGCACGAGCGTCGGGACGACGACCGACCCGGGGCTCGCATCGCACGTGCGGATCGCGAATTCGCAGTACATCGAGGGCGCGATGCCGCGGTCGACGGGCCCGGCGATGGTCACCGGCATCGACAGCCTCAACAACACGATCTTCGCCGGCCAGGTCAACAAGGCGCTCGCGGGACGGATCTCGAACGGCGGCGAGGCGGTCGCGATCGGCTTTGCCGACGATCCCGGGTTCTGGATCGTGCCGGCCGGCCCGATGGACGTCACGCTACCTGATCAGCTGACGTGGAGCGCGAAGGCGTCGTTCGACGACACGCTGGAGCCGGGGCCGCACGACCTGATCGTCGAGGCGATCGACGGCAACCGTGCGTTCGGTCCGCCGAACACGCTGACGTTGACCGTGCAATCGCGCCAGCTCGATCTCAGCGGATCGAAGCTCGCGGTGTCGCTGAGCTGGGACACCGAGGCCGATCTCGATCTGCACCTCGTGCTGCCCGACGGCACGATCGTGTGGAGCGGCAACCTCAACTCGTACGTGCCTCCGCCGCCAGGCGACCCGATGGATCCGAATGCGGCCGCCGCCGGAGGCATCCTCGACTTCGACTCGAACGCGCAGTGCCTGATCGACGGCCGCCGCGAGGAGAACATCGTGTGGCGCGGGCCGATGGCGGCGCCGCCCGCCGGTGGCTACCGCGTGCTCGTCGACACGTTCTCGCTGTGTGCGGCAACGACCGCGCACTGGGACGTCGACGTGTTCCGCGACGGCAACGACCAGTCGACGGCGCATGCCGAAGGCACGGTGACCGAGGCAGATACCCGCGGTGCGCACGAGGCCAGCTCGGGCGTGCAGGCATTGACGTTCGATTTGTGAAAGGAGCTCGCCGATGATGGACAAGCTGCTCGATATCGCAGGTGTAGGTGGGACCGTCGTTCTGATCATCCTGCTCGCGCTCTCGGTGATCTCGATCGGGATCATCATCGAGCGCCTCGTGTACTTCCGGCGCCGCCGTGTCGATGCCGTTGCGCTCGCGCGCGATGTGCAGCGCAAGCTGGCGGCCGGGGACCGCGAGGCGGCCGTCGCGATGCTCGCGAAGCTGCCGTCGATCGAGGCGCAGGCGCTGTGTGACGCGCTCGCCTGGTACGACGCTGGCCCCGAGGCCTTCGACGAGATGCTGAAGAAGGGCCTCGCGGATCGCCGCAAGGAGTTCGAGTCCGGCCTCGTGTTCCTCGGCACGCTCGGCAACAACGCGCCGTTCGTCGGGCTGTTCGGCACGGTGCTCGGCATCATCGTGTCGTTCCGCGAGCTCGCGAGCGCGGCGCAGAACGTCGCCGGCAACGCGGGCGGCGGCGGCATGAACAACGTCATGTCCGGCATCGCCGAGGCGCTCGTCTCGACGGCGGTCGGCATCCTCGTCGCGGTTCCCGCCGTGATCTTCTTCAACATCTTCCAGAAGAAGACCGTCGTGATCGAGGACAACCTCGGCGCGCTCGGCAACGCGGTGACCGCGCAGATGAAGCGCGACTCGCATGCGGAGGAACCTCGGCGCGGCCCCGTGAACGGCCGCCACTCGTATCCGGTGATCACCGTCGAGGCGGAGGCGTAGGCCATGGCGGGAACGATGGGCTCGGGACGCGGGCGCGGCGGCACGATCGCGGCGATCAATGTCACGCCGCTCGTCGACGTGGTGCTCGTGCTGCTGATCATCCTGATGGTCGCGTCGACGTACATCGTCGCGCAGACGCTGAAGGTCACGCTGCCGAAGTCGAAGACGACCGACGGCACCGCCGACAAGCCGCAGACCGTTGCGATCCTCAAGGACGGCTCGCTGCGCTGGAACGACGCACCGGTCTCCGAGAAGGAGCTGACGAAGGACCTCGCGGATGCCGTGAAGGGCGATGCGGACGTCAACGTCGTCGTCAGCGCCGACGAGGGCACGAAGCACGGGCAGGTCGTGCACGTGATCGACCTCGCGAAGCAGCAGGGCGTCACGAAGTTCGCGATCAACGTGATGAACCAGTAATGAAGACCTGGACGGCAAGAGAGATCACGATCGTGGCGTCGCTGGCGATCCACGTCGCGGTCGGCTTTGCCGCGCTCAACGCCGCGCACGAGAAGAAGAAGCGTCGCGCGACGACGGTGGCACTCGCCGACCAGAAGAAGCCGGAGAAGAAGCCCGAGCCGCCGAAGCCGCCGCCCCCGGCGCCGCCGAAGCCGAAGGCCGCTGCGCCGAAGGTCGCTCCTGCCGCCGCCCCTGCGCCGAGCAGCGCGCCGCCTCCCGTTGCGGCCGCGGCCGCCGCGCCCGTCGCGACCGACATCGCGATGAGCAACGAGGTCGGCATGGACATGGGCACGGGCCAGAAGCAGCACGACGAGACGAAGCCGGCGGCGATCAAACCGAAGCCGGGTGCGGCGCCGGTGAAGACGCCGGTGCACGTCGACGAGCCGCCGCCGTCGAAGACGGAGTCCGGCGCGTGCACGGAGCCTCCGGGCAAGCCCGTGCCGTCGACGAAATCGGAGATCGAGTACACCGAAGAGGCGCGCGCGGCGGGCATCGAGGGGCGGCTGCTGCTCGAGGTCACCGTCGACGAGAGCGGCAACGTCACCGACGTCAAGGTGATCACCGGCGTCGATCCCGCGCTCGATGCGGCGGCGATCGCGACCGTGAAGACGTGGAAGTTCAAGCCGGCGCTCGCGTGCGGCAAGCCGGTGGCGGGCGGCACCTATCGCATCGCACGGCGGTTCGAGCTCGGAGACTAGATGCGGTTTGTCCTGTGCCTGCTCGCGGTGCTGCTCGTCGCGGCGCCGGCATCTGCCGATGTCACGAAGCCCCCGAAGCTCGTGCACTTCGTCGAGGCGCAACGCCCGGCCGGCAGCGAGGACAAGACGGCGATCGTCGTGCTGTCGATCGACATCGGCGCCGACGGCAAGGTCGAAGGCGTGCGCGTCCAGACGACGGGCGGCGCCGACTTCGATGCGGCGGCGGTCGCGGCCGCGCAGCAATTCGTGTTCGAGCCGGCCGAGATCGACGGCGAAGCGTCGCCGGTGACGATCACGTACAGCTACAAGTTCACCGTCGAGGAGAAGGTCGTCTCGCTCGGGCCGCAGGTCAACTTCGAGGGCATCGTCGTCGAGCGGTTCAAGAAGACGCCGGTCGCCGGCGCGAAGATCGCGATCAAGGACCTCGGGCTCGAGGCGCTGACCGACGAGCAGGGCCAGTTCGCGTTCACCGACCTCCCGCCGGGAACGCATCCGGTGGAGCTCTCTGGCGCGGGGCTGATCACGGTGACGACCGAAGAGGAGATCGCGCCGAAGCAGAAGCGCACCGTGAAGTACTACGCGGAGCTCAAAGAGGAGGGCGTCGACGAGGAGGAAGTGGTCCACGCGACGCGCATCAAGAAGGAGACCGCGAGCGTCTCGATCCGCACCGAGGAGGCGCGCAAGGTCCCCGGCACGCAGGGCGACACGCTCAAGGTCGTGCAGAACCTGCCCGGCGTCGCACGCTCGAGCTTTGGCTCCGGCCAGCTCGTCGTGTGGGGCTCGGCGCCGAACGAGACGCGCGTGTTCATCGACGGCGTCGATATCCCGGCGCTCTATCACGGCGGCGGCCTGCGCTCGACGGTCAACAGCGATCTGATCAAGTCGATCGACCTCATCCCCGGCGCGTTCGGCGCCGAGTACGGCCGCGGCATCGGCGGCCTCGTCAAGTCGGAGACGCGCACGCTGCCGCGCGAGGGCACGCACGGCTACGCGGCGGTCGACGTGATCGATGCCAGCGCGCTGATCACCACCGCGATCAACAAGAAGGCGCGCTTCGGCATCGCGGCGCGGCGCAGCCACCTCGACTCGGTGCTGTCGCAGGTGACGAGCAACGACGTCGGCGACTTCGTGCCGATCCCGCAGTACTACGACGGGCAGGCGCTGCTGCAGCTCGACGTCGGCAAGGACGAGACGTTCGAGCTCGGCGTGCTCGGGTCCGACGACCGCCTCAAGCGCAGCATCCCCGCGGACGATCCGGCGCAGATCCGCACGCAGCAGACGCACGACCGCTACTACCGCGGCTTCGCGCGCTATCAGCGGATCCTCCCCGACGGCTCGAGCGTGATGGTCGTGCCGTACGTCGGCTGGGACGGCAACACGAGCGACGCGTCGTTCGGCAGCGTGCCGACCTCGCTCGACGTCGCTACTTTCAAGTACGGCGTGCGCGGCAGCTATCGCCGCAAGCTCGCTCCGTACGCGACGCTGTCGCTCGGTGTCGACGCGCAGGGCCAGCGCACGACCGTCTCGCGCTTCGGCTCGGTCGATCTACCGCCGCGCGAAGGCGACATCACGGTGTTCGGCCAGCCGCCGGGCGATGCGATCAACGCCGACACGTGGACGTCGACGATCGTCTCGGTCGCGCCGTACGCGTTCACCGAGCTCGTGTGGGACCGCCTCACCGTCACGCCGGGCATGCGCATCGAGCCCTATCTGATCGACGGCTCGCGCCTGACCCCGCTCGTCGGCGACTCGCCCGCGCTCGGGTACCGCCGCTTCGACACCGCGCTCGAGCCGCGCGTCTCCGCGCTCTACAAGGTGACGAAGCGCTTCCAGCTGCGCGCCGGCGCGGGCATCTATCACCAGGCTCCGGATCCGACCGATCTCTCCGCCGTGTTCGGCAACCCGACGCTCGGCCTCGAGCGCGCGTTTCACGTCTCGGGCGGCGGCAGCTACAAGCTGACGGGCACGCTCACTGCCGAGCTCGTCGGATTCGCGAAGAAGATCGATCACCTGGCCTCGCGCAGCGAGCTGCCCACGCCGCCGCTTGCCCACGCGCTCGTCGAGGAAGGCATCGGTCACGTCTACGGCGGCCAGGCGCTACTGCGCCAGGAGCTCGCGCACGGCTTTTTCGGCTGGATCACCTACTCGCTGATCCGCAGCGAGCGCAAGGACCATCCCGATACGCAGTGGCGCGCCTTCGACTACGACCAGACGCACATCCTCGGCGTGCTCGCCTCGTACGACCTCGGCGCGGGCTGGCAGCTCGGCGGCCGCTTCCGCTACGCGACCGGCGCGCCGCGCACCGACGTCATGGGCAGCTACTACGACGCGCGCGACGATCGCTACGAGCCGCTGTTCGGCGAGCACAACGGCATCCGCGTCCCCGCGTTCTTCCAGCTCGACGCGCGCGCCGAGAAGACCCTCGACGTCAGCGGGCACCGCACGAACATCTTCCTCGACGTGCAGAACGTGACAAACCGAAAGAACCCGGAAGAGATCATCTACAACTACGACTACACGAGCCGGAAGTACATCACGGGCCTCCCGACGCTCGCCGTGCTCGGTGTGAGGATGGAACTGTGAAGCGCGCGCTGCTCATCTTCGTGGCGGCCTGCAAGCCGGACCTCGGCGCGCCGCAGTCACTCGTGACACAGCCGCGGGTGCTCGCCGTGCAGAGCGAGCCGGCCGAGGTCGCGCCGGGCCATGACACGCAGCTGCACGCGCTGATCGCTTCGACGGACGGCACGTTGACGCCGGATGTCGCGTGGGGCTTCTGCACCGATCCAGCGCCGCTGTCGAGCAACAACGTCGTCGGCGACGACTGCATCTACACCGCCGCCTCGCTGATGGCGCGTGGCACCACGATCACGGCGACGATGCCGATCGACGCCTGCTCGCAGTTCGGACCGACCCCGCCGGCGCCCGAGCCCGGTCAGCCGCCGCGTCGCCCGCACGACGCCGACGTCACCGGCGGCTTCTACCAGCCGATCCGCGCGCTCGCGAAGCTCGGACCCGACGAGCAGGTCCCCGCGATCGGCCTCACGCGCATCACGTGCGATCTCGCGAACGCGTCGTTCGACGTCGTGCAGCAGTACAAGGCGCGCTATCACGCGAACACGAACCCGACGATCGAGCGCACGCTCGCCCAGCTGCCGGGCACGGCCGACGCGGCCGACATGCCACGCTCGCTCCCCGCGCACACCGCGATCCCGCTGCGCGTGCGCTGGTCGGAGGATTCCGCCGAGACGTTCCCGGTGTTCGATCCGAAGACGCGCGCGCTCGTCGATCACCGCGAGGCGATCCGCGTGTCGTGGTTCGTCGACGACGGCGGGCTCGCCAGCGAGCGCACCGGCCGCACCGAGAACGAGACCGACGCGTTCGCCGACAACACGTGGACGACCGGCGACGCCGGCGCGGCGCACCTGTGGATCGTCGTGCGCGACACGCGCGGTGGCACGGCCCTCGAATCGTTCGACGTGACGATCACGCCGTGACGCGCGCTAGCGAAGCAGCTGGAAGATCGCGAGCGCGACCTCGAACACGATCAGGCCGAGGATGTAGTACTCGACGTTCAGCGATCGCTTCGCCTGCGACAGGTCGAGCATCGTCTGCGCCGCGCGCGTGACGACGCCGAGCTTGACGTCGAGCGCCGCCTGACGCTCCTTGATCTCGTACTCGTCCTCGAGGCGCGCGTAGAAGCGATCGAGATCCGGACGGTCCCACAACAGGTCGGGCTTCTCGAGCATCTCGGCGCGGCCAACGAGCTCCTGCTCGACGAGCAGCGCCTGGCCGATCGTGCTCACGAGCTCGCCCTGGTTCCACGGGAGGCGGCGGGTCGCCTTCGACATCTGCTGGGCGAGCGGCTCGATCTTCGAGAACACGTCGTTGATGTCGGTCTCGTAGCGCGCGAGCACGACCGATTTCGCGAGGATCTCGGCGACGATCTGGAGGCGCTCGATCGTGACCTCCTTGAGGATGATCGCGTCGGGCTCGACGCCGTCGGCATCGCCGGTGCGGAGCGTCGCTCGCTCGAGCTCGACGCGCTGGAAGCGGCCCTGCACGCGCGCGCCGAGATCCGAGAGAAATCGCTCCTGCTGGATCGGATCGACGCCGTAGAGCACGACCGCGCCCGCGCGCAGCAGCACCGCGTAGCCCGATGGCGCGACCTCGATGATCACGGGCAGCACCGGCGACATCCGGGGATCGATGCCCTTGATGTCGATGCGCTCTCCGACGTGAACAGCGCGGACCTCGAAGCGGTTGCCTAGCCGGCTGAGCGCGTCGCTGGCCATGGCAGAACTGTACCGCGCGAACCTTCCGGGCGCTGCAGCACCCGCTGGATCGCGTTGCGCGCCCTTGCCGCGGCATCTTCCGGCAGCTCGCCGACGCGCGTGGGCATCGCGGGTAAGAACGTCAGCGTGACCTCGACGCGCGGTCGGGCGGCGGTCCGGAGGTAGTGCGGCAGGAACGTCGCCGCGTTGCACCACGCGAGCGCCGGGTCGGCGTAGGCGATCGCGACCGGCACGACCGGCACGCCGAGCCGCTGCGCGATACCGAACGTGCCGCGCCAGAACGGCAGCACGCGGTCGCCGGGCGTCGTCGTGCCCTCGGGAAAGTTGAGCACCGGGACATCGGCCGACAGCAGCGCATGGACGCGCCGCAACGTTCGCACCCGAGCGGCCGGGCTCTCGCGGCGCACGAACATGACACCGAACGCGTCGGCGATCGCGCCGACGACAGGCCACGCGGCGACCTCACCCTTCGCGATCGGCAGGGCAGGACACACCGGCAGGATCGCGAGCGGATCGATGTAGCTGACGTGGTTGGCGACGATCAGCGCGCTGCCGCGGGGGATGTCGCCGCGCACCGTGACCGACAGCTCGTGGGCTCGGGCGACGGCGCCGAGGGCCGCGGCGAGCCGGTGGGCCGCCTGGCGCGGGTCGGGTGGGGGAGCCATTCGCGCAACCCCGAGGCCGGAGAGCGCGGCGAACAGACCTGTCCCGACATGGCGGGTGGCGCGTATCAGCGGCATTCCGATCATGTCCACACCCTGACCGGCACGGGTGGCGCCGCGAAGGCATCGCTGCGACATCTCGACGACGACGGGACGGTGACAAACGCGTCACCGTGCAGTTGCGAAGCTACAGCCGTGCAGTCACCGCGAACACATAGCCTGGAACGTGTACTCCGTGGCAGCCGAAGAGGGAATCACACCGATCGAGATGTTGGGCGCGACGATCGTCGTCGCCGTGTTATCGCCGGCAGCCGAAGCTGTCGCAGCCGAGCTCCGGCGCGACTCGCTCCGCATCCAGGTGGTGACAGCGGACGTGCTGCGATCACCAGCCGCCGCGATCGTCTACGTGTTCTGGTTCGACGCGGCGCTCGGCGTGGCGCTCGCCGATCGGATCGTGCAGTGGTCGAATGCGACCGAGACGCGCGCGGGGCTGATCGGCGTCATTCCCGACGGAGGCGGTAACGAGCGCGAGGCACTGCTCGCGGCCGGCTTCG
>JAFAOG010000270.1 GCA_019237945.1 Deltaproteobacteria bacterium | reverse complement strand
GTGCGTACGGCCGAAGTAGATGATCTGGAGATGGAGCGTGTTCCAGCGCTCGCGCGGGAATGCGGCCTTGAGGTCGCGCTCGGTCTCCTCGACGTTGCGCGCGCGCGAGAGGCCCCAGCGGCCGGCGAGGCGATGGATGTGCGTGTCGACGGGGAATGCTTCGGCGCCGAACGCCTGCGCCATCACGACGCCCGCGGTCTTGTGCCCGACGCCCGCGAGCTTCTCGAGCGCCTCGAACGTGTTGGGGACCTCGCCGTCGTGGTCGGCGACGAGCGTGCGCGCCATCGCGGCCAGGTTTTTTGCCTTGCCGGGGGCGAGGCCGCAGGTGCGAATGAACGGGAGGATCTGCGCGGCCGTCATCTTCGCCATCGCATGCGCGTTCGGGGCGCGTGCGAAGAGAGCGGGCGTGACGATGTTGACGCGGGCGTCGGTGCACTGCGCCGAGAGGATCGTCGCGACGAGGAGCTGGAAGGCATCGCTGTGGTCGAGCGGCATCGCCGGCTTCGGAAACAGCTCGTCGAGGATCGACAGGATGCGGGCAGCCTTCGCCTGGCGCGCGGTCGGCTCGTTGCGGGCGTCGGGCTTGCGCGCGGCGGGCTTGCGGGCCTCGGCCTTGAGGGCGGCGGGCTCGCGGGCGGCAGGCTTGCGGACGGTTGGTGTGCGGGCGGCGACCATCATGGCGTCTCGGCGGGAGGTGCGCCCCCGCGCGAGAGCTTGTCTAGCAGATCGCGAGCGGACTTGTCGTTCGGGTCGGCGTAGGTCGCGTCCTTGGCCTTGATCAGCGCGTCGTCGAGGTTGCCGTGCGTGGCGAGCCAGCGTGCCTCGACGACGTAGGCTCGCGGATCCGAGGGCGCGACGTGCTCGGCCTCGTGGAGCTCTGCGAGGCCTTCGTCCGATTTTCCCTGGTTGAGGAGGAGGCGGCCGAGCTGCATGTGGCCGGTCGGTTCGTACGGCGCGACCGCGATCAGCTCGCGATAGGCGCGCTCGGAGGCGGCGAGGTCGCCGAGGCGGCGCGAGGTGCCTCCCCAGAAGCGGTAGTAGTCGACCGCGACGGTCGAGCTGCGGTCGGTGGCGAGCCACAGCGTGAACGCGGCGAGGTGGGCGAGGCCGATCGCGGTCATGCGGCGCGCGGTCGGGGCGCGCACGATCGAGACGACGGTGCCCGCGATCGTCACGACGAGCAGCAGGACGCCGATGCGGCCGGCGTACTCGAAGCGCGTCAGCATCGCAAAGACGAGCGCGAGCACGATGCCGACGAGCCAGACGAACCAGCCGAGGGCGCCGTCGAACCAGGCGGCGATCACGCGCCAGGCGCCGAGCGGCGTCGCGAGGACGCGGACGAGCGCGTCGTACACGCGATCGGGGATCACGAACAGATAGATCGCGATCATCAGCCACGCGAAGAGGCCGATCTCGAGGCCGCTGAACAGAATGCCGACGTGGAAGGCGAGTCCGAGCGGCGCGATGATCGCGGCGAAGCGCGGCTGCCAGACGAGGGCCGCGAGCGACAGCTCGACGAGGATCACGAGCTTTGACGCGAATGCGATGCCGACCGTCGCGTCGATCATGTGGCGCATCGGGCCGATGATCTGGGTGGCGAGCGTCGTGCCGTTTGTCCATGCGCCGTTCATCTTCGAGATCGCGGCCCACAGGTACATGATGCCCAGCTCGACGAGCATCAGGCGCAGCGCCCAGGTGCGCACGCGCGGTGCGCCGTCGGGCGGGCGCTGCCATGGCACGAAGCACGCGAGCAGCAGCAACATCGAGACGAGGTAGTGATGCTGGTAGCTGTCGAGCTGGCTGCCGAAGTAGAGCCAGCCGTAGATCGCGGCCGCGGCGGGCAGCACCCAGCGCGTCGCGACGCCGAATGCGGCGAGCGTGAACAACCACGCGTTGAGCAGCTCCGCGACCGCATACGACGCGCGCGTTGGGCCGAGTGCATCGAGCAGCGGGATCTGCGCGACGTTGAAGCCACCCGCGCCGTAGCGCGGCGCGTGGCGGATCTGCAGCAACGCGTCGAGAGCGAGCATGCCGAACAGCACGACGCGACCGATCGCGAGCTTGGCCCACGCGACCTCGAAGCCGAACCAGAACGCCGGCTGCTCGGGCGCCGGCAGCTTGTAGGGCCCTGTCTTGTTGGTCGCGCTCTTGGGGTCTCGCTTGTCGGCGGCGGGCTTCGTGGCGGCGGGCTTGTCGGCGGCGGGCTTGTTCGCGGCAACCGCGGGCGTGGCGGGCGCGGGCGTCGCGGGCGCGGGCTTCGCGGGACGGCGTGTGCGCTTCTTCGCCATCAGAGCGTCGGCTCGCGGCACATGTCGTGGCCGCCGTAGGTGTGAGGGTCGCGATCGAGATACGTGCAGTCGAGCGTGAGCTCGACGGGCGTGCCGGGGTGGTCGTGGCAGAGCTTGGCCGCCATCGCCTCGAGCACGATGAAGCGGCCGCGCTCCGCGATCTCGATCCAGGCTTCGTGGAACGTGGTCGGCAGCGCGAGCGGGGTCCCCCCGACGGTGAAGTGGGGCGTGCACTTCGCCATCCGCATCGGCGAGAACATCCGCCACGCGAAGCGCTCGTCGTGCGGATCGCGGCGGCCGACGTAGTAGGCGAGCGGAAGGAGTAGCTGGACGAGCAGGAACGCGGCGATGAAGCGACCGCGCCAGGTCGCCAGCAGCGCCTTCATAGCGGCAGGGCGGCCTGGGTCGCCGCGATCGCGGGGCGGGGCGGCGGGTGATAGGTGAGGTCGGCGTCGACGTGGGCGCCGGGTGGGATCGCGGCGCGCATGACGAGCTCGCCCGCTTCGAGCGAGGCGACCGGCTGGCCGTCGACGTAGAGGACCGCGTTGCCGAGCGTCGCGGGGACGCGCGGGCCAGGCGAGAGCACGCCGACGAGGTTGAGCGGGTCGGTGGCGGCGATGCGGCAGACGTCGGGGTTCGGCGAGGAGTGGCGAACGGCGCGGAGCTCGTCGAGCGCTTCGGGGAGCGCGAACTGTTCGCCGACGAAGCCGGTCACGAAGCGGCCGCCGCGGATCTCGCCGCGCGCTTCGAGGCGGCGGAGCGCGACGAGCAGGTCGCGCCACGGGGGCAGGCCGGCCTCGCGGGCGAGCAGATCGCGGAACACGACGCCGTAGCGGAGCAGGAGCTGGCGCGCGGAGGCTTCGGCGTCGGGCGCGGCGCCGAGCGCGGGAAGCAGGGACCAGCGGCCGGCGGCGGTGGGGAGCGCGCGCAGGGCGTGGCCCGGGCGTTCGCGATCGCGCGTGCGGGCGCGACGGATCGCGTCCTGCCACTTGCGGACGGTCGGCGGTGGCGTTGCGCGATCGAAGTGCGACTTGACCTCGCCGCGGCGGCGATCGACGAGCACGCGCAGCGAGGCGAAGCCATCTGCGGTCGCGAGACCCGCGCCGACGAGCTCCCAGAGCGCGTCCTCGACGGCGTCGGGCGCGCAATCCATCGCGGTGACGAGATCGGCGAGGAACGATGCGCCGGCGGTCGCGAGGTGATCGCGGAGGCGCGTCGCGAGCGCGGAGAGTGCGGGGGGCTCGGGCGATTGCGACGAGGCGGCGGCGGCGCGGAGCCAGGCGGCATCGCGGCGGAGCATCAGCGCGAGCGGCGCCGAGCGCGACGGGGCGTTGCGCCGCTGGGGCGTGGCGGGGAACGCGGCGTCGATCGCAGTCGTGGCGATCAGGAACGCGGGCAGCTCGAACGACGCAGCGAGCGCGACAGTGATCGCGAGCGCGATCTGGTTGCGCGTGACGCCGGTACCGTTCGCGCCGGCGATGCCAGCGACGTTCGCGGCAGGGAGCGTGATGCCGGAGGCATTCGCGATGATCGTCTCGATCAGCGCGGAGACGGCGGCGTCCTTCAGCGTCGCGTCGGCGTTCGCGAGCGCGTGGGCGAGCGCGGCGCGGCGCGCGGCGGTCTGGGCCGGCGTCTCGACGTGCGCGCGCTTGGCGGGGGCAGGGCGTCGCGCGGCGGTCGGGTCGTGACGGCGCGCGGGAAACCGCTTCGACGCGATCGACGGCGGCTGCGCGAGCAGCGGCGCATCTCCGCGCATCGCGAGCGTGGCAGGCGCGCGCGGCGCCAGGACGGCGAGCGCGGCTTGCTCGCCCGCGATCACGGCCGGGCGCAGCTCGGGCGGTAGCTGATCGAGATCGCCGGGCGTGCTCGCGACGTGCGTGAGCGCGGCGAGAAGCTCGCTTTGCTCGTCGGGCGCGAGCGGCTCTTCGAGCGCTTCGACCTTGCGCGGCGAGAGGCGGCACCACACGAGGTGGCCGGCGAGGCACATCTGATCGAGCCAGCTCGGGTCGTAGCCATGCAGGCGCGACGGCAGCAGCTCGCGCTCCCACGCGCCGGCGGCGGTCTCGAAGCCTTGCAGCTGCTCGACGATCCGCAGCAAGCCCTCGGCCCCGATCAGCTGGCTGCCGCGCGACACCCGCTGCCAGCGCAGGAGGAACCGCATCAGGCCCGCC
>JAFAOG010000601.1 GCA_019237945.1 Deltaproteobacteria bacterium | reverse complement strand
TCGGGCTCGTGCTGGTTCGCGCCCTCGACGTACGCGAGCGTCTCGTAGAGATCTGCGCGCCGAGGCTCGGTCGCGGGCAACACGCGATCGCCGATGTCGACGGCACGCCGGATCGCGGCGAGCGCCTCGGGAGGTGACTCGCGGCCGTACGGCGTCTCGACGACCGCGTAGTCACGCAGCGCGTACGCGACCGGCGCGGAGTCCTTGCCGTAGAGCTTCTCGGTCGCCGCGATCACGCGATCCCAGATCGGCTTGGCCTCGGCGCGATCGCCGTGTCCCGACAGCGCCGAGGCGAGCATGCGCTGCGCGTCGAGCGTCTCGGGATGATCCGGGCCGTACAGGTCGCTCGAGCGCGCGATGACTTCCTTGATCGTCGCGATCGAATCTGCCCAGTGGTTGAAGTGGTTCTGCTCGTCGGCGAAGCAGCGCAGCCCGAGCAGCGAGCGCTCGCCGGTGACGTGGAGGCGCGTGATCGCATCGACGGCACGCTGACACGCCGCCGCAGCCGCCTTCTCCTCGCCTTTCTGCATGTCGATCGCAGCCTCGGCGACGGCGAGATCGATCTCGGTATCGGGCTGGCCGCTGCGCGCCGTCGCTCCTCGCGCGCTCGCGAGCACGTCGTCGAGCCCAGCGAGATCCTGGGCGTTCGCGCTCGCGACGATCTCCGAGGTCCACGCGCGCGCGGCGGTCGCGTCATCGCCGAGGCGAGTCGCGGCCTCGGCGGCACGCCGGTACGCATCCTTGACCGCAGCCGTGTCGACGCGGCCGGTCTGTGCATCGCCGAGCGTCTGGAACCAGTGCAGCGTGAGATCCGGATCGTCGGCGGCGATCACCTGCGGCGACAGCGTCTTCGCGAGGTCGATCACCTCGGCGTACCGCCCGGCGCGGCGCGCGACCTCCGCATCGGCAGCCTGCTTCGCGAGCGCGACGACGTGCGGATCGCGCGGCTCGAGCGGCTGCTTCGCGACGTGGCCGCCGCTGCACCGGCTCGGATCGATGCCATCGACGACCTCGTGCGCGTGCACGAGCACCTGCGGATCCGGCGTGCCGAGCAGGTCGAGGCCGGCGCGGATCTCCTCGAGCTCGCGATCGAGACAGCGGTAGCGCTGCTCGAGGATCTCGGCCGATTGCTCGTGCCGCACGTTCGACGCCTGGCACGCATCGAGGCGCTCCGCGCGCCAGCGGCCGATGCGATCGTCGAGCACCGAGATGACGCCCGGCGCGACGCCGCCGAGCGAGGTCTGCAGCGACGCGCGCCGGGCCGGCGTCCACACCGCATCCGCCGGTGCGCCGATCGCCCGGCACGGATCGGCGGGGTGATGCGTCGCGACGGCCGTGGCGATCGCCGCTGCGGCAAGGACGCCGGCGCCCGCGCCGATCCACACCGCGCGCCGCCGCGGCACGAGATCCGCGAGCAGCGCGGTCATCGACGGATAACGCGCCGCCGGATCGCGCGACAGGCCGCGCAGCAGCACGCGGCGGATCCGTCTCGGCACGCGCGCGGGGAGCTCGGCGTGCTTGCCGGCGGTGACGTTCGCGCGCAGCGACGCGAGGTCGTGCCCGCTGAACGGCCGCTCGCCGACGAGCGCCTCCCACAGCGTGACGCAGAAGCTGAACTGATCGGTCGCCGGCGTCAGCGGCTCGCCGAGGTGCTGCTCCGGCGACATGTACGCCGGCGTGCCGAGCACCCCGCGCGTGATCACATCCGTCGGCAACTGCGTGCTCGCGCCGGCCGGCAGCTCCGACTCGGAGACGAACGACAGGCCGAAGTCGCTGACGCGAACCGCGTCGCCGTCGACGAGCACGTTCGTCGGCTTGAAGTCGCGGTGGATGATGCCCGCCGCGTGCGCGGCTTCGAGACCTCGCGCCGCCTGGATCACGAGCGGCAACACGTCATCGGGCGTGCGCGGCAGCTTCGCGAGCGCGTCCGCGAGCGTCGTCCCGCCGAGCAGCTGCATCACGATGTACAGCTCGCCGGCCTCCTCGCCGACGTCGAACACCGTCACGACATTCGGATGCGACAGCTGGGCGAGTGCCTGCGCCTCGCGACGAAGGCGTTCCGCGAGCCTCGGGCTCCCTGCGTCGCGCAGCTCCTTGATCGCGACACCGCGGCGCAGCACCGGATCGAAGGCCTGCCACACGACGCCCATGCCGCCGGCGCCGAGCTCCTTGATGATCTCGTAGCGGCCGATCTTTGGGACCTGCGGCCGACGGCCCTGCGCCGGCTCGCCAACTTCAGAGCTTGCCGGGACCGTCTCCTTGAAGGGATCGTCCACCACGCCCTAGTTGTACTGATCGGGATTACAGCCGTCGGAGGATCGCGCGGTCGATTTCTTCCACGTCCGCTGCGTGCCGCTGATGTCGAGCGTCTTGAGCTGCGCCGCGACCGCCGCGTCGAGGTCGCCGCCCGACACGAGCTCGTCGAGCATGCGCAGCGACAGCGGCCGGATCCGCACGCGCGCCGTGATGTGATCGATCGTCGCCGTCGCGTTCGGCACGTTGAACGTCGTCGGCTTCGAGTGATCGAACGCCGGATCGGTCTGCACGAGCGTCACCGGCGGCTTGACCAGGTGCGACGGGTCCTCGTGCGCGATGTCCCAGAAGAAGTGCGCCTCGGTGCCGTCGTCCTTCGTGACGAAGTCCCAGATCGCGACCAGGTTCGGATCGTTGATCTCCTCGGGGTCCTTGTTATCGGGGACGATGCCGGACTGGAACACGACGTTGTTGCTCGCGTCGTACGCAATCACCTCGAGCCACGCGCGCCGGTCCTGCGCGGCGCCGCTCGGCCACATGTGCCCGGTGCCGCGCGAATCGATGCGCACCGTGATCTGGCCGCCGCCCTGCGGCGTGACGCAGATGCCGCCCGGTGCATCGGCCGCGGTGCCGCCCGTCGGCGTCGGGCCGACGATCGTGATCGCCGGATCGAGGTCGCGCTTGATGCCGGCCGCGAGCGTATCGCCGCCCGGGAACGCGGTGAGCGCCTCGTCGATCGCGGGCCACAGGTGCTCGTGAAAGCCGTGCTTGCGCTCGGGGACGTTGAGGCCGGGCTTGTCGGCGATCACGTCGTCCTTGCTCTGCATGTGGCAGCCCGAGCACGTCAGCGGCAACAGGTTTGCCGGATCGTCGTGCGCGAAGATCGTGCCCTTCCACTCGGTGTACGTGCGCTCGACAGCGACGCCGCGCGGGGTGACGACGTCGTGGCACGACCCGCACATCTGCGAGTTGTTCGTCGCCGACGCCATCATCGGATCGTACTTGCTGTTGTGCGCGGGCGAGCTGACCGGGTTCTTCGCGCCGCCGCGCATCGTCTGATCGAGCGCGAGCACGAGGCCGTTGTTGTGGTCGTCCTTGATCGAGTCGACGTTGTGGCAGAAGTAACAGGTGACGCCCTTCTCCGACGCGGACAGCGTCGAGAGGTCGAAGTCCTTGACGTTGTCGGGCGTGATCGTGCCGTTCGCGAGCGCCATCGGCGCGTGGCACTGGATACAGAACGTGCCGAGCGCACCGTTGGTGTCGCGCTGCCCGCGCTTCTCCATCGCGACGAACACCGGATCATCGGTCGAGTACGCGTGCATCGACGCCGACCACTGCGCGTGATGCGTCGGGTGGCACTCGAGGCACGTCATCGGATCCTGCAGCTTCGACACCGCGAGCTTCGGCGGATCACCGCACGCCGCGAGCACGACGAGGAATACGAGCTTCTTCACATGCCACTCCCAGGCCCCGGGGCGCCGTTCTGCACCCACTGGATCAGCGCGCAACGCTCCGGCTCCGTCAGCGGCGTTCCGGGCGGCATCTGGTAGTCAGCGCCCGGCGAATCGGTGCGCACGACCATCAGGCTGCACGCCGCGTTGCCCGGCTCGACGCGCAGCCGGTGATAGTTCGGCGACATCGCCATCAGGCTCTGGTACGCGAGCGCTTCGGTCGACATGTCGAGCCCGCCCTGATGGCCGCTCGCCGAGTGACACGACGCACGCTGCGAGCCGCAGCCCTGCGCGATCGTGTTCGTGTACATGTTGTCGAAGGTCGGCACGTAACCCGGTGCGCACGTCGTGTCGACAGTGATGCACGCGGGCGGCGGCGTGCTGGGGCAGCCTGCCACCAGCGCGATACCGACGACGATGCACATCCGTCGCATGTGCCCGCACTGTAGCCCAACCACGCGCAACGTGTCGTCGCGGCGGTCACACGTGCTGGCAGGCGCGGCGCGAAGTTATCGCGTGGCCTGCTGCTGCGACTTGCACGGGATCTGGCCGTGTCCCGGCGACGCGGCGAACGTCACGATCTCGTAGGCGAGGTTGTCGGAGCGAATCCCGGCCGGCCCCTTGAGGTCGCGCGCGATCGCCGGCAGCTCGCCGGTCCACGCGACGGCGCCGTCAACCCACGCGGTCAGAGCATCGCCATCGATCTGGGCCTGCAGCGTGTGCTGCTCGCCGGGCGACGCGTAGGGAATCTTCCCGCGATGGTCGGGCTTCACGCGCGTGTAGCCCGAGGTGCCGCACTCGTCGTTCGTCGCCGCGCCGGGGTTGCTCTTCACCTGCACCTCGACGCTCGGCTTCGGCGGATCGAGCCGCCACATCACGTAGACGAGGTTGCAGCCGTCGGCCGCGCGCAGCTTGAGCCCGAGCTGATGGCGCACGTCGCCAGAGCGCAGCGCCTTCGTCTCGGTCGGCCAGTCGTGCATCTTGAACGTCAGGCTCGCCGCATCGCCGCCGCTCGTCGTCGACACGGCGCGGACCTCGGGGTCACTGACGACCGAGCCCTGGACGACGCCGTGGGTGACGCACATCTGATCGGGCGCGACCGCCACGACCTTCGCGGTCGGAGCGGTCGGGTGCTTCGACGAGCACGCGGCGAGCGCGAGCAGGAGCAGGCGCCTCATGGTCTAGAACCCGAGCGGCTTGCCACCGGCGAACAGCACGTCCTCGCGCGCCGCTTCCGGGTCCGTCAGCTTCATCTCGACCATCAGACCGCGCGCCGTCTTGCCGCCGTGCGGGCTCTCGACCTGGACCTCGCTCGGGAGGACCTCGGAGACCGTACCGACCTGGTGGCAGAACAGCATGCCGATCTTGCACGCGTAGAGCGGCGCGCCCTTGTGCGCCTTCTCGACGTTCGCGTACGGCACCATCGCGACCTGCGCGCCGTCATCGAGGACGCGGAGATACGCGCTCTTCTTGAGGCCCGCGATGATCGAGTCGACGCGCTGCAGGCTCGCCTTGAGGGCGTCGCGCTGCGCGATGTCACGCTCGACCTCGAGCTTGCTCGAGTCGTAGTCGCGCTTGATCTTCAGCACGTCGTAGGACAGCGCGTGACCGGCGCCACCGCTGACGAGGCCTTCGAGCGCCTTGGTCTGCAGCTCGAGCTCGTACGCCTGGCGCTCGTAGTCGGCCTGCTTCTCGGCGAGGCCGAGGTTCGTCGTCGCGAGGCCGGCCATCTGCTGCTTGTGCTGGATCATGCCGTT
>JAFAOG010000574.1 GCA_019237945.1 Deltaproteobacteria bacterium | reverse complement strand
ATGGCGTCCAAGCACATCCGCGCCGACGTCAACGTGTCGTATCCCGCCGCCGAGATCGCGGTGATGGGCCCCGAGGGCGCCGTCAACATCATCTACAAGGGCGAGCTCGACAAGATCCGCGACGACGCCGCTCGCGCCCAGGCCCGCGCGCAGTTCACCGAGCAGTACAAGGACACGTTCGCGAACCCGTACAAGGCCGCCTCGCTCGGCTACATCGACGAGATCATCCGCCCGCGCGACACGCGGTGGACGATCATCCGCTCGCTGCGCACGCTCAAGAACAAGCGCCAATCGAACCTCCCGCGCAAGCATGGCAACATTCCGCTGTAGCTTCCTGCTGCTGCTGGCGGCGTCGGCGTGTCACTCGCCGAGACCCGTCGCGCCGGGGCCGCTGCCTCGCGCGGCGTACGCGCATTATCTCGCGGGCAAGGTCGCGCTCTACACCGACGATACCGACGGCGCGATCCGCGAGTTGCAGGCCGCGCGCGCGGCGGCTCCCGAGCAGCCGATGGTCTCGATCGAGCTGGCGAAGGCACTCGTCAAGGCGAAGCGGCTGCCCGACGCACAGCAGGTGCTCGCCGCGACGAGACACGACTGGCCCGAGCATCCCGAGGTCGCGCTCGCGTGGGCGCAGGTGCTCGAGAAGCGTCGCGATGCGGCGGCGGCCGGTGCGTATCGGCGCGCGATCGAATTGTCGCCGGGCGACGAGCAGGCGTATCTCGGGCTCGCACGCGTGCAGCCGGCGCGCGAGGCGGAAGGCACGCTGAAGCAGCTCGTCGCGCGGGTGCCGGCGAGCGTCGACGGTCACTACCGGCTCGCGCAGAAGACGCTCGATCGCGGCGACCTCACCGGCGGCGAGCGCGAGCTGCGCGCGGTGCTCGAGCACGATCCCGATCACATCGACGCGCGTGTCGAGCTGGCGCGCACGCTGCGCAAGCAGGGCAAGCTCGCCGAGGCGATCGCGCAGATGCGCAGCGCATTCGATCGCGCGGGCCAGCCGCTCGACGTCGCCGAGGAGCTGTTCTGGCTGCTCGCCGAGGCCGACGATTTGCAGGGCGCGATCGACCTGCTGACGCTGCTCGACGACGATCGCAGCGATCCCGATGCGCTCGCGACGATCGCGCGCCTCGAGATCCAGCTCGGCCGCCTCGACGTCGCGTCGCAGATCGCGAAGCACCTCGACGGCGAGCTCGGCAAGCTCGTCACGCTCGCGATCGAGGTCGGACAGCGCGATCTGCCGGCGGTCGAGCGCGACGCGCAGGGCTTCACGCAGTACGCCGATCAGGCGCGCTCGCTGCTCTACGAGGCGCGGCTCGAGGCAGGCCACACCGCGGAGGCACGCGCGCTCGCGAAGCCGGACGAGGTGATCGCCGTTGCTCGCGCCACCGACGACAAGCAGGCCGCGCTCGCGCTGATCGAGCCGGTCGTCCGCGCGCATCCCGACAACGTGATCGCGCTCAATCTCATCGGCTACCTGCTCGCCGACACCAAGCAGCGCCTGCGCGATGCCGACGTCTACCTGCGGCGCGCGCGCAAGCTATCGCCCGGCGACCCCGCGGTGCTCGACAGCCTCGGCTGGCTGCTCTACCAGCAGGGCGACACGAAGGCGGCGGCGCAAGTGCTCGCCCACGCTCAGCGGTTTGCGCCGCTCGAGCCGGAGATCCTCGTACACCTCGCTGCGGCGAGCGGCCGCAAGGAGCTGCTCGATCAGGCCGCCGCGATGCACCCGTCCCCCGACCTTTCTCGTCGGATCGACGACCTGCGAAAGGTGATACGATGAGGCGTATGAAGCGTGCCTGGGTGCTTGCTCTCCTCGTCGCGGTCGGCTGCAAGAACGGACCGTCGGAGGATCAGTGCAAGCAGCTGCTCGATCACCTCGTCGATCTCGAGTTCAAGAAGGCGGGCGCGGCGGCGACGTCGGATGCGATGAAGCAAGAGATCGCAAAGCAGAAGACGGCGGTCACCGAGGCGAAGCGTGCCGAGTTCATCGACACGTGCACCAAGAAGATGGCGAAGTCGCGCGTCGACTGCGCGATGAACGCGACCGAGCTCGATGGCGACCACGGCGTCGCCAAGTGCGACGAAGCGAAGTAGCGGCCGCGAAGGCGCTTCGCCCCACTTCGTCCAGCGGCGCGAAGTGGCCGAAATTTCGGGGTCCGGATGGCTCCGAAAGCAGGATCGCCACGCGCGCTGTCGCACACTGTCGTCTGAGCGCACAAGTGCTCGACTTTATTAGACAAAACACCGACGCGAGCTACATTGCGTGTAGTGAGCGTCCCAACCCAAATCGGCCAGTATCGGATCCTTCGCACGATCGGTGCGGGCGGCATGGGTACGGTGTTCCTCGGCGAGCACCAGCTCATCGGCAGCCGCGCCGCCGTCAAGGTCCTCCACCCGTCGCTGAGCATGCACAAACAGATCGTCGAGCGCTTCTTCACCGAGGCGCGCGCGATGGCCGCGATCCACGACCCGGGCGTCGTGCAGGTGTTCGACTTCGGTTACTCGGTCGACGGCACCGCGTACATCGTCATGGAGCTGCTCGAGGGCGAGCCGCTGTCGGCGCGCCTCGATCGCCTCGACGTGCTGCCGGTCGGTCACGCGCTGCGCATCGCGCGTCAGATCGCAGGCTCGCTCGATGCCGCGCACGCGACGGGCGTCATCCATCGCGATCTCAAGCCCGATAACGTCTTCCTGGTTCGCGACCCCGAGGCACTCGGTGGTGCGCGCACGAAGATCCTCGACTTCGGCATCTGCAAGCTCGGCGTCGGCGGCGACGCGCGCGTCACGCAGACCGGCGTCATGCTCGGCACGCCCGTCTACATGTCGCCGGAGCAGTGCCGCGACAGCGCGACGATCGATCACCGCAGCGACATCTACTCGCTCGGCGCCGTGCTGTTCCACATGCTCACCGGCCGCCCGCCGTTCGATCACGACTCGGTCGGCGAGCTGATCGCGGCGCACCTCCACGAGACGCCGCAGCGCCCCGGTCACTACGCCGAGCTGCCGGAGACCGTCGACGCGCTCGTGATGGCGTGCCTCGCAAAGGATCCGGCCGAGCGCTTCAAGTCGATGGGCGAGCTGCAGGGCGCGATCGACGCCGTGCTGCAGACGCTGCCCGGCAACACGCCGATCGATGTCCCGGTCGTCGAGGCGCCGAGCGTGCCGACGCCGCAGTGGTTCGTCGACTCGCAGCACCCGCCGGCGATCAGCGACTCGATCGTGATCGAGGAGCCGAAGAAGTTCCGCGCCGCCCATCGCTTCGTGATGGCGATCGCGCTGTTCGCGGGAGTCGGCATCGGCATGACGGCGACGCGCCGGCTGATCGATGACTCGCCGACCGCCGAGGCGCACGAAGCCCCGCCGCCGGCCGCGATGCCCGCCGAACAGCCTGCGGCCGCGCCTGCGACTGCGCCGGCACCGGTCGCCACCGAAGAGGCGTGGCCCGAGCCGATCCAGCCGCCGGCCGACGTCGAGAAGGCCGTCGACGACATCGCGAAGCCTGCCCCCGCTCAGAAGACGACTCCAGCAACGGTCGCGGCGAAGCCGAGGCCGACGATCCGACACAGCCCGCCCCCCAAGCGGACCGCGCCGCCTACGCCGACCAACGCGGACACCGAGGACGACCTGTATGACACTCGCTAGACGCGCTCTGTTCTGTTTGCTTGCCCTCGCCCCCTCTGCCTACGCCCAATCGCCCGCCGCCGAGTCGCTGTTTCGAGAAGGCCGCGCGCTGATCAAGCAAGGCAAGCTGCAAGACGGCTGCGACAAGCTCGAGGCCAGCGAGCTGATCGAGCCGAGCGTCGGCACGCTGCTCAACATCGGCGATTGCCGCGAGCGGCTCGGCAAGATCGCCACCGCGTGGGCCGCGTTCCGCAAGGCGGAGGCGATGGCGAAGCAGAGCGGCAAGGAGCCGAAGCGCGAGAGCGAGGCTCGCAAGCGCGCACAGCGGCTCGAGCCGCAGCTCCCGACGCTGACGATCGCGGTCGCCAAGCCGATGGCCGGCCTCGTGATCAAGCGCAACGGCGAGAAGATCGATACCGCGGTGCTCGGCACCGAGGTGCCGGTCGACCCGGGCAACTATCGCCTCGTCGCGGAAGCGCCCGGCTACAAGCCGTGGACGCTCGACATCTCGCTGCCGATCCGCGGCAAGCGCCAGATCACGATCCCGACGCTCGAGCGCGAGGCGCCGCCGCCGGTCGCCGTCGCACCGTCGAACCGCACGATCGACATCACCCCCGCGCCGCGCGCCGAGCCGCCGGTGCAGGTCGTCTACCGTCCGGTGCCGCCGGTGCGCCACCTCCACGAGAGCTCGTGGACGACCGCGCGCGAGGCCGCCGTCGGCGTCGGTGCCGTCGGTGCGCTGGCGTTCGGCGTCGGCGCGTACTACGGCCTGCACTCGAGCGACCTCGAGGGCCGCGCGAACAAGGTGTGCCCCGGCACGATGTGCGGTGACCCGGTCGGCCTCACGCTGAACCACCAGGCACAGGACTCGGCGACGCGCGCGAACGTCGCGTTCGTGCTCGGCGGCGCCGCGGTCGCGACCGCGACGGTGCTGTGGATCGTCGGTGCGCCCGATAGTCATCACGAGATTCGACCCGCGATCGGTCCCGACGGCGTCGGCGCCACGTTCTCGGGGAGGTTCTAGCCATGCGCAAGCTCGTCATCGCAACGGCGCTGCTCGCCGCGTGTCACGTCCCCGACAAGCAACCGCTCTCCGGCGATGCCAACCCCGGCAGTAACGGGTCCGGCGGCTGGACGGGCGCGGTCGATACGATGATCACGTCGGGGCCGACCGACTTCAGCAACAGCGGCTCGGCGCGCTTCGAGTTCGAGTCGAACGCTCCCGGCGCGACGTTCGTGTGCAGCATCGACGGCGACTCGCCCGAGGCCTGCACGTCCCCGTACGTCCGCTCGCTCGCCGACGGCACGCACATGTTCGCGGTGCGCGCGGTGCTCGGCGACAAGGAAGACGACACGCCGGCCGAGGCGGTGTGGACGATCGACACCATCGCGCCCGATACGACGATCACGCAGGGCCCGCCGGCCGCCGACAACAGCACGAACGTGATGTTCTTCTTCACCTCGAACGAGATGAACGTGACGTTCGACTGCTCGCTCGACGGCGGCGAGTACATGCCGTGCAACACCGGCGACTCGTTCGGCCCGCTCGCCGACGGAGCGCACTCGTTCGCGGTGCGCGCCCACGACCGCGCGGGCAACGTCGACGCTTCGCCCGCGATCCGCGCGTGGACGACCGACACGAGCACGCCCGATACACAGATCCTCTCCGGTCCGATGGGCCAGAGCGGCAGCCAGTCGGCGCAGTTCACGTTCGACTCGCCGAACGCGGGGCCGGGCGCGACGTTCGAGTGCGCGCTCGACTCGCTGATCTTCACGCCGTGCACGTCGCCCGACACGCTGAACAACCTCCCCGAGGGCAGCCACACGTTCCAGGTCCGCGTGCGCAGTGCGGTCGGCACGGCCGATCCGTCGCCGGCGACGCGCACGTGGATCGTCGACCTGACGCCACCCGACACGACGATCACGAGCGGCCCGACCGGCACGATCGCGGCGACCAGCGCGGCGTTCGCGTTCACGTCGAACGAGATGAACGTCACGTACACGTGCAGCCTCGACGGCGGCGCAATGGCCCCGTGCACCTCGCCCTACTCTGCGATGAGCCTCGCGCAGGGCCCGCACACGTTCGCAGTCGCGGCGACCGACGCGGTCGGCCACACCGATCCGACGCCCGCGACGCGCGCGTGGACCGTCGACACCGTGCCTCCCGACATCCAGTTCCAGTCGGGCCCCGCGAACGGCTCGACGAGCGGCCCGTACGTCACGTTCGCGTTCACGACGAGCGAAGGCACGCCGACGTGCTCGGTCGATAACGGCGCGTTCGCCGCGTGCACGTCGCCGGTCTCGATGAACCTGCCCGCCGGCAACCACAGCTTCGCCGTGCACGCCGCCGACGGCGCCGGCAACGCGGCGACCGCGACCCGCAGCTGGACCGTCGCGTGCGCCGCCCCCGACGCGACCGGCGCGGCCGGCCTGCTCCACCTCGACACCGGCGACCAGGCCCAGTCCAACGCGGTCGCCGCGGGCGCCGGCGCGACGCTCGGCGACACTGCGATGGCCGATGCGGCCGACCCGACGTTCATCGCGGCGGCGCGCTTCGGCGGGGGCTTCGCGTTCGGCTCGGGCCAGCACATCACGTGGCCGGCGATGCTCGGCGCAACGAGCGCGTTCACGCTCGAGATGTGGGTCAAGCCCGGCGCGACCGGCGACATCTTCACCACGGGCGACGGCCGGTTCGTGCTGCGCTACCAGGGCCAGAGCTTCGTCACCGCGATCGGAGCGGCGGCGGTCGGCTCGGCGGCGGCGGCCGGCGGCACGTGGCACCACGTGATCGTGTCGTTCAGCGAGCCGTCGCTGCGGCTGTGGGTCGACGGCGTGCGCACCGAGGCCGACAACGTGTCGCTCGGCGGCATGCCGATCGCGTTCGATAACCTGACGATCGCGGGCAACAACGCCAGCGTCGACGAGGTCTGGCTCGCGCAGACCGCGCTGACGACCGACGACGCGGCCCGCGCGCGCTACTGCCCGCTCTGAAGCCGCTCGACGACGGCCGCCGCGACCGCTTCCCCGACGGCAGGCGCCGCGGTCGCGCCGTGTCCGCCGAGGCCCGCGGCCCACACGAGCCACGGCCGTTGATCGTCGCGGCCGAGTCGCATCTTGCGATCCGGCCTGAACGCGCGCTGGCATGCCCACCGACGCGTGATGATCGCGTTCGCGAGCGGCATCTCCGCGTCCTCGAGCAGCTTGCGCACGTGCGCCTCGCCAACGAGATCCGGCTCCTGATGCCCAGGCTCGCTGCGCGCCGCATCGCACGGTGACATCAGCACGCCTTCGCCGTCGTGCCGCATGTACATCTCGCCGGCGCCGAGGTGCCACAGCCACGGGCCGGGCTCGCTCTCGTTCTCGATGATGAACACGTGCCGCTTGTACAGCAGCAGCGGCTCGTCGCCGGTGAGGCCGCCGGCCCACGCGCCCGTCGCATCGACGATCACCTGCGCCTCGATCGCGCCCTTCGTCGTGATCACGCGATGAGGCTCGATGCGTTCGACGCCGCAGCTGACCTCGACGCGCGTCTTCTTGACGAGCTCGCGCAGCAGCTGCGTGACATCGATCGTGCCATCACTCGCGACGTACAGCGCCTTCGCGATCTTCAGCTCGCCGACCGGCCACCGCCCCTGCACCGCTGCGCGATCGCCGACCTCGACGGGCACGCCGAAGCGCTGCGCGCGCTCGACATACGCATCCGCGAGCTCCGCGCTGTCGAAACTGAGGATGCCGCCGGTCGGCCGCCACACGTCGCCCTTCATCTCGCGGATCAGCTGCGCGCCGCGCACCGTCAACGCGGTCGTGTGATCGTCCTCGGCGAGCTGCCGTCCGAGCCCCGCGCTCCGCCCGCTCGCATACCGGCCGAGCGCCATCTCGCGCTCGAGCACGATCACATCGCTGACACCCGCACGTCGCAGCGCCCAGGCCGTGGCCGCGCCCGCAAATCCGCCGCCGATGATCACGACGGATGCGCGCTGTGGCAGCTCCGGCACGGCGGTCTTGTAGCACACGCAGGCTTTGTGCAGACTAAGACCGCCATGCCACGTCTGATTCGCCTCGATACGGACGACGAGATCGGGTCCATCAACGACGACCAGCTGAAGTTCCTCGTCGCTCAGCTCGAAGAAGAAAACGACGACGACAAGAACTACTTCATCGATCGCGACACGCTGGAGCTGCTCTCCGATAACGGCGCCGATCCGGAGTTGCTCGCCTTGCTCGAAAAAGGCCTCGGCGACGACGACGAGATGGATATCGCCTGGGAGTAGCAGTTGCCTGGCTACTCGACCTGCCCTCTCCCGGCCCCATGATCTCGGGGCATTAGGCCACGCCGGCGCCGGCACCCTCCTTGCTGAACGGGGGGCCCATGAAGCGCCTCGCTTACGCACTCGCTGCCGTCTCGCTGGCGGCCCCCGCCTGCACCTCCGACGACCCGTACGCGGGCGAAGAGGTCAAGTCCGACGACGGCAAGGCCGACTCGAGCGCGCTCGGCGTGTTCCTCGATGCGACGTTCGACGGCAAGCTCGTCGTCGACTCGTCGTGGGACGACAACCAGACGATCCAGGACCAGCTCCTCTACACGGTCGGCCAGCTCAACGGCATGACCGCGGTCGGCCGCATCGACAAGGCCGAGATCTCCAACGTCCAGAAGACGACGGTCAACGGCAAGACCCAGATCACGTACACGGCCAAGCTCCCGATCATCTGGAACAAGCACAACACGATCCCCGCCACGATCGACCTCGAGCTCCCGCTCGACGTCTCGTACTCGGGCCAGGACGCGTTCGCGACCAAGTACAAAGCCAACTGCGTCGACTTCGGCGCGCACGACGTCGACTCGGGCTCGATGTTCTACTACTTCCGTCCCAAGGCCTCGGGCTGCCAGCTCGCCGCGGCCGACGTTCACGCGACCTCCGCGTCGCTCGCGCCCTCGCCGACCTCGACGACCGGCAAGTTCCCCGAGTACGACAAGGTCTGGGAAGACGGCACGCTCAACGTCGTCGCGATCTTCGGCAAGTACGAGGACGGCGCGACCACCGAGTCCGACGCCGGCATCTCCGGCTACGACGAGTTCGTCGGCGCGATGAAGTCCGAGCTCGCCTCGCACGCGTTGACCACGGTGCCCGCGAATGTCGCCACCGCGCCGGGCGTCACCGCGCCCGATGTCGAGTTCAACGCGACGCTCGCCGACGGCAAGAAGATCCACGTCGTCGCGCTGCTCACGGACAACGTCAACAAGGGCCTGCAGGACCCGACGTTCCGCGCGCGCTACGAGTCGCTCTCGACGCACGCCGACTTCATCGTCTACAACGGCCACGCCGGCCTCGGCTCGAACATCCGCGCGCTCGCGTCGGCGGGCAAGTGGGTCGCCGGTCAGTACGTCGTGGTCTTCATGAACGGCTGCGACACGTTCGCGTACATCGACGGCTCGCTGTCGGCCGCGCACAAGGCCGTCAACCCCGACGACACCACGGGCTGGAAGTACATCGACATCGTCAACAATGGCGAGCCGGCGTTCTTCGCGTCGATGGCGGGCGCCACGATGTCGATGTTCCGGGGCCTGCTCTCGTACGACAACCCGCAGACCTACGAGCAGATCTTCACCAAGATCGACTCCAGCCAGCTCGTGATGGTCACGGGCGAGCAGGACAACGCGTTCACCCCGGGCGCGGGCGGCCAGCCGCAGCCGTGGGCCGGCCTGCACGACCAGGGCTCGCTGACGAAGGGCAAGACCAAGTCGTGGACGACGCCGACGCTCGCCGCGGGCACGTACCAGTTCGACATGACGGGCACGGGCGACGCCGACCTCTACGTGAAGGTCGGCAGCGCGCCGACGACGACGTCCTACGACTGCCGCCCGTACAAGACGGGCTCGAACGAGTCGTGCAAGGTGACGCTGGCGCAGCCGACGACGATCGGCGTGATGGTGCGCGGCTACGCGACGAGCGCGTCGAGCTTCACGATCACGGGCGCGGCGCTGTAGTACGCTTCGCCGGCATGAAGTCGGCGGTGTTGTGTGTGGTAGCGGCGGCCGCGTGCGGTCCGGGGATCGCGCAGATCCCACACGATGCGCGCGATCAGACGCAGCAGGCCGGTGCGGCGCTGGCCTCGGCCTCGCAAGCCGCTGATGTCGCGACGCTGCGTCGGATGCTTGGTCCAACCGTCGTCAATGGCGGGCTGTGGTTCGCAGATCCGACGTGCGAGGCGGAGTTCGCGGTTCCAGGTGAGGTCGGAGGCGGCCGACTCGACGAGCTCGCGCGTTGTCTCGCGACGTTGAAGCTAAGGACGGGGGCGCGCGCCGATGCGCTACCCGACGTTGCGGTGCTCAGCTACGACCCGGGCTTCGAGCTCGAAGCGCAGTTCATCGAGAGGCCCGACGGCGCGTGGCTCTCGTGGATCGGCTGGGTCGCGCGCCACGACACGGCGGATGCGCTTCCGACGATCACGCCCGACGCGCTCGAGTCGCTGCGCGTCGCGGGTTCGCGCGAGCCCGTGGTCTCCGGCCTCGAGGCATCCATCGCGGCATCGAAGCGAAAGTATGCGTATGCGTGGACGAAGCTATGCATCGATGCCGAAGGCAACGTGACCGGCGCGCATGTTCGGCAGGCGAGCTCAACGCGCGCCCTCCACGCGTTCTCGGATGCGATCGACGACTGGAAGTTCAAGCCGTTCACGCCGAAGGGCCAACCGCTGCCGGTCTGCTCGATGATGCTGCTCGGCACGCCGCTCTCGCTGGCGTTCGCGAACGAAAAGATTCCGATGCCGATGACGGGCGATAAACCTCCCGTCGATCCCGATACGCTCGAGAGAATATCGGGAGACCGTTTTATTGTGCCCGATGACGACGACAAGAGCCGCATCCAGAAGGCCGGTAGTCCGCGCATGATCGGCGCGTTCAAGGTCTGTCTCGATACGAGTGGCCACGTCGAGGACGTTCAGATTCTCCACCCGACCGGCCTTGCGACGTATGACGCGCGCATCATCGCCGGCATCAAGCACTGGCAATACAAACCGTTTCTCGACGACGGCGAGCCCAAGGCCGTGTGCACCGCCGTGAGCTTCATCTACAGCCAGCAATGAAGCGCGCACTCCTGATCCTCGCCGCCTGCGGCGCTGACTCGCATCCGAGGACCGTCAAAGTGCCGTTCGCGGCGGACGAGCCCGCGAAGAAGCTCGCGGCAGCTTCGCAGGGCGGCGACGTGGCCGCGATCCGCGCCACGCTTGGACCGACCGTCATCGACGGAGGCCTGTGGTTCGATGATGCCGGCTGCGAACGCGACTTCGGCGCGGCGACGGAAATCACGGGCCCCCGCATCGATGCATTTGCGACGTGCCTCGCGAAGCTCGGGCTCCAGGTGTCGAAGCAACGCGAATACCTGGATGACCTCGCGCTCTTCAACTACGGACCAGGCATCGAGGTCGAGGCGCGACTCGTCGAGCAGCGGCTGCGGTGGATCGGGTTTGCCGGGGTACTCGACCCGAACGATCGCGCGGTCGCGATCACGCAGGACGCACTCGAGACGCTGCGCGATGCGGGTGAGCCGAACCCGCCGGCAGCGGCCGGAGACTTTGCCTGGATGCGCGTGTGCATCGATCCGATGGGCGCGATCGCGACCACCGACATGCGCCTGTCGTCGACCCTCGATGCGGCGCGCACCTACGAAGCCGCGGTCCGCGGC
>JAFAOG010000476.1 GCA_019237945.1 Deltaproteobacteria bacterium | reverse complement strand
CCCCGATCTCGGCGAGCGGCCGGTCCTTCGGAACGCTGCCGGCGCCGGTCAGCGCGGACCTCGCGAGCTGGGCGAGGTCGATATCGATGACGCGGTGATCGACGACCTGCGCCCGGCGGGCGACGCGCCGCGCCGCCTCGAGCTCGACCTCGTGAAGCTGCCCGTAGCGGACCGTGAGCGCGTAGCAGTCGAAGCCGCGCGACCTCGCGACTGCGAGCGCGGTCGTCGAGTCGAGCCCACCCGACAGCAGGATCACGGCACTCGGCATGCACCCCTCAGGAACGCGGCACTCGGCATGCGCGGATGGTAGCGTGCTTCGCATGACGCGCGTCGCGATCGCGCTCGCGTTGACGGCGCTGGTCGTCGCGTCGTTCGTGGCACGCTGGCACGTGCTCGCCGACACGCCGTGGCCGGTCGGCGTCGATGGCTTCTTCTATCCCTTGCAAGTCCGCTCGCTCCTCGAGCACGGCAGCCTCGCCTACCCGGCCTCGCCGCTGACGTTCTGGTGGATGACGCCGTTCGCGGCGGCGACCGATCCGATCGTCGGCGCGAAGCTCGGGGCTGCGCTCGGAGGCGCGCTCGTCGCAGTTCCAGCCTACGCGGTCGGCGCGCGGCTCGGGCGGTCGTGGGCGGCGGGCCTCGTCGCGGCGGCGCTCGCGGCGGGCAGCGCGGGCTCGGCGTATCTGTCGATCGAGTTCGTCAAGCAAGGCATCGGCGTGACGGTCGGCCTGACCGCGCTGTGGCTCGTGCTGCGCGCGCTCGAGGCGCCGACCCCGCGAAGGGCTGCCGCGGCGCTCGCCGGCATCGCCGCGACGCTGCTCGCCCACAAGCTCGCCGCCCTGCTCGTCGTCGTCGTCGCCGCGCACGCCGCGCTGTACGAGGCGCGCACGAGGCTGCGCGGCCGCCGGCTGATCTACGCGTACGTCGCCGCTGCGGCGGCCGTGCTGCTGCTCGTCGGGCTCGGGCTCGCGATGCCGCAGCGGTTCGTATCGGGCACGGACGTCGCGCTCGTCGGGCACGCATTCACGCGCCACGCGCAGTGGGCGGATCCGGCGCTCGCGACGCACGGTTTCACGCTCCACATGGAGTACGAGGCGCTGCTCGCCTGCATCGTATCGCTCGCCGCCGCGGTGCTCGCGTATCGGCGCCGCGATGTGGTCGCGCTCGCGATCGCCGCGCTCGGCATCGTGCTCGCGATCCCGTGGCTCGACGTCACAGATCCGCAGGGCCTCGCGTTTCGCGCGCGCGTGATCGCGTTCGTGCCGCTCGCGCTGTCGGCCGCGGTCGTCGCCGGTGCGCTCGTCTGTCGCCACAAGGTCGTTCCGGTTGCCCTGTGCGTGCTCGCCGCGCTGCTTGGCCTGCGCGCGCTGCGGGAACGCCGCGACGGGATCATCGTCGCGCACCCCGCGATGGTCGCCGCCGTGCTCGCCGCGACCGACCAGCTGCCGCATGGCGCGACCGCAATCGTCCCCGAGCGACACATCGCGTTCATGCTCGCGTACCTCGATCGCGCCGACGTCAGCCTGCGCCCCGAGCGCGTGCCGTACGCGCATCGCGTCCGCGTGATGCCGCTCGCGTTCATGAGCGAGGAGCTGCAGCAGGCGCTCGACGCCGCGCGTGCCGACCCGACGGTTGCCGCGCCACCGATCGGCCTGCACCCGCGCCATCGCAACGGCCTCGTCCTCGTCGAGGAGCCGACGTGGGACTGGCTGCTCGCGCGGCTGCCCGGCCCGCTGCGCCGGCACTACGCGCGCTGGCCGACGATCTAGTTATTCCTGCGGAACGGTGCGCGCTTCGGGCAGCGGCTCCGGCTCGGCCTTCTCGGACTTGTCGGCGGGGCCGGAGGCGTCGGCGCCCATCATCTTCTTGATCAGCGGGGCGACTCCGAACAGCGCGCCGGCGACGATCACCGACGCGATGATGATCGTCCAGTAGAGCGTCGAGTGTCCCCAGCTGGCGGAGGCGCCGGCGGCCTGGCCGGCGAGGAAGTTGCCGACCGACGCGGCGAGGAACCAGGTCCCCATCACCATACCGGCGAGGCGCTTCGGCGCGAGGCGCGACATCGACGCGAGGCCGACCGGCGAGATGCACAGCTCGCTGCACGTGAAGAAGAGGTAGAGCCCGAACAGGTAGATGCCGCTGACCTGATCCTTGTAGTGCGCGGCGTCGGGGCCGGTGCCGCCGATCGTGCCCGCGCGCTCGGCGCCGAGCGTCGGCACCATGACGAGCACCGCGATCGCGATGAACAGCATGCCGATGCCGAACTTGTTGACGCTCGACGGCTCCTTCTTGCGCTTGCCGAGCGACGTCCACAGGATCGCGAACACCGGCGCGAACACGATGATGAAGATCGAGTTCACGCTCTGGTAGTAGCTCGGGATCATGAAGCCGAGGAAACCGGGCGCGGTGTTGCGCTCGGCGAAGAGGTTGAACGTCGAGCTCGCCTGCTCGAAGATCGCGAAGAACGCGATCGCGCCGAGGAACAGCGGGATCATCGCGACGATCCGCTTGCGCTCGCCCGAGTCGCGCGCCGACTGGTAGAGGCCGACGAACAGCGAGATCGAGATCACCGCGAGGATGACCGGGAACACGTTGCTGAGGAAGCTCTGCGTGATGTGGTCGGAGAAGACGGCCGCGGCCGCCGCGATCAGTACGATGCCGCCGAGCAGCGCTCCGAGCACGCTGCGATCACGCGCCGCGCGCTTGGGATCGGTCGGGATCGTCGGGTGCGCGCCCGCGTCGCCCATCCGGTGACCGCCGAGCACGTACTGGATCAAGCCCGCGAGCATGCCGAGCGACACGGCGGCGAACGCGAAGTTCCACGAGTACGTCGGGCTGATGCCGTGATCCGCGAGGAAGTGGCGGAACCACGAGCTCTCGGCGAGGAAGCCGCACACGAACGGCGCACCGAACGCGCCGATGTTGATGCCCATGTAGTAGATGGTGAAGCCGGGCTCGCGGCGCGGATCGTCATCGCTGTAGAGCTGGCCGACGATCGTCGAGACGTTCGGCTTCAACAGGCCGGTGCCGAACGCGGCGAGCGCGAGACCCGGATAGAACAGGTGGCCGCCGGGAAGCGCGAGCAGCGCGTTGCCGAGCATGATGCCGATGCCGCCGTACGTGACCGCCTTGCGCTGGCCGAGGAAGCGATCCGCGATCCAGCCGCCCGGCAGCGACAGGAGATAGACCGAGGACGTGTAGAGGCCGACGACGAGACCCGCCGTCCCATCCTTCATGTCCATGCCGCCTTCGATCGTCTTGGCGGTCAAAAACAGGATGAGGAACGCGCGCATCCCGTAATACGAGAAGCGCTCCCACATCTCCGTGAAGAACAGCGTCGACAGCCCCGCAGGGTGGCCGAAGAACGCGCGGTCCTGGTCTTTGGACATCGGGGCGCAACGTAATACAAGAGCCGGGGGCGCGTGCAACGAAATGGGTGCGACAGGGTGGTGTCGCAGCGCTGCGCCCGGTCGGCGACGCGAGACATTCACCGTCGCTTGCAATCGACGACGATTTCGCAAAGATCCGCGCCATGTCGATGATCCGGGTGGTCGTGGCCGCCGTAATCGGTGCGCTGCTTTTGTCCTGCAATCCTGCCGCTCCGCGCTTCGCGATCACGGGCGCAGAACGTCGCGGTGTTCTTCAGTCCAACGGGATGCGGTTCGTGATCATGCCTGACGCGACGACCAAGCTCGCGGAGGTCGACATCCGTTACGACGTCGGATCGCGTGAGGATCCGCCCGGAAAGGCGGGACTCGCGCACCTTGTCGAGCACCTGATGTTCCAGGTGCGGCCCGATGGTCCCGAGACGCCGCCGATGTTCCAGACGATCATCCAGCTCGCGACCGAGTTCAACGCATACACCGAGTGGGATCGCACCCACTACTTCATGACGTCGCCGAACGAGAACCTCGATGCGATGCTGAAGATCGAAGCGATGCGGATGTTCTACGGCTGCCAGAACATCCCTGAGAAGGAGTTTGAGCGTGAGCGCGAGGTCGTGCGAAACGAGATCCGCAACCAGTCGAGCGCCGATAGCTATGTCGTGCAGCTGATCGAAGCTGCGATCTATCCGAAGGGCCACGCGTACGAACGCCTGATCGGCGGCAACGACGCCCAGATCGCGAGCGCCACGCTTGAGGACGCCTGTAACTTCATGAAGGACTACTACGCTCCTGAACGCGCGACGCTGTTTGTCGCAGGTGGCGTCGACGTCGACGAGACGGTCAAAGCCATCGAGAAGTGGTACGCCAAGATTCCGCGCCGCCAGCCGAAGCCGCGTGTCGAAGTGAAGCCGTTCGTCGCCGAACACACGACGAAGGAAATCGAAGCGGATGTCGAGCGACCCAGCGTCTGGATCGGTTGGGCGCTTCCGGCGAGCAACACGCCCGAGGGGGAGGCTGCACAATTCGGCCTGGGCCCGATGATGGGTCGGATCGCGCAGAAGGCGGACGAGTACGACTTCGCATACAACGTCGAGCCGGCCGTCCTCGGCGGCAAGCTCGCGCCGCTGTTCCTATTGCGCATCGAGCTGAAGAGTATGGACCGCCTCGACGAGGCTCTCGACTTCGCGCAGAAGGCGGCCAAGCAGGCCTATCGCGGATGGGACGAGGGCTCGTACCAGGATCTCGAGGAGGCGAAGGCCCGCGAGAAGCAGGACTTCATCGAGAGTCTCGAGAAGCTGAGCTCGCGCACCAACCGCGTCGCCGACCTCGTACAGTTCACGCGCGACTTCGACTTCAACAGCGACAAGATGTACGTGTTCCACGAGCTCGACAAAATCGAGAAGTTCGACATTGCGAGCGTCGGTGCCGCGGTCAAGAAGTCACTTGATTGGGATAAGGCCGCGATCGTCGTCGTGAAGCCCAGCAAGACGGGCGTCAAGGGTGATACGCGCTCGGCGGTCTCGATCTCGGGCAAGTCGGACGCCGCGTTCACTGATCCCGAGGTCGATCCGCGCGAGGCGAAGCACCCGATCAAGGTGTCGACGGAACTGAGCTCGCTCGCGAACGCGAAGCGCTTCAAGCTCGGAAACGGGATGGAGGTCGTCCTCTTGCAGGTCAAGTCGATGCCGCTCGCAGCAGCGCAGCTCATCTTCAAGAACGCCGGCGACGCGAGCACGCCTGACAGTCCAGCTCTTGCCGGCGCGGCGGCGGCGTTTCTGCACCTTCCGCCGGATGCCGAGGTATTTGCTCGCACGGGTGTTGGCGTCCGCTGCGGCTCGACCGAGGACGCCACGATGTGCAGCACGCATGGCGTGAACATCTATCTAGACGTCATGCTCAAGGGGCTCGAGCGCCAGATCACGGCGGGCGACTACTCGCAAGAGTCGATCGAGCGCTGGCAGAAGAGCGTGCGCGACGACTGGAAGCTTCAGAGCACGCAGGAAGAGAACGAGTTCTATCGGCAGATCTACACGGCGCTATACGGCCCGAACCACCCGTACACGAAGACCGTGATCACCACCCCGGACGCCGCAGCGAAGGTCCACCGTGATGCGCTCGACAGCTTCCGACGTAGCCACTTCACGGCGGGTAATGCCTCGCTCGTCGTCGTCGGCGACTTCGACGTCAAGTACGCAGAGAAGCTCGTGCGGTCGACCTTCGACGGCTGGAGCACCGGGACGGTCGACAAGCCGGTCGATCCGACGTCCGCGAAGCGGACAGGTCCCGCGTTCATCGGTGTGACGCGCAAGAAGGAGAGCCAGCAGGTCATCGTCGAGCTCGGCTACCCGGCACCCGCCGGCATCGACGGTCAGGAGGGCGCGCGCCGCGTACTCGCCGAGATGCTCAACATCCGTTCGGGCGACATCCGCTTCAAGCTCGGTTCCACGTATGGGCTCGCGATCGGCAAGAGCACGCACAAGGGTCCAGGCGCGTACCTGATGCGCGGCAGCGGCGGTTTCCAGATGGGTGGCACGGTCGATGCCGAGCGCGCTGGCGAGTCGATCAAGGTTCTGCGCGAAGACCTGGACGCGCTTCGCCACGGCGACCGCTTCGACGAGCACTTTGTCCGGGCGCGCCGCAAGATCCTCAGCAATCTGCTCGGCGAGTCGACGGTGACGTCTGAGCTCGCGCTGCGGCTCGGCCAGATCGAGAACTACGGCCTCCCGCCGAACTTCTACAACACGCTGCTGCAGCAGGTCGCGGCCGTGTCGCCCGCACAAGTCAAGGCGCTGCTCGCGCACGAGCTCGATCCGAACAACGAGGTACTCGTCGTGCTCGGCGACAAGGCGCACCTCGACAAGACGTTCGCCGAGGCCGGCATCAAGGACGTCAAGATCGTCGAGCCCGAGTACAAGTAAGCCGCGCTCCCGGGTACGATCCGGGCGATGGCATTTGACGTACGCGCGGCGACCCACGCCGATCAATCGGAGGTCGCCGCGCTCGTACGCGAGATGATCCCGGGCGTCGATGTCACGGCACGCCTCGACTGGCTGTACACCGACCGCAATCCGGCGGGGACCGCGCTGACGTGGATCGCGTCGGAGAACGGCGAGGTCGCCGGCTGCACGTCGTACTTCCCGTTCCGGCTGCAGCTCGACGGTCAGCCGGTGCGCGCGGCGCTCGGCGGCGATGGCTACGTGCGACCGAAGTTCCGGCGGCGCGGGCTCGGCGGCCTGCTGCACGAGGCGGCGCGCCGCGACATGCACGCGAACGACATCGGCTGCATGTACGGTGCGCCCGGCGCGATGAACGTCACGCCCTTGAAGCATGGCGGTTCGCGCGAGGTCGGCCACGTCGCGCGCTGGGTGCGGCCGCTGCGCGGTGCAGCGCTCGGCCTCGGCAAGCCGCCGTTCGATCGGCTCGTGCGCGGGATCCTGCGGCCGCGCTTCGTGCCGTATCTCGATCCGATGGCGCGGTTCGATCCGCGCGTCGACGAGGTGTGGGAGCTGTTCGCGCCGACGGTGCGGCTCGCCGCGATCCGCGACGCCGCGTTCTACACGTGGCGGTTTCTCGAGTCTCCGTCGCATCGCGAGCCGGCGTTCGTGATCGTGCGAGGCGGGCGGCCGATCGGAGCGTGCGCGCTCGAGCTGATGAACGGCGCGCAGACGATGCGGATCGTCGATCTGATCGCGGTGCCGGGGCAGTGGCACGCGTGCCTGTCCGCGATCGTGAGGCACGCGGCGGAGACCGAGGCGCACACGGTCGATATCAAGCTGATGGCGCTCGACGGCCGCCGCCGGCACATGTGGCGCTCGGGCTTCATGGAGCGCGACAGCAAGCCGTTCCTCGTCGTGATCCCCGTCGATGGCGACCGCCGCTTCGTCGATCCGATGCGCTGGTTCTACTGCGGCGCCGACTCGGATCTCGACTCGCTCGAGTAGCGACCGCCCGGGGACGCTTTCTCACTTCGCAACCCACGGATGCGAATGATCTCGCACACTTGATCGGGGACGCTTTCTCACTTGGCAACCTAGCTTCGTCGACGACATGCCCGGCTCCCGCATCACGACATGCCCGGCTCCCGCAGGAAGGCTGTGAAGGTTGGCAAGTGAGAAAGCGTCCCCAGGTAAACCCGCGCAGACACTCGATCTCGTGGGTTGTGAAGTGAGAAAGCGTCCCTAGAGTAGGTCGACCCAGATCTCGTCGCCGATGCGCGTGATCGGATAACGGCGCAGCTCGAGCCCCGGATCGTGCGCGCAGCGGCCGGTGTGGAGGTCGAACAGGTAGCCGTGCCCCGGGCAGCGGACCTGCGCGCCCTCGATGTCGCCGTCGGCGAGCGCGACGTCCTCGTGGGGACACACGCCCGCGCACGCGACCAGCTCGCCGTCGACGATCGTGACGATCACGGGCCACGTGACGCCGGAGACGCGGAACGCGCGCAGCTCGCCGGCGGCGACATCGTGAATCGTGCACACGCGGACGCGCAGCGCCATTACCGCCCCCGGTTGCGCGGATCGAAGCGGTCGCGCAGACCGTCGCCGGTGAGGTTCGCGGCGAGCAGCACCCACGCGATCGCGGCGCCCGGATAGAAGACGTAGTGCGCGAAGCCGACCTTCCACGAGTACGACACGCCCTGCGCGAGCATCGCACCCCACGTGTAGTCGAGCTGCGGCCCGAGGCCTAGGAACGACAGCGCCGCCTCGATCGCGATCACGCTGCCGAGTCCGAACGACATCTGCACGAACGCCGGGCCGAGCAGATTCGGGATCAGGTGCACGAACATCACGCGCCGGTTCGACGCGCCGAGCGCGATCGCGGCCGAGATGTACTCGCGCTCGCGCAGCGCCAGCACCTGCGAGCGGGCGACGCGCGCGTAGCTGACCCAGCCGTTGATGCACAGCGCGAAGATGATCACGCCGAGCCCCGGATGCGCGACGGTCGCGACGACCGCGATGTTGAGCAGGATGCCCGGGAACGCCATCAAGATGTCGACGACACGCATGATGATCTCGTCGACAGCGCCGCCGAACCATCCAGCGAGCGTCCCGAGCATCACGCCCGTCACCGACGTGATCGCGACGACGATGAAGCTGATCACGAGCGCCTCGCGCGCGCCCCACAGCAGCTCGCTGAGCGTGTCGATGCCGGACTTGTCGGTGCCGAGCCAGTGCGTCGCCGATGGGTGCTGGAAGCGCGCCGCCAGATCCTGGTGCGTCGGATCGAACGGCGCGACGAGCGGCCCGACGAGCCCGACGAGCACGTACAGGCCGATCATCGCGGCGCCGATCCACGCGCTCGGTGACAGCTGAAGGCGCGCCTTCATGCGTGGCGGATCCTCGGATCGGCGAGCCCGTAGGCGAGATCGACCAGCGTGTTGACGACCACGTAGATCACGGCGACGACGAACACGACGCCCTGCACGATGGGATAATTGCGCTCGGCGATC
>JAFAOG010000349.1 GCA_019237945.1 Deltaproteobacteria bacterium | reverse complement strand
GCGGGCTCGGTGTCGCGATCAGCAGTGGCCTGTCGCGGCTCGCAACTGCATCCGCGATGCGGCGAACGGCTCGGCCTTCGATGCGTGCATGGTGCAGGTCGGCGGCTATTGACCCGGCGGATCGACTCGCTTGGCGTCGTGGACCGTGCCGTCGACCAGGTGCGCAGCCAGTGCGTCGGCGTCGTCGGGAGTGAGGTCGCCGTACCAGACAGCGTCGGGATAGAGGACGGCGTTCGGGCCGTCGAAGCACGGGCCGAGGCAGGCGCATCCGGTGACGAGGACGCCCGTCGCGTGGCGGCGGAGCAGGGCGGCCTGGACGGCGGCGAGGATGTCGTGGCCTCCGCGTTTTCCGCACGCGGGTTTTCCGCTGGCGGTGACGTTCGTGCACACGAACAGGTGGCGCATCTACGAAAGACTATGCCCGAGAATGTGGGTGCCGCGCCGTGGCGTCGAAAAAGCGCAACGTAGTGCTTGAGAGAGTGAAGGTCGTCGGTCAACATCCTTCGCTCGGGGATTCGGGTCGACGTGACGCCACAGCATCACATCATCAAGGAGACGTCCGAGACGCTGTCTCGTCTCCTTCAGGATGAGTTCAAGCGCAACGGGTACAAGCGCGTGCACATCGTCGAGCAGGCGCCGAAGCCTGATGCGATCGAAGGCAAGCTGCCCGCGGTCAGCGTGTACCTGTATCAGCTGTCGATCGATCCCGAGGGCTACGATGCGACGCCGCACTCGGAGCTCGTCGAGGTTCCGCAGGACGACGGCAGCATCAAGGAATTCTTTCGGCGGCGCCGGCTGTGGATCCGGCTCGACTACTTGATGAGTGCGTGGGCGCAGACGCCCGAGGACGAGCAGCTGCTGCTCGGCTTGATGATCCGCACGATCATGGAGAACCCGGAGATCACGCGCGACAAGCTCAAGGGCACGTCGTTCGAGGAGGACTTCCGGTTGAACGTCTTGATGTCGGCGCGCCTGGATGAAGGAACGCTTGCTCGGTTTTGGGGCTCGCTGAATCAGCCGGTGCGTCCGGCGGTGCAGGCGTGGACCGCGATTCCGATCCTCCCGGAGCGGCTCGAGGAGTTCAAGCGCGTCCAGACGCGCAAGCTCGAGTACAAGTCGATCACAGATCCTCGCATCAGCGAGCAGGGGCCAAATGGCAACCCGTTCCTTGGTGCGCGTCGTCTCGATCTCGGGGGAAGCGGAAGCGCTCCCAAGAAGTAACAAGGCACGGCAACCACCGATGCGCGGGCGAAGACCACTGCGATCGGTAAAAAAAACGGAGAACTGAGAACAATGGCTACTAGCTACCTGTCACCTGGCGTCTATGTCGAAGAAGTCGATCGCGGTTCCAAGCCCATCGAGGCCGTCGGTACGAACACCGTCGGTTTCCTCGGTGAGTCGAGCAAGGGCCCGACGAACGAAGCCGTCCTGATCACGAACTGGTCGCAGTTCGTGAAGACGTTCGGCGATTTCAAGGACTGCAGCGAGCACCTCGCTCACGCGGTCTACGGCTTCTTCAACAATGGCGGCTCGCGCTGCTTCGTCGTGAACGTGGGGGCGCCCGATCAGCACAAGGTGGAGACCAAGGCTGCTCAGGGCGACAAGAAGGACGAGAAGGCTGCAGCTCCGGTTCAGACCGGCGGCGGTCGTGACGGCTTCTACATCGGCCGTGACGGTGGCCCCGGTGCGCGCACCGGCCTGAAGTGCTTCGAGGAGATCGACGAGATCGCGATCGTCGCCGCGCCTGGCCAGACCTCGGCCGCGGTGCAGGACGCGCTGCTCTCGCACTGCGAGACGCGCAAGGATCGCTTTGCGATCCTCGACTCGCCCGAGACGATCACGGGCGGCGTCGACAAGCTGCCGAAGCCCCGTGACTCGAAGTACGGTGCCTACTACTTCCCGTGGATCCAGGTCTATGACCCGGACAAGGGCAACATCTTCGTTCCGCCGTCGGGCCACATCGCGGGTGTCTACTCGCGTACCGACAGCGAGCGCGGCGTCCACAAGGCGCCGGCGAACGAGCTCGTCCGTGGCGCGCTCGGCCTGAAGTACAACGTGAGCAAGGGCGAGCAGGATCTGCTCAACCCGAAGGGCATCAACGCGATCCGCTTCATGAACGGCGGCATCCGCATCTGGGGCGCCCGCACGCTGTCGAGCGATCCGAGCTGGCGTTACATCAACGTCCGCCGCCTGTTCATCATGGTCGAGTCGTCGATCGAGCGCGCGACCCAGTGGGTCGTGTTCGAGCCCAACGACCATCGCCTCTGGAAGCGCGTGCAGCGGACGATTTCGTCGTTCCTCACGCTCCTGTGGCGTAACGGCGCGCTCATGGGCACGTCGCCCGAGCAGGCCTTCTACGTCAAGTGCGACGAGGAGACCAACCCGCCCGAGGTCATCGATGCCGGTCAGCTGGTTGTCGAGATCGGTCTCGCGCCGGTGAAGCCCGCGGAATTCGTCATCTTCCGCATCGGTCAGATGGCGTCCGGCGGCGGCGTCGAAGAGTAAGCACGTAGGGAAGATTTCCCTGCTGCGTCCGTAACAAGCAGTCGAAACAAGCGGGCCCCCATTCGCACTACCGCGGTGGGGGGACCCGACGGCTGAAGAGAAGGAAAGCTTCAAACGCCAGGGGGATCTTCGGTGACCACAAAGTAGGGCGGGCGAGTCCGATGGGGCTCGTGGGGTTTGGAACGTAGCGTTGTGGCCGCCGACGCTCTCCGTGTCGGGCCGGCGTAGGAACTAGGAACTGGAGAACACGAACAAATGGCTGATACTCGCTCTCATACGTCAGGACGTTTTGCCCTCGATATCGATGGCTTCAACGTCGGCTTTCTGAAGAAGTTCAGCGGCATGGCGATGGAAGCCGATGTCGTCTCGAACGACCTCGGCCCCGATAACGTCCAGAAGAAGCACGTGTCGAACATCAAGTGGACGCCGGGCAAGGCGACCATCGGTATCGGCATGGGCAAGGGCATGTACGACTGGATCAAGGCGGCCTTCGACAAGAGCTTCTTGACCAAGACCGGCACGCTCACGGCCGCCGACTTCAACTACAAGGCGCAGTCGCAGCTGACCTTCACGGGCGGCCTCGTCACCAGCGTCACCGTTCCCAAGCTCGACGGTTC
>JAFAOG010000435.1 GCA_019237945.1 Deltaproteobacteria bacterium | reverse complement strand
GCTGGCCGGCGCGCACGACCGGATAGGCCTGGTGGTGGTACTTCGCGATTTCGGCGCGCGCCTGCTCGACGGTGTGCTCCGCCAAGAGCGTGTGGACATCGGCGCTCGCGACGCGGCCGACCGTCGCATGCGATAGCGGATCGACGTCGTATTCACCGGCGACCATCACGCCGCGGCGCACGAGCTTCTCGGTCATGATCGTCGTGCGCATCAGCAGGCATGACGCGAAGTACGCGAGCGACACGCCCGCGACGATCGGCACGATCGCGTGGATCTGCTGCGTGACCTCGAGCGCGAACACGATCGATGCCATCAGCGCGCGCGACGCGCCCGCGAACATCGCCGTCATGCCGACGAGCGCCCCGACGCGCGGATCGATGCCCGCGTGCGGAGCGAGCTCTGCACACGCCGCCGTGAGCAGCCAGCCGATGCCGCTGCCGAACGTCATCAGCGGCGCGAGCGTGCCGCCCGACGTGCCGGTGCCGAGCGCGATCGCCCACGACAGGAACTTCGCGACGACCAGGACGAGCATCGCCTTCCACGTGAAGACGCCGGCGAGCGCGCCCTCGATGTTGTCGTAGCCGACGCCGAGCGTGCGCGGTGCGAACACGCCGATCACCCCGACCGCGACGGCACCGATCGCGGGCCACCACATCCAGTGGATCGGCAGCTCCTCGAAGCGGTCCTCGATCCAGTACACGACCTTCGTCACGTAGACCGAGACGACGCCGACGATGCCGCCGACGCCGAACGCGATCGCCGACGTGACCCAGTTCGGATCGACGTCGGGCATCGCGAACACCGCGCCCGGACCGTGGATGATCGCGCGCAAGCCACCGGCAACCGCCGATGCGATCGCGACGGGGACGACCGAGCGTGCGCGGTACTCGAACAGCAGCAGCTCGATCGCGATCAGCACCGCCGCGATCGGCGTGCCGAAGATCGCGGTCATGCCCGCGGCGGCGCCGGCGGCGAGCAGCGTCTTGCGCTCGTTCGCGGTGACGTGGATGACCTGGCCGAGCCACGAGCCGAGCGCGCCGCCCGTCGCGATGATCGGACCCTCGGCGCCGAACGGACCTCCGGTGCCGATCGCGATCGCCGCGGAGGCGGGCTTGAGGAATGTGATCCGCCGTGGGATCCGCGCCTCGTTCGTCAGGATCTGCTCCATCGCCTCGGGGATGCCGTGGCCGCGGATCGCGCGCGAGCCAAACCGCGCCATCAGGCCGACGATGATGCCGCCGATCACGGGCACCGCGATCACCGCGTAGCCGAGGTGGTTGCCGGCGGGCGAGTGGTACGTCGTCGAGATCGTGCCGTAGAACGCGAGGTTGGTGACCAGCGCGATCGAGCGCACGAGCACCTCGGCGAGGCCGCACGCCGCGAGCCCGAGGCAGGCCGCCATGCCGGCGACAAACGCGTCGCGCTTGTCCATCACCGCCGGGATCTGTGCGACGTGCTCGCGGCCCATCGCGGGCCCCATCGACGGCGCGACCATCAGGCCAACGGCAGAATCGCGGTCAGGCGGGGACATCGGTACGACTCCGGCGAGGACGCGCAGGCTCGTCCTCGAACAACATGCGCGGCGCCATCTCGTTCGCGCCGATCGCCGCGGCGAACGATTCGAAGGCGCGCACGAGCTCCGCGCGCTGCTTCCCGGGCATCGCGGCGATCACGTCGAGCGCGCTCACCTGCGGCAGCCGCGGCGCCGTGCGGACGATGATCTCGCCCTTCGCGGTCAGCCGGAGCTCGGCGCGCCGGCGATCGGTCGCGGGCTTCTTCGTCACGAGCTTCTTGTCGACGAGCTTGGCGACGACGGTCGACACGCTGCTCTGGTCCGTCATCGTGCGCGCCGCAACGTCGGCCAGCGACATCGCCGGCTCCTGCCACAGCACGTGGAGCACGAACAGCTGCGCCGCGGACAGCCCGTACTGCGCTTCGGCCTCGCGGTCCGCGAGCCGGAACAACCGCACGATCCGGCGCAGCGCGACCATCACGGAAGTGGCGTCGCGGGCGGACGGAGACAATGCATGGGATCCCATGGATCGGCCTTCACCGTACTCCCGCGGGGCGCGAGGCGCAATGCCTACAGTTTCACGGGAGTGAACCCGCGGGCCGGCTTCGCCAGCAGATAGCCCTGGATCAGCTCGATGCCCGACTCGACGAGAACGGCGCGCTCGGCCTCGGTCTCGACGCCTTCCGCCACGACCTTGCCACCGAGCTCGCGACACAACGTGGCAATCGCCGCGACGACCCGCCGCTTCTTCGGATGCTTGTCGAGGTCACGGATCAGCGACATGTCGAGCTTGACGACCTCCGGCTCGAGCGACGCGAGCGCGCCGAGGGCCGCGTAGCCGGCGCCGAGGTCATCGACGGCGATGCGATAGCCGAGCTTGCGCAGCATCGCGACGCGCGTCGGACCGGCCGCCTCGTCGAGGCCGGTGCGCTCGGTGATCTCGAGCACGACGCGGTGAGCGAGCTGTCCGAGCGGCGACTCCGCCTTGAACAGGTCCTCGTCGTCGAGCTCGAGGCCGTGGACGTTGACGAACAGCAGCGCATCCGCGGGCGCCTCGGCCGCCGCGCGCGCGACCGCCGTGCGAACGACCCGACCGAGCTCGTGAACGCGGCCGAGCCGCTCGGCGGTCGCGATGAACACGTCGGTACGACGCAGCGATTCCTCGTCGGTGCGAAGCAGCGCCTCGTACGCGAACACGCGCTTCGACGCGACGTCGACGATCGGCTGGAACGCCATCCACGACCGCGACAGCGCGACGGTGAAGCGCGCCTCGAGATCCTTGCGCTCGGGCTCGTAGAGAGCGCGCGCGACCGACTCCTGGCGCCGCCGCATCCGCGCCACGCCGTGCCGCCGCGCCGCGCGAGCGACCGCAGCTGCCAGCGCCTCGTGCGCGAACGGCTTCGTGATGTACGAGATCGCGCCGCGATCGAGCGCCTTGACCGCGCCGTCGAGCGACGGGTCGCCCGTCATCAGCAGCACCGGCAGGTCTTCGTCCCGCTCGCGCAGCTCCGAGACGAGTCCGTAGCCGTCGAGCTCGGGCATGTTGACGTCAGACAGCACGCAGTCGTACGGCACGCCGTTCTTCGAGACTTCCTCGATCGCGGCGCGCCCGTGCTCGGCGAGCGTGACGCTCCAGCCCTCCGCGGTTAGCACGCGCGCGCACACGCGGCGGATCGCGGCGTCATCATCGACGACGAGCACGCGGCCCAGATGCGCCGTCACGAGCCGCCTCGCGAGTGCAGCAGGATCTCGAGCGCGCTGCGCAGCTTCTCGTCGTTCCACGGCTTGAGGAAGTAGCGGTGCACCGCGCCCTCGTTGACGGCGCGCACGACGACATCGATGTCGCGATTCGCGGTGACGAGGAAGCGGATCGTCGACGGCTGCTGAACCTTGACGAGCTGGAGCAGGTCGAGGCCGTCGGCGTCGGAGTCCATCGAATAGTCGCTGACGACCGCGTCGAACTGGCGCGTCTTCATCGCATCGAGTGCTTCGCGCGGAGAGCCCGCCTCGACGATCTCGTACCCGCGGAGCGTGCGCCGCATGACCGAGCGAATGTCGGGATCGTCATCACAGATCAGCACGACGAACCCCACGAACGAAGCGTATCACGCGCGGCCGGGCAGGCGCACGACGAACGCTGGACCATCGGCGCGCGCTTCATAGTCGATACGTCCACCGTGTGCTTCGGCCACCAGGCGGCAGAAGTAGAGGCCCATCCCGCGCTTTCCGCCCTTGCCCTGGACGTACTTGCCGAACAGGTTCGGTCGGATGTTTTCGGGGATCTGCGGGCCGGTGTTCGCGACGAAGATCTCGACACTGCCTTCGTCGTGCCAGCGCCTGGCGCCGAGGACGATCTTGCCGCCCTGGTTGCAGTAGCGGGTCGCGTTGCCGAACAGGTTGTGGAGCACGCGCTCGATGAGGCCGGCGTCGAAGCGCGCCTCGAGCTTGTCGTCGCAGTCGACGGCGAAGGTAATACCTTTGGTGACGCTCGGCGCGTTGACGTCGATCACGCCCTGCAGCACGTGGCACACGCGCGTCTTCTGCGTGTTCGGTTTGACGGCGGCGTCCTCGAACCGCGCGATGTCGACGAAGTTCGCGACGAGGCCCGCCATCCGGCGCACCGAGCGCAGCGTCGCCGCCAGCGCCTCGGTCTGGTCCTGATCGCCTTTGATCGTGTCGATCAGGTACGACAGGTTGCTCAGCGAGACGGCGAGACCGTTGTTGAGGTCGTGCGCGAGCAGCGCGGTCGCCTCCGTGCCGTACACGAGGCGGCGGTCGGCCTGATCCTTCTCGAGGCGCACCTGCACGAGCGCGCGCTGGTTGCGCAGAGCGGCGCTGATGCGGCGCTTGAGCTCGGCGAGGCCGATCGGCTTGACGACGTAATCGTCGGTGCCCGCATCGAACGCTTCGGCGCGGCTGCGCTCGTCGTCGTGACCGGTCAGCACGATCACGTGGACCTGAGCGCCGAGCTGCTGCTTCATGTGCCGGATCACCTCGGTACCGCCCGTCGTCGGCATGCCGAGATCGATGATCGCGATGTCGGGTGGCGTCTCGTTGACCTGCGCGATCGCGCTCTCCGCATCGTTTGCGGTGACGACCTGAAAGCCTGCGTTCGCGAGACCGGCGGCGACCTGGCGACAGATCGCGACGTCATCATCGACCACGAGCAATCGCACCGCGCCCGGAAGCACGGTCGACTCACTCATGATGCCGAGCTCGCTGGTCATCCCCGTGCTTGTGTTACTATCACCCGCGAGGGATGACGCCAACTTCGGATCCGCGCCGGCTCGCGGACGTGGTGCTGGCATCGGCCGTCCGCGCCTCCGCCGACGCCGTCTACATCGAGCCCGCGCCCAACAACGACGACACCTACGTGCTCACGTTCGAGCGCGGCTCCCAGGTGCTGTCGACGATCAACCTCGAGGCCCTGACGGGAGCGGCGACGATCGCCCGCCTCGCCTTCATCGCCGAGATCGACCTCGCCGCCACCTCCGCCCAGAGCGCCGTCGTGCCCGTGAAGAGCGGCGACCTCGACGCGGACGTCGTCGTCACCGTGCGCCCCGGCGATGGCCTGCGCGCCGACCTGATGATCCTCGGCAAGCAGCGGGCGGCGAAGCAGGAGTCGAAGGGCGCGGTCGGGCTCGTCGGCGACGTCGTCGGAAATTATCGGATCACCGAGCCGCTCGGTGAGGGCGGCATGGGGACGGTGTTCCGCGTCGAGCACGTCGTCCTGGGTCGACCGTATGCGCTCAAAGTGTTGCGGTCGCGGGTTGTCGAGAAAGATGCGACCGCCGCTCAGCGTTTCTTGCGCGAGGCGCGTGCGGCGTCCCGCGTTCGCCACCCGAACATCGTCGACGTGTTCGACTTCGGCTACCTCGCCGACGGCCGCCCGTACTTCGTGATGGAGCTGTGCGAGGGAGAAAGCCTCACCGATCGCGTCGCGCGAGGGGCGCTCGATCCGGGCGAGGTCGTCAGCATCGCGCGGCAGATGGCCACGGCGCTCGCGGCGGTGCACGACCGCGGGGTGATCCACGCCGATGTCACGCCGTCGAACGCGCTCGTCGTCGCGAACGACCCGGTGCACGTCAAGCTCGTCGACTTCGGGCTCGCCGCGATCGCCGGCGAAGGCATGACCGACGAGGATTCCGACTTCGTGCTCGGCACGCCGGCGTACATCTCGCCCGAGCAGCTGCGCGGTCTGCCCGCGACCGATCGCAGCGACCAGTACGGCCTCGGGTGCGTGCTGTTCGAGCTGCTCACCGGCAACCCGCCGTACATGGACGAGGACATCCGCAAGCTGTGCATGATGCACGTGCAGGCGCCGATTCCCGCCGTCGAGAGCCCGCACGGCCCGCTGCCGCCGAAGCTCGCCGACGTGATCACGACGTGCTTGCAGAAGTCGCCGCAAGCGCGGTTCCCGGGCATGCGCGCGATGCTCGCCGCTCTGGACGAGGTCGAGCGCGTCACTGACCGCCGCGGCTGGCGGCGCTGGCTATCGTCATGAGCAAGACCCTGATCGTCTGCGTCGACGACGACGAAGCGATGCTGTCGACCGTCGCGCGCTCGCTGCGCCGCGAGCCCGGCTACGACGTGCGCACCACGCTCAACCCGCACGAGGCGCTCGGCTGGGTCGCGGCCGAGAACGTCGCCGTGCTCGTCTCCGACTACGAGATGCCCGAGATGACGGGCGCGCAGCTCACGGGACAGGCCAAGCGCATCCGTCCCGAGACCGTGCGCATTCTGCTGACCGGGCGCCGCTCGCTCGACGTCGCCGTCGACGGAATCAACCAGGGCGAGATCTTCCGCTTCCTCAACAAGCCGTTCGAGGATCGCGTGCTGCGCGCCGCGGTCGCGGAGGCCGTGCAGCGCAATGCAGAGCTGCTCGCGCTGTCGGGCGATCGCCAGCGTCGCGAACGCCGCGAGCAGCTGCGCAAGGCACTCGAGTCCGAGTATCCCGGCATCTCGACGGTCGAGCGCGCCGAAGGACACTACGTCGTGACCGCGGATCCGTGGTCGGAGGCGGTGACGCTCGGGCTCGTCGGGCTCGATCGCAAGCTGGAGAGCGGCGGATGATCGAGCACCAGGACGAGGCGGGGCAGGCGTGCACGCGCCACGGCACGCTGAGCGAGCAGCGCATGATGGAGCTAGCGACGCTCGGCTCGCGCATGCCGGCGTTCCATCACGACGCCGCGTCCAAGCTGCAGAGTCTGATGATGGCTCTCGACGAGATCAGCGAGCTCGCGAGCGGCGACGCCAGCGACATGCGCTCGTCGATCGACACCGCACACAGCGCGCTGCGCGAGCTCAACCAGCTGCTCACGGCGAACCGCGCGCTCGCGAAGGCGCCGCAGCCGTCGCGCATCGCGCTGCCGGAGCTGCTCCAGCGTGCCGCCGAATCGACAGGCGTGCGGATCCGGACGCCGATCACCGCGAAGGATGTCCGCGCGCACATCCCGGCGCTGCGCCACGCGCTCGCGCTGCTGCTCGATCTGACGGCGGGGCCCAGTCACCTCGGGCGGGTCGTCGATGCGACGTGCGAATTCGAGGGCGACCGCTACGTGCTCCGGCTGTCGGGACCGCCCGAGGCCCAGGCGAAGCTGCCGGTGAATGCCGGCGAGTCGATCGGCATCGCGACGTTCGTCATCGATCGCGAGGACGGCACCGTGCGCTGCACGCCTACGGGCTTTGTCGTGACGCTGCCCGCCGCGATCGCTCCGACGGGCGCGATGCCGGCGCTGTCGAAGCCGTGAGCGCGCGCTCGGCGGCGGTCAGCCCGTAGGCATCCGCGACGAGCTCGGCGAGCATCGCGTTGCGGTCCGCCCCGGCGAGCTGCTCGGTCACCGCCACTTCGATCCGCGCACGCAGCGCCTTCTCGGGCCGCGCGACCGGCAGCACGCGCATGTACTCGAGCTTCGGGCGCACCGCGCCGTTGAGCGCCGGCGGGAAGCGGCGCCGCGCGTACCACGCGTACAGCGGCGAGTTGAGCAGCGCGAGCAGGAACAGATCGCGCGACGGCAGGATCCACACCGTCGTGTCGGGCACGACGTCGCCGGTCTCGTCGAGACAGCACTGCGCGTCGGTCTGGATGTCCTGGTAGAGCAGGCGAGGGGCGCGCGACTTCGCGAGCGGCACGACCGGATCCTGCAGCTCGTACCATTGATAGCGGCCGGGCTTGCGGCCGGTGCCGGGCTCGAGCGCATCGCGATACGCGCGCAGGTGGTCGAGGATCGCGCGCGGCGGCTTCGTTCCGTGATCGACGAGCACGATGAAGCGATCCGCGTCGGCGCGGCGCCAGCGGCGAATGTCGCGACCCTTCGCGAACGGCCGGATCCAGTCGGCGCAGCCGCGCTCGACGAGGCGTTCGCGCGTCGCCGCATCGATCACGAACGCGCGGTTGAGCCCGGTGATCACGCCGCGCGACGGCTTCTCGGGCACGACGTCGGCGAGCGTCGGCAGCGTCCTGAGGCGATCGAGCAGCGCCACATCGCGCGAGCTATCGATGCTCCATCGCCACCGTGCGCGCGGCACCGCTCGCGTGTCGTCGAGCGCGCGGGCGACGGCCTGGGTCCCGGCGCGTCCGACCTGGATGCTCGCGCCCGCGCCGCCGATCGTGCCCCACACGATGCACGGAAACGCATCGGCATCGCCGAACAGCCCGCGCCCGAAGTCGACGAGCCCCTCGACGCTCCGCTCGCGATCGAGCAGCGCCCGCAGCGGCCGCCCGTACGCGGCGGTCAGCCACTTGTTCGGCACGACGACGCAGTACCGCCCGCCCGGCCGCACGATGCGATGCGCGAGCTCCACGAAGTACACGTACAGATCCGCGACGCCGTCGTACGCCGCGAACGATCGCAGCAGTTTCTTTCGTGCGCCGAGCAGCTCCTGCCGCACGTACGGCGGATTCGCGACGAGCGCATCGACGGGCTCCCACGCGACGCGCAGTGCATCGCCGACGCGCAACGTCTCGCGCAGCACCGGCAGCGGCTCGCCGACGAATCGTTCCACCGCGGCGCGCGCCTCGGCCACCGCCCGCCGATCGATGTCGACGCCACGGATGCAGTGCGCGGCCGCGCGCCGATCGCCGACGAGGTCGCCGAGGTAGCGCACGATCTCGACGAGAAACACGCCCTCGCCGATCGCGGGGTCGCAGATGCGCAGCGCGAGGATCTGGTCGCGCGTCTTGCCGCGCACGAGCGGCTCGAGCGCACGCCGCACCATCGGCTCGCACACCTCGCGAGGCGTGTAGACGACCCCGGGCGCGCGTGTGACAGCCACGCGCCTACACTATCAGTCCGCGCCTACACGATCAGCCCGGGCCGAAGCCCGTGCAGCTCGGCATGATCCGGATCGACTGGAACGTGCCGCCGCCGCCGATGCTGGTCGACGACAGTCCGTTCTCGCTGTCATCGGTGATCCAGATCATGTCGCCGGGCTTCATCTGGTAGCTCGTCGTCGTGTTCGAGCCGAGGCTCGTGTTCGTGCCGCTGCCGAACTTCGGCTTCTCGCCGAGGAACAGCTTCACGGTGTTCGGGCAGTCGTTGTGCAGCGTGACGCTGACGACCTGCGGGCCGGCCGGGGCGCTGCTTGCGCTGCTGCTACTACCGGGAGGCGGCGCCGACTCGCTGCTCGACGCGGGCGCGGACGAGTAGCCGCCCCCACCGCCGTTCGACGGATAGCCACCGCCGCCGGAGCTCGCCGCCGGGATCACGCAGCCGCCGAACGCCGCGAACGCGAGAAGGACAGTGCCGGGCACGATCGTCGCCATCAGGTCCGATTTCATGACGGATCGAGCCCGCTGCGCCCGCGCGGTCGCACGAAATCGCTACTCGACGGCGAGCCGGTCGGATTCCTGCGTCGAGTCGCAGCGTTCCGGCAGCCCGAGCGGGAGGTCGAACCGCGCGCCCTGGACGCTCGGCACGTCGATCGCCCGCAGCGCGAGCGGCAGCGCGATGCCATCGGTGACGAGCGGGTAGTGCCCGACCGTCGTCTTCGCATAGAGGATGCGCGCCGCGGGGAACCCTTCCGGCGGCAACCCGACGACGCGCACCGTGCTCGGCAGCATGCGGTGCATGTAGTCGCTGAAGCGATCGGTCTCGAACACGATGTTGACGAGCCGGTGCAGGGGCGACGACTTCACCCACGGCGAGAAGCTGTACTCGGCGTACACCGCATCGAGCAGCACGACCGTATCGAGCCGCGTGTTCGCGAGCCAGATCGCGAGCGTACGATACGCCCCCGAGTGCCCGACCGCGACGAGCCGCTTCGCCGGCATCTCGACGTTGACGTTGCTCTTGACCGTCCGCACCAGCGCGTCGAGCGATGGCCACGTGATCGGGCTGCGCTTCTCGCGCGGTGACAGCGGCGCAATGAACATCGCGTTGACGCCGCTGAGCGCGAACTGCTGATCGAGGCGATAGTCGGTCCACGCCTCGTCGACATCGACGTGATAGCCGTGCACGAACACGATCGTTGCCGCCGTCGCCGCGTCGTAGTTCTCGGGCACCCACACGTGCACGGGCCCGCGCTCGGTCTCGATGCGCCAGTGCCGCCCCGCATGCGCCATGTCCGCGAGCACCTCGTCGGGCGCGGCGATCACCGGGTCGCTCGGCATCGTCAGTGACGGCGCCACCGAGCACGTATCGGGCCCATCGAGCACATCCGCCAGGCTGCGCGCCTCCGCGGGCGCCGCGAATCCGAGCGCGAGCACGACAGCCAGTGCTCGGCCGAGGACAGGGTACTGCACGATTCAAGTTTCCCTGGATCGCGTCGCAAGGCGAAGAAAAAAACGCGGCAACGCCGCATGTGCCAGGTCGGCCAGCGAGCCGGCGCGCGCCACCGTGGCATCGCCGCGCGTTCTCGCCGCGCGTGACGGTCTGCGTCAGGCCATCATGAACAGGCCCTGGAAGAACCGGATCCCGCCGACGATCATCGGGCCGTACGCGATGACGTAGGTGCCGCCGCCGTTCGACTCGGCCTGGTCGTGCGTGACGGCCGTGATGATGATGCCGACGAGGCACAGGATCCCGCCCAGCACCATCATCTTGGCGCCGTGCGCCCGCTTCGCCGCCTTCTCGGCGTCCTGGGCGGTCGCCGCGGACGTCCGCATCGCGTCGAGGTAGCCGCGGCACCGGTCGCACCCCCACCGGCCGGCCTGCGCGTGCCAGATGCCCGGCCCCCCGCATTGCGGGCAGGTCGGAATCGGCCCGGCGGCTGCCTGCATGGGCAGCGCGGCCGCGACGGCAACCGGCTGCGGCGCCACCGGGAGCATCTGCTGGCATCGATCGCACCCCCACCCGTTGGCTTGCGCTTTCCAGGACGCGGGACCCCCACAACGCGGACACACCGGTGCGTTCATCCCGGTCACATTACACATGCAATCGGCAGCCGCGGATGGTTTCTTTCGAATTCGTGGAACCCGGCGGGTGCCTGCCGTGTGCAACGTATCGATGGCCCAACCCGCCACCACCCACGCCGCCCGCGGCGAGCTCGACGACCTGACGCTGCGGCGCGCCCAGCAAGGCGAACGCGCGGCGCTCCAGCTGCTCGTCGAGCGGTACCAGCCGATGGTCCATGCGCTCGTGTGGCGGATGGCCTGCGCGCGCGGCGACAGCCACGTCGCGGACCTCGTCCAGGACGCGCTGATCCGTGTCGTCCAGCACGTCGCGCGATTCGATCCGGCGGGGCCGGCGCGGCTGTCGACCTGGATCCTGACGATCGCGACGCGCGTCGTGCTCAACGATCGGCGCCGCGACGCGTCGCGCCTGCCCGAGCTGGCGCCGGGTGCGCTCGTCGATCCGGCGACCGCGGCGTCCGACCGCGAGCTCGCGGCCGCGATCGCGCAGGCCGTGGTCGCGCTGCCCGAGGCGCAGCGGATCGCGCTCGTCCTGCGCGAGTACCACGACCTCGACTACGCCGACATCGCGCGCGTGCTCGACGTCGACGTCAACACCGTGAAGTCCCGCCTGTCGCGCGCACGCGTCGCGGTCCGCGAAGCGCT
>JAFAOG010000397.1 GCA_019237945.1 Deltaproteobacteria bacterium | reverse complement strand
CGCCGCGATCGCACCGCCGGCGAGGACGCACACGCCGAGCCACTTCCACGGCTCGAGCCCGATCGCGTACTCCAGCATGTGCACGGCCTTCTCCCACGCGTGCGGGTGCGTGTCGTACACGGCGAGCCAGCGCGCGAGCGGCACGTCGACGAACGCGATGCACGCGACGGTCAGCAGCGCGAGGATCAGGGCGAGCCGAGTCAGGCCCGCGAGCGTAGCTCAGTGCGCGCTGAAGAAGTCCGCAACGACGCTGTTGAACAGCGGCGCGCGTTCGTTCGGCACCATGTGGCTCGAGCCGGGCACGATCCACAACCGCGACTCGGGGATCGCGTGGAACAGCGCGACCGTGTGCTCGATCTTGATCATGTCGTGATCGCCGACGACGATCCTCACCATCCCCGCACGCTATCACGGCGGGTCGAGCCAGACCTGCTTGCGCTTGTAGTCGAGCACGAGCACGAAGCGACGCCACACGATCGATCCGATCAGGCCGGCGGATTCGGGGTCGGCGGTCGCGCCGGTCTTGTCGCGCGAGAAGTCCGCGACCGGCTTGTCGATGCGGTGGCTGCCGACCGTGAGCGCGGTGATCGTCGCCGAGACCTGGTGCGTCTCGCCGCCCGCGCCGGCGGAGAAGCCCGCGTTGCGCGCGTTCGGGACCGCGACCAGCAGCTCGTGCTCGTCGGTGAACGGCGAGCTGATCTCGACCTCGCAGAGGCAGCCGGTGTCGAGCGTGAAGTGGCCGGTCAGCGGCGCGACCTTCGGGAGCTCGAGCTGCGCGTCGACGTACGGCGTCGAGTCCTCGAGCGTGATCGGCAGCGGCGTGCCGCCGGCGTGGTGGTACGTCGCGCGGTCGCGCAGGCGCAGCTGCTTGCGGCCGTAGTCGAGCTCGACGACGAAGCGCGACAGGAAGTCGTAGCCGAGGATGCCGTCGAGCTTGCGGCCGAGCGGCTTCTCGAGGTCATCGAGGTTGATCGCGGAGACGATCTGGTCGCGAATGACGGCGCCGCCGACCGCGTAGGTGACGTGCGGGACGTAGCCGACCGTGACGTCGCCGCCGCCGGCGCCCGCGGCGAACGTGCCGGTGGCGGTCAGCCCGAGCGCGCCGAGGCGCGAGGCGTTGAGCACGGTCGACTCGGCGCCGGTGTCGAGCACGAACGCCATCGGCGTGCCGTTGACGGTGACGTCGACGAACACGAGGCCGCCGAAGGCGAGATCGAACGGCACGCTCGCGGTGCCGGTCATGTCGGGGGCGCGGTCGGCAGGGCGCGTGAACGGCGGCGGCGTCGCGCGCTCGATCGTCGCGAGCCGGATGTCGACCGCGTCGTTCGGATCGCCGTTGTCCTCGTGGAGGTGCGTCGGCACGGCGACGCCGGCGACATCGCGCCAGTCCTCGAGCTTGGTCGAGCGCTGCTTCTCGCCATCGCGCCGCACGATCTCGACCGGCCGGTGCTCGGCGTCGAAGCGCACGGTCTCCGCGCGGTGCCCGCCGTCGGGCGACAGCACCAGGTGCTCCGTCGCCATCACGATCGCGCCGCGCTGCTCGCCGACCGCGAACCACGGCACGACGTCGTGAAATGCGAGCGCGCGCTGATCGTCGAGCTCGAAGCCGTCGAGGTCGCGGACCTCGGCGTTGCGGTCGACGAGCCAGCCGCGTGCCCCGTCGTAGACGCGCTCCTCGTGCAGAAAGCCGAGCGTGATGTCCTCGCGTCGCTCGCCGCGCGCGGTCTCCCACAGATCGATCGTGCCGGTGATCCCGCCCTTCGTGTACGTGCCGCGCGCGTGGATCGCGGCAAGCGAAGCCATGCGTTCGCGCCCGCCGATCGACTGCACCCAACCGTCGACGACCGGCCGGGCGTTCGCATCGACGGCGACGTTCGACGCGTCGGTCGCGCGCACCGCCGGCGCGCCGCCACTACACGCGGCGAGACAGACGAGCGCGAGCCGCTTCACGCGCGCAGCGTAGCTGATCTGCTAGCGACGATGACCGCCGCCGCCACTCGAGTGGCCGCCGCCACCACCGCCGCCGAACGAGTGGCCGCCGCCGCCGAACGATCCACCGCCGCCGCTGCTGTGCGACGGCGCGCTCCAGCCACCACCGCCGCTGCTATGCGACGGCGCGCTCCATCCACCACCGCCGCTGCTACGCGGGCCACTCCAGCCGCCGCTCGGCGCACTCGGGCGCGGCGCGTTCCACGTCGGCGCCGGGTGATACGCGGGCGGGTTGTACGTCGGGCGCGGCGCGTTCCAGCCACCGCCGCTCGGCGCGGGCCGCGGCTCATTCCACGTCGGGTGCTGCGGCTGCGGCGTCGTCCACGTCTGGCGCGGAGGCTGACGCCAGCCACCACTCGGCTGCTGCCACGTCGCGTTCGGCTGCTGCCACGTCTGGCGCGGCACGGTCACCGGCTGACGCGGGCCCTGCCAGCCACCCGCGTGCGGCTCGATCGGTTGCCGCACGCCTTGCCACGCCGGCGGCTGCCGCCAGCCCTGCGTCTGGACGCCTTGCTGCGCGTTGCCGTTCCAGCGACCGCCGTTGCCGTTCCAGCGGCCGGGCTGCGTCGGACGCATCGGCTGCCGCCAGCCGCCGACGGGCTGGTGCTGCTGGCGCCAGATCGGATTGTCCATCCGCGCGCGCATCGTGCTCGCGACGCGGACCGGCTGCGTCGCGCCGCGGATGTCGGGGCGCGGCACGGGCGTCGTCGCGCGCAGACCTTCGGCGAGATCGCCGTAGAGGTGACCGCGAATGTGGCCCTTGCCGAAGTCGGCGTTGGAGACGAAGCGCCACTGCGAGTCGCGGCCCACGCTGCGGTGATCGTGGAACTCGGGGCCCGTGTGCTGGCCGCGATGATCGTGGAACTCGGGCGCGCTCGGACGCCAGCCGACGTAACTGCCGCCGTTGCGCCAGTCGACCCAGCCCGGTCCCCACTCGTAGCCGGGGACCCAGCCCCAGTAGCCGCCGTCGAACCAGTTCCAGCGGCCGTAGTGGAACGGCAGCCAGCCCCAGTCCCAATCACACGAGTACGACCAGCCCCAGTCGGTCCAGATCCACTGGCCGCAGGTCTCGTAGGGTGTGAAATCCACGCCCACGACCGTGGCGTACGGACGCCACACGCGGCCGTAGTCCGGGTCCTGCACCCAGTCGCCGTAGGTGTTGAGCGTCGTGTCGATCTCGGCGTCGTTCACCGGGCCCATCGCGTAGCCCGGGTCCTGCGGATCCGCGGACGGTTCGGGCTCGACCGGTTGACCGCTATTGTCTGGCGCGTAGCCCGGGTCACCGTAAGCTTGCGCCGGCGCCTGGCTTTCCGATGGCTGGCTGTCGGCCTCGTACTGCGCGTACGTCGGCTGATCCATGCCGCCGCCCGGTGGGCCCGACACTACTTCTTGGTCGGGATACTGCGCGACCGGCGTTTGCGTGTAGCAGCCGGCGAGCGCGATCGCCGAGGCCGCCACCAGACGGAGCGTCGTCATGCGCCAAGGATGTGCAGACGCCATGCCCACTGCACCCTAAGTAACGATTCTTCATGATGCATTAACGGAAATATCGAGCCCGGTCACACCGGTTCGGCCGTGCGCTTGACACAGGCTCCCATCGCGAATACCAAAGCCCAGCGATTTTCAGCCTCTGGAAGATCGCGCCGCGAGGTCACAGCATGATTCGCGCTACCAACGTCTCGAAATTTTACGGCGGCAAACGGGCGCTCGGACCGGTGTCGTTCGAAATCAACCCGGGTGAAACGGTCGGCTTCCTCGGCCTCAACGGTGCCGGCAAGACGACCGCGCTGCGGATCCTCGCATGTGATCTGCGGCCGAGTAACGGCACGGTCGAAGTCGGCGGTGTCGATGCGGTCGCGGATCCACACGAGGTCCGCAAGCGGATCGGCTTCCTGCCCGAGAACCCGCCGCTCTACACCGACATGACGGTGATCGATTACCTCAAGTTCGCGGGCGAGCTGCGGGGCATGACGGCGACGCAGGTCAAGAAGCGGATGAGCGAGGTCCTCGAGGTCACCGACCTGACGGATGTCTCCGGCGACTTCATCGGCACGCTCTCGCATGGCTATCGCCAGCGCGTCGGTGTGGCGCAGGCGATCATCCACCAGCCGAAGTTCCTCATCCTCGACGAGCCGACGCGCGGTCTCGACCCCGTGCAGATCGTCGAGATGCGCAACCTCATCCACGATCTCAAGCAGAACCATACGGTCCTGATCTCGAGCCACATCCTGACCGAGATCAGCCAGACCTGCGATCGGCTCCTCGTGCTCGGCAAGGGCGAGCTGCTAGGAAAGGGCACGGAGTCCGAGCTCGCGTCGCACAAGGGCGAGATTCGCGCGATCACCGTCACGTTACGAGGCGCCGATAAGGCCGCGATGAAAACCGTTCTCGCCGCGATCGACGGCGTGACCAAGGTCGCCGAGCCGTACGAGCAGGGCGGCGGCCTGTCGTTCTCGCTGTCGACGAACAAGGACTGCCGCGCCGAAGTCTCGCGCGCAATCGTCGAGGCCAAGCTCGATCTGCTCAAGCTCGACTACTCGCGCAGCGAGCTCGAGAACACGTTCATTCGACTCGTCGGAGGCGCCGATGCGAGCAACTAGCATCATCTTCCGTCGCGAGCTCGGCAGCTACCTGCGGTCCCCGATCGGCTGGGTGATCATCGCGGTGCTGCTGCTCGTCGACGGCATCATGTTCCAGGTCTTCGCGATGCGCGGCGAGCAGCTGTCCGCGCAAGTGCTCGAGCGTTACTTCAACTTCTCGAGCTACTTCGCGGGCGCCGCCGGCGTGCTGCTGTCGTTCCGGCTGATCGCCGAGGAGCGGCAGAACCACTCGATGGTGCTGCTCTCGACATCACCGGTGCGCGACACCGAGATCATCCTCGGCAAGTTCCTCGCCGCGCTGACGTTCCTCGGGCTGTTCCTCGTGCTGTCGCTCTACATGCCGCTGCTCATCAAGGTCAACGGCAAGATCACCGGCGCGCAGATCCTCGTCGGTTACCTCGGGCTGTTCCTGCTCGGCGCCACCACGCTCGCGATCGGTCTGTTCGCATCGGCGCTGACGCGCTACCAGCTGATCGCACTGCTCGTCGCGGCCGCGATCGCGGTCGTGCTCAGCAACGTCTATCAGCTCGCGACGCGCCTCGATTCGCCGGTGCGCGACGTGCTCGAGCAGGTCGACCTGTGGTGGGTCCGCTTCCAGGGCGGCTTCCAGCGCGGAATCCTGAACCTCAAGGACGTCGTCTTCTATCTCGCGACCATCTACTTCTTCCTGCTGCTCGCGGTGAAGACCTTGGAGTCGAAGCGATGGCAATGAGAACCGCTTCCCCGTGGTGGGCCTCGCTGACGTTCGGCGTCGGCCTGCTGTTCATGTTGCTCGGCGAGCGGCTGTTCGGGCATCTGCCCGGCGTGCGGCTCGTCATGAGCGGGCTCGGCCTGCTCGCGATCGTCGGCGTCACCGCGCTGCGCGGCTGGACGTTCGCGGCGACGACGGGCGCGCGCAAGAACGTCGAGCGCACGCTGCTGATCTGCCAGGCCGGCGTGCTGCTCGCGCTGCTGCTCTATCTGTTCACGACGAAGTGGGGCATGGCCCACTTCTCGATGACGGAGAAGGGCGCCGCGAAGTTCTCGACGGTCGTCACCGTGCTGTGGGCGCTGCTGATGCTCGCGTCGCTAGTGCCGATGTTCATGATCGAGCTGTCGCTCGGGATCCCGATGCGCACCGCGTTCGACATCAAGGGCGGCGCGGACGAAGGCGTCGAGTACCGGCGCGTTCGCGAGATCGGCTGGTCGGGTCTGACCGTCGCGCTCGCGGCGGCGTTCTTGATGGTGACCTGCCAGGTCGCGTCGGAGCGCAACCACCAGAAGGACGTCTCGTACTTCAAGACGAGCGCGCCCGGTGACTCGACGAAGCGGATCGTCGCGGCGGCGCAGGACCCGATCAAGGTGCTGCTGTTCTTCCCCGATCCGAACGAGGTCAAGGACCAGGTCCGCGACTACTTCGAGGGTCTCGCGTCGTCGTCGGGCCACATGTCGATCGAGGAGCACGACCGCTTCCGCGACGCGGAGCTCGCCGGCAAGTACAAGGTGACGAAGGACGGCGTGATCGTCCTCGTGCGCGGCACCGGCGACAAGGAGAAGTCGCAGACGATCGAGGTCGACACCGACATCGAGAAGGCGCGCAAGGGCGCCGGCAAGCTGCGCAACTTCGACCGCGAGGTCAACCAGTCGCTGATGAAGCTCGTGCGCGAGAAGCGCAAGGCGTACGTGATGACGGGCCACGGCGAGATCAGCGATCCGGAGAGCGTGCCGCCCGAGCTCAAGGGCAAGGTGCCGGAGCGCCGCACGAGCGTGTTCAAGAAGCGCCTCGGCGAGCTCAACTACGAGGTCAAGGACCTCGGCCTGATCGATCTCGCGAAGGACGTCCCCGACGACGCGACGATCGTCATCATGCTCGCGCCGACGGTGCCGCTGCAGCCCGCCGAGTGGGCGGCGCTGTCGCGCTACCTCGACAAGGGCGGCCGCCTGATGATCGCGCTCGATCCGCAGGCGGACCCCTCGCTCGGCGAGCTCGAAGGCAAGCTCGGCGTGAAGTTCAACCCGGGCGATCTCACCGACGACCAGGCGTACCTCCCGCAGCGCGGCAACCCGTCGGATCGCCGCTTCGCGATCACGACGCAGTTCTCGGCGCACGCGTCGACCACCTCGCTGTCGCGCTCGGTCGACAAGGGCCTCGTGCTGATCGACTCGGGCGCCCTCGAGGACGCGCCGTTCTCCGGCTCCGGCGCGCAGCCGAAGAAGACGGTGACGATCCGCTCGATGGACACGAGCTGGCTCGACCTCAACGCCAACTTCAACTTCGACGGCGCGACCGAGAAGCGCCAGAAGTGGAACCTCGCGGAGGCGGTCGAGGGCCCCAAGCTCAAGGACGCCGACGGCAAGGATCGCGATGGCTATCGCGTCGCGCTGTTCGCCGACGCCGACCTGTTCGCCGACGCGCTCGTCCAGGGCATGGGCGGCCGCGCCGCGATCGTGCTCGTCTCCGGTCCGCTGCTCGATGACACGATCAAGTGGCTCGGCGGCGAGGAAGTGTTCGTCGGCGATGTCGTCTCCGAGGACGACAAGCCCATCCAGCACACCAAGAACCAGGATGCCGTGTGGTTCATGTTGACCATCATCGGCGCTCCGATCCTGGTGCTGACGCTCGGCCTCGTGGGCACGTGGGCCCGCCGCCGCAAGAGCGTGAAGAATGTCGAGGTGACGCCATGAGAGGCGCAATCATTCACGGCGTGCTGCTCGTCGTGATGCTCGTGTACGGATACCGCACGTGGACGCGCGACAAGACGGTCGAGCCGAACGTCGGCTCGGTCGTGCTGTGGGACAAGCCCGAAGCCGACATCAAGTCGATCGAGTACAAGTCCGACAAGAAGATCGTGAAGCTCGAGAACCGCGGCGACTACTGGTGGGGCGCCGACACGACGATCGAGCTCCGCCCGAAGAAGAAGGCGGAGCCGGCCGCGGCAGGTTCGGGCGCGGGCTCGGCGGCCGGTAGCGGCGCGGGCGCGGGCTCTGGCTCGGCGGTCGCGCAGGCAGGCTCGGCCGCCGGCTCGGCCGCAGCGGGCTCGGCGGCCGGCAGCGGCGCGGGCTCGGGCTCGGGCGCGAAGAAGCCGGAGCCGATCGAGATGGAGGAGGTCAGCCGCAAGACGCGCGAGTTCCCGCTCGGCGACGCCGGCGACAAGATCGTCAAGAACTACGCCGCGGCGCGCGCGCTGCGCGATCTCGGCACGCCGACCGACGCGACGACGAAGGACTACAAGCTCGACGACGCGAAGACGACGATCGCGGTCACCTTCAAGGACGGCTCGACGAAGACGTTCCTCGTCGGCGGCTCGGTCTACGGCGGCAGCGACAAGTACGTCCAGGACCAGCAGTCGAAGAAGGCCTACGTGTTCTCGCGCGACCTGCTCGCGTCGCTCGAGATCGGCGAGTCGTCGCTGCACCTCACCGACCCGCGCGGCTTCGACGCCGCCAAGATCGGCTCCGTCACGATCAACGCGGGCGACAAGTCGCGCACCGCGATCCGCGTCACGACGCACGGCCAGGGCGAGAGCGCCGGCGAGGTCAAGACGTGGGGCGAGCCCGACACCAAGAAGCCGAACCAGACGGTCGCGAACTTCATCGACAACGCGAACAACCTCCGCCCCGTCGAGTACGCGTCGAACCTCAAGGTCAGCGACATGAAGCCGGTCTTGAAGCTCACCTACAAGGAAGAGCAAGGCGCGACGCTCGGCACGCTCACGCTCTACAAGTACGACAAGCCGGGCGAGCTCCCCCCGGGCGCGACGCTCGATCCGGCGAACCCGCCGAAGCCGGAGACCGAGTACTACATCATGACGGAGAAGACGCGCGTGCCCGCGCTCGTCCGCAAGGACACCGCGCAGCGCGCCGAGCAGGACATCGAGACGGTCTTCACGGCGAAGCCCGAAGACGTGAAGTCGGTCGACCCACACGGCAACCCGTTCGGCAACGCGCCGGGCGGCACGCCGCCGGGTGGCGGTGCAGGCTTTAACCCGCACGGCGCGCCGCCGCCGGTGCCGGGCATGGGCAGCGCCGCGCCGATGACGCCGCCGCACGCGGGTGCGGGCAACGCCGCGCCGATGACGCCGCCGCCGCACGCCGGTGCGGGCAGCGCCGCGCCCGCGGTGAAGACCGAGCCGACGAAGCCGGCAACGTCGCCGGCGCCGCCGCCGGTTCCGCCGAAGGCGCCGTCGCCTGCCGCCGGCAGCGCCGCGCACTGATCGTCGTTCGACGTACGATCGGTGAATCGCTTCAGATCGGAAGATCTGTTAGCGATTGGCAGCGTTTGCCCGCCTGTTTGTGCGGGGTCACGGGGGGAATACAGGCAACCCCTTGCACGGTCCAACGTTCGTAACCACGAACGGTCTGGGAGTGAATCAATGAACGCAAAACGCCACCTGCTCGCCGCCCTCGCGGCCATCGGACTGGTCGGAACGGGCGCCGCGCTGCGGACCGGGACGACGACTGCTCAAGCGACCCCCGCCGCCGCTGCGATTCCGACCGACGGCACGATCGCGGATGTTTCGGAGCGCGTGATGGACTCGGTCGTCCAGATCGCCGTGCGCGGTCAGGAGAGCGCCGACGACGTCGATCCGACCAGCATGTTCTTCGGCGGCGGGATGAGCGAGCCCCAGGTCAAGATGGGCAAGGGCTCGGGCGTGATCGTCACCGCGAACGGGCGGATCCTGACGAACGCGCACGTCGTCGACGGCTTCGACGACATCAAGGTCACGCTGCAGGACGGCAGCGAGTACGACGCGAAGGTCGTCGGCAAGGACACGAAGGCCGATATCGCCGTGCTGCAGCTCAAGGGCAGCGTGCCGGCGCTCAAGCCGATCGCGTTCGGCGACAGCAACAACCTGCGCCTCGGCGACATCGTACTCGCGGTTGGCGATGGCCTCGGCGTCGGCAAGAGCGTGTCGATGGGCATCGTCTCGGCGAAGGGCCGCGGCAACGTCGGCATCGAGGAGTACGAAGACTTCATCCAGACCGACGCCGCGATCAACCCGGGCAACTCGGGCGGCGCGCTCGTCAACCTGCGCGGCGAGCTCGTCGGCATCAACACGGCAATCGCGTCGCGCAGCGGCGGCTCGCAGGGCATCGGCTTCGCGATCCCCAGCAACATGGCGCGTCCGATCATGGAGATGCTGGTGAAGGACGGCAAGGTCACGCGTGGCTACATGGGCGTCGAGAT
>JAFAOG010000240.1 GCA_019237945.1 Deltaproteobacteria bacterium | reverse complement strand
CCGATCCTCGCCCGCTCGTCGTCGAGGAAGCCGCGCTCGCGCTCGCCGCGCTCGGCCGCGCCGGTCAGGACCGCCTTGCGGCGCTGCTCGACGATCTCGCGTCGCTGCCCGCTCCGATCGCGTTGCTCTCGACGATCCTCGTCTGGGACTCGCCCGACGCGATCAAGGCGGCGAAGCGGCTCGCGAAGCAGCCCGACCTGCCGCCGGCGTGGCAGTTCTACCTGTCGCTGAGCCTCGTCGCGCACGGCGACAAGGGCGCGGTCGATCGTGCGCTCGCCGCGGTGCGCGCGCCGCTGACCGGCGACTGGTTCTTCCGCCGCGAGGACTGGGATGCGCTCGTCGCCGCCTCCAACCCGTTCACGTGCGCGCTCGCGCTCGCCGATTCGCCGCACCACCACGCGTACCAGCGCGCCGTGACGCTGCTGCTCGCGATGACGCGCCACTCGCCGGAAGCCGCCGACGGCCTGCGCCGGTTCCTCGAGGTCGAAGGCGAGCGCCCGCTCCACTTCCGGATCGCCGCCGCGCGCTGGCTCGCGACCGAGGCGAACGACGCGACCGGCCTGCCGCTGCTCGTCACCGCGCTGTGCGACGAGAAGACCGCCGACTGGCAGGAGTGGCTGCACGCGCTCAACTGGCAGCACCAGCTGCGCGCCGTCGAGCTCGTCACCGATGCGGCGCTGATCACCGGCGAAGGCGCGTGCACCGAGAAGCGGCTCGCCCAGGTGCTCGACGCGGCCCGCGAGGCCGGCGCGCGTGCCGACCGGCTCGCCGACATCTACGTGCGCGTGCTCGAAGGCGCGCAGACCGCGGTCGTGCGTCGTGACGCCGCGTCGCGCGCGATCGGCGAGGCGCTCGCGTTCGGCCGCCTGAACCGGGTCGCCGAGGTGTTCGCGTGGGGTGTGCGCAAAGGCGTCGAGCTGACCGGCCGCCTGCTGCGCATCCACATGACGAGCAAGGAGACCGACTTCGGACACACGCGGCTCGACTCGTCGAGGATCTACGTCTCCCCGCTGCCGATGCTGCGCGACGAGGCGAACGGGCAGGATGTCGTCGAGGGGCTCGTGCTCCACGAGATCGGCCATCACGTCTACCATCGCGGCGAGAAGGAACAGGCGCTGTGGAAGCAGGCGCACCAGGAGGGCATCGGCCACCTGCTGAACCTGATCGCCGACGAGCACCTCGAACGCAACCTCCGCGCGCTGTCGCCTGACTACGGCGATCGCCTCAAGCGCCTCGGCGCCTACGCATTCCAGCACGCGCCGCAGGAGATCAAGCTCTCGACGCTGCTCGACGCCCTCCGCGCCAGTGCCGCCCGCGCGCTCTCGGCGAGTCAGCTCGATGTCGCGTTCGACGAGCAGTCGCTGCGCCTGCGCCGCGGCGCCGTCCTCGGCGAGCTCGATCGCGTCGGTCATCCGATCGCGCGATTGGCGCGCGCATTGCGCATGGGCCTCGGCAACCGCCACAACGATCCGCGGATCGCGAAGGCGCTCGCGATGTGCAAGGACATCCGCGCGCTCGACATGCAGGGCCTGTACGACCTGACGCGCGCGATCGCCGAGCTGTTCGGCGGCGCGGTCGCTCTCGCGAAGTGCTTCGGCGGCCCCGAGGGACTCGAGTTCGGCGAGCGCGACGACGACGTGTTCGGCGCCGGCATCGACGACGACATCCTCCAGCAGGAGGTCGAGCGCATCCTCGATCCGCGCGGCGGCAAGAAGGACGGCAAGCCCGGCCCGCGCGACCGCCTCGCGATCAACGTCAACGAATCGACGTCGTTCGATCGGATCCACAAGATCGAGCGCGTCCATGGCGATGCCGCCGCGCACAAGGCCCACGCGCTCGCCGTCGCGCGCCACGCGTCGCGCCTGCGCAGCTTCCTCGACGAGCTCGGCCTGCGCTGGCTGCCCGCGCGCGCTCGCACGACCGGCCGCGCGCTCGACAAGACACGCCTGCGCGCGCTCGTCACCCGCGGCGATCCGCGGATCCTGATCGCCCGCACGCCGGTGCGCCGCACCGACCTGTTCCTCGGCGTGCTCGTCGATTGCTCGGGCTCGATGTCCGCCGGCGACAACCTCGAACGCGCGCGCCGCTTCGCGATCCTCGTCGCGGAGGCCGTGCGTCCGCTGCCCGGCGTGCACGCGCGCTTCTTCGGCTTCACCGACTCGGTGATCTACGACGCGGGCAACCAGCACGACTGCGATGTCGTCGCCCTGACCTCCGACGGCGGTAACAACGACGCGGCCGCGCTCTACCACGCCGCGAACGTCGCGCTCGCCGCGCCGCAGCGCGCAAAGATCCTCGTGATGATCTCCGACGGCCTACCGACCGAGTGCTCGGTCGCCGCGCTGCGCAACCTCGTCACGGAGCTCTCGCACCGGCGCGGCATCGTGTGCGCGCAGGTCGCGGTGCGCAAGCTCGAGGAAGTCTGCTTCCCACACTACGTCGTGCTCGATGATCACGAGCTCGATGTTGCCGTCGCCCGGTTCGGTCGCATGATCGGCGACCTCTGCAGTCGGATACTCTAAGGAGCCGCCATGAAGTGGAATGTCGAAGAGCTGACCGCCGGCCGCACGTTCGAGACGACGTTCTGGCCGAACGCCGCCGAGGGCACGCAGTTCAAGCTGCGCGCGACCCACCTCGACGGCCGCCGCGCGCCCAAGGTCGTGCTCAGCAACGACGACCGCATCGTGCCGGGCCAGCCGTGCGTCGTGCGCATCGTCGAGATCGACAAGGCCGACCGCCCCGACCGCGGCCGGATCGTCGTCGAGTTCGTCGAGCGCGCGCCGTTCAAGATCGAGGGCATGTGGCTCGATCCGGTCGTCTCGAAGAAGCTGCAGGTGCTGCTCCAGTCGGGCCTCAACATCCTGCTCGACGGCCCGCAGGGCTGCGGCAAGACCGTGCTCGCACGTTCGATCGCGGAGTCGCTCGGCATGGTGTTCGTGTTCTTCAACTGCGGCGCGGTCGTCGAGGCGACCGACTTCCTCGTCTCGATCCAGGTCCGCGCCTCCGACAGCGGCTCGCCCGTCACCGACTTCATCAAGACCGACGTGCTCGTCGCGATCGAGGAGGCGATGGAGCACCGCGACCGCCGCTACCTCGTCTTCCTCGACGAGCTCAACCGCTGCCAGGAATCCGCGCGCAACGCGCTGATGCCGGCGCTCGACTCGACGCGCCGCCTGTTCCACCCGATCGACAACACGTTCATCCCCATCCCCGACAACGTCCAGTTCATCGCCGCCGTCAACCGCGGCCGGGAGTTCACCGGCACGTTTGGCATCGACGCCGCGCAGCTCGATCGCTTCGCGCCGCTGCAGATGGACTACCCGCCGCCCGCCGCCGAGGTCGAGATCCTGCAGCGCCGCCACCCCGCCCTGCCCGGCGCCACGCTCGAGGCGGTCGTCGCGGTGGCCGACGCGATCCGCAAGGCGAAGGACCTGCCGGGCTCGCTCAGCGTGCGCGCGACCGACGAGGCGTGCGTCTACCTCGCGCATCCGCTGTTTGCGGAGGACGGCAAGCGCGCACTGCCCGAGATCCTCAAGACGTCGTTCTGCGCGCGGTTCCCCGGGCGCTGGGACGACGTGACGACCGATGCGGGCACGGTGTGGGGCGTCGTGAAGAAGACGCTCGCGACGCTGCGCGTGCCGGTGCCCGAGACCTAGAACGATCCGAGCAGCGTCTGTAGCTGCGCGCCGCTCATCGACAGGCCGACCTCGACGCGTGTGCCGTCCGCCTTCGACTCGCCGTGCTCGATGAACTTGCCGACCTGCGCGAACGCGGCCTTGAGCAGCGTGTCGAGCTTCGCGGCGGCGGCCTCGTCGGCGAACGTCGCGCGGCCCGCGATGATGACGTGATCGGTGACGCTCAGCGTGCCGGCGACCGTCGCGGGGCGGATGCCTTCGCTGTCGAGCTCGTCGAACGCGTGGCTGCGGCCGTTCGCGACGCCCCAGATCGACGCGCGGTGATCGAGCTTGTTGTACATCGCCATGAACGCGCTCGACGTGCGCAGCGGCGAGCCCGAGGCGAGCACGGTCTGGATCGAATCGCGGCTGACCTGCGCATCGATCTGGACGATCAGCGTCGAGCCGAGCACCGTCCACGCGCTCTGCTCGCGGTCGCCTTCGCGGATGATCGCGACGTTGCCGTCCTCGATCACGGCGCCGCCCTTGCCGAACCGCGACTTCACGCAGCCGAGCATCCCGCTGCCGACGCCGTGCACGACGACGACGCCCGCCATGTGGCCGCGGTCGGGCGCGCGCAGGCCGATCGAGACGCGCTCGACCGTCTTCAGCGGATCGAAGCCGCACGCGGTGCGCAGCTCGTCGAGATCGGAGCCCATCTCCTTCTCGATGCGCGGCGCCAGCGCGGCCCAGATCTGCGTGCCGCGGATCTGATGCGCATCGAGCGCGATCACGATCTCGCTATCGACGGGCAGAAACCCGAGGACGTCGTCGAGCGACGCCTCGTACGTCGGCGCGGCCGCCTTGTGAGACGGGCCGACCGGCGGAGCGCTCGGGCCACACGCAGCGAGCGCGAGCACCAGCGCGAATCGAATCACGCGCGCGGAGCGAGACCGCATCCGCGCACCAACCATCACGCGCGCGGAGCGAGGTCGAGCAGACGCGGCAGCGGGTACGTCGCGAGCTTCGCGAGGTAGTCCTTGTCGTTGCCCTTGTTCTGCGCCGAGCCGATCGCGGCGATCAGCTTCTCGCGACTGCCGTACTTGCTCTTGACGGTCTCGACGACCTTCTGGAGGCGGAGCAGCTGCGAGTTCGAGGCCTTCGTCAGGCGCTGCGTCAGCGCGCCCGAGTCCTCGTCGCCGGCGACGAGCGCGCCCGCGAGGGTCTTCGCGAGGTCGGCCTTCGAGTTGTGGAGCTTCGCGAGGCGAGCCTTCGGGTGGCGCGGCAAGGCTTCCTTCTTCTCGGCGGCTTCCTTCGGCGCGCGCGCCTTCTTGGGAGCAGCGGCCTTCTTCGCGGCGGACTTCGCGGCGGTCTTCTTGGCCGCGGGGGACTTCGTGTTGTTCTTCGTCGCCATGTTCTTGTACCTCTACGGGACCGACGAGCTGCCGGAACCTGCGGGCGGGGAATCCTGCGCGGCAGAGCCCCCGGCGTCAAGCACCGAAAGTAGCTGATTGACCTCGTCGAGACTGAGGTTCAGCCGCACGTGGACGACCTTGTCCTCGGCGGAAATCGCGATCTTGTCGACGAGCTTGCCCATGCTCTTGGCCTGGGCCGCCATCGCGAGTAGCGAGATCTGATTCTTCGCGAACGATTCCAGCGTCTTGGCATCCGCCGGCGACGCCATCACCGCACCGAGGTCGAGCTTGGCACCGGCGGTCCCGTCGAAGCTGATCGTGATCGCGACCGGCCCCGACGACAGGCCCTCGCCGACGAGCTTGACCAGGCGGTCGCGCAGGCTCGGATCGGTACGGCCGGCGGCCCACACGGGAGCCTTCTGATCGGCGAGCGCGATCCACGCGCCGAGCTCCGCGTTCTCGGTCGCCTTCTTGCCCGGCGTCAGCGCCTCGGTGATGAACGCCTCGTTCGACGACAGCAGCACGGTGTCGGCGCGGCCGAAGCTGAAGTACATGATGCGGCTGCCGTCGCGCGCGACGTACAGCGTGTGGCCGGCGACCGTCTTCGCGGTGACGTCACCGCCGCCCGAGCCCACGAGGCTGCGCACGCACGTCGAGAATTCGGTCTCGGCGATCTTGCCACTCGCGACCATCAGCACGGGGCCGGTGCCGACCTGCGCGTTGCCCTTCGGCCCGATCGCGAGCAGCACGTGCGTGATGCGCGCCGTATCGAACTTGCAGCTGTCGTGCATGCGCTGCCACTCGGTGGCAAGCGCCGGCTCGCGCAGCATCAGCTGATCGACCGCGCGCTCGACGAGCGGCGAATCCATCACGCGGGCGACGTCGGCCGAGATCACGATCTCCGCCGACGCCGGCACCGCGGAGAGGCCGGCGACTTCCGCCGCCTGGCCGGCTCCGTGTTTCTTTCCGCAGCCCCACGCAAGCGAGAGGCTGATGACAAGCAGTGCGCGATTCACGACCCGAGTTTACGGGCCGCCGGGCGGTCCGCCCATGCCGCCGCCCATCATCCCGCCCATCATGCCGCCGACCATCTGCACCAGCTGCTGCAGCTTCTGGTTGCTCATCGCGACGCCGAACTTGGCATCCGCGCCGTCCTGCGTGACGTCGAGCTTGTCGAACATCTGCTTGACCTGCGGGTTGTTGAGCTGGCCCTGGAGCATCGTGACGAGCTGCTTCGCCTCGTCCGGCGTGCCCAGGCGCATGCGCATGTCGACCGTGAGGCCGTCGGTGACGTTGATCGAGCCGAAGATCGCCTTGGGCTTGACGCCCATCGAGCCCATCTTCGAGAACGCCGGCGAGTTGCCGTTCATCAGGATCCACAGCGAGTCGTTCGTGTTGATCTTGCTGTACATCTCCGTGAACATCTGCGAGCTCTTCAGCGACGACTGGCCCTTGGCCGCGGCGAGGACGCCGTCCTTGGTGCCCATCGTGCCGATCGTGCCGATCAGCGTGCTGTCGCCGACGAACGTGAACGCGCTCGGCTGACCCGACTTGTCCTTGACGACGAACACGTCGCCATCGACCGTGAGCTCGGTGCCGTTCTTCGCCGCTTCGGCCTTCGCCTTGTCGACGCACGCCATCACCTTGGCCTTCTCGGGGCCGTGGACGACGATCACGCCGTCGGGCTGCGTGCCGCCGAGGCCCTTGAGGCCCATCGACACGTTCTTGACCGCCTCGAGCGGATCGAAGCCGCACGCCGCCTTGAACTGAGCGAGGCCCGTCGCGGCCTTCTCCATCAGCTTCGGCGAGAACTGCTTCCACAGCGCGCTCTGCTGGAGCTGGGCGAAGTTGAGGCCCATCACCATCTCGGAGTCGACCGGGAGAAGCGAGAGGTCATCGGTGCCGGCGACCGCGACCGGCGTCGCGCCGCCACCAGCGGTGGTGGTCGTCGTGGTCGTCGTCGTCGTGGCGCCCGACCCGGTACCAGCCTTGTTGTCGTTCTTCTTGCACGCGCCGACGAGGCTGACGGCGACGATGGCGGCGAGCCATCCACTGCGAATGCGAACCATGTGCGTTCTCCCTGAATGACGTCCGAGATCGGACGCCCCGCTCTATAACACGCACGAGATTGTCGGTCGACAGTGGTATGGATGCTCGCCGTGCCGTGGAAGCGACATCGTCTGCGCGACAGTGACGTCTGGGCAAAGGTCGACGGTACGGGTGCACTTGTCACCGATCGTGACGGTCGCGTTGAGATCGTTTACAAGCCCGAGTCCGGCGCGAAGACTTACCGCGCGGCGGCGCGCAACCTCGCGGATGCCGGCGGTGATCTGATCGAGCTCACGCCCGGCGAGCCAGCTCCCGAGAAGTCGAAGGACAAGGCGAAGCCCAAGGCGGCGGCCGCTGTGGTCGCGGATGTGCCGGCCAACGCGATCCACGTGTGGACCGACGGCGGCGCGAACCCGAACCCCGGCCCGGCCGGCATCGGCGTCGTGATCGTCGACGGCGACCAGCATCACGAGCTCAGCGAGTACCTCGGCCAGGGCACGAACCAGATCGCGGAGCTGACCGCGATCCTGCGCGGGCTCCAGGAGATCCGCGACCGCAGCCGGCCCGTCGTCGTGTACTCGGACTCCGCGTACTCGATCGGCCTTCTGTCGCAGAACTGGAAGGCGAAGGCGAACGTCGAGCTCGTCGAGAAGTGCCGCGCGATGTGCCGGCAGTTCGAGGACCTGCGGTTCGTCAAGGTCGCCGGGCACGCCGGCATCGCGCTCAACGAACGCGTCGACGAGCTCGCGACGAGCGCGATCAGCCGCGGGCGCTAACGCTCGCGCTGGACCT
>JAFAOG010000281.1 GCA_019237945.1 Deltaproteobacteria bacterium | reverse complement strand
CAGGCGATCGCCGTCCTCGATCGTGATCGCCTTGATCCCGCTCTGGCGCACGTTCTCGAACTGCGACAGCTCGGTCTTCTTGACCGTGCCGGACTGGGTCGCGAAGAACACGCAGGTGTCGGCGCGGAACTCCTGGAACGGCAGCATCGCGACGACCTGCTCGCCGTCCTGCAGCTCGAGCACGTTGACGATCGGCCGGCCCTTCGCCGTGCGCGCGCCCTCGGGCAGCTCGAACACCTTCTTGTAGTAGACGCGACCCTTGTCGGTGAACAGCAGCAGGTGATCGTGCGTCGATGCAGCGAACATGTCGGCGACGAAATCGCCCTCGGTGTTCGCGGCGCCCGTGATGCCCTTACCGCCGCGGCCCTGCGCCTGGTACTCGCTCGCCGCCGTGCGCTTGATGTAGCCGAGGTGGCTGCGCGTGACGACGCAGTCTTCCTCGTCGATCAAGTCCTGCGTGAGGATCTCGCCTTCGGCATCGACGATCTGCGTGCGGCGCGCGTCGGCGAACTCCGTCTTGATCGTGCGCAGCTCCTCGACGATCGCGGCCATCAGCTTCTTGTCGTCGGCGAGCAGACCCTCGAGGTAGTCGGTCAGCTGCCAGAGCTCCTTGTACTCGGCCTCGAGGAGCTCGCGCTCCAGGCCGGTGAGGCGGCCGAGGCGCATGTCGAGGATCGCCTGCGCTTGCCGCGCGCTGAGCTGGATGAACTGCTTCGCCTCGGCGGCGGCGACCTCCTCCTTGGGACGGCCGGCGCGCTCGAGGAACCCGGCGAGGCCGCCGAGCTTCTCCGCCATCAGGCGTTCCTTGGCGATGTCGGTGTCCTTCGACGCGCGGATGATCTCGATCACGCGATCGATGTTCATCACGGCGAGGCCCAAGCCCTCGACGATCTCGCGGCGCTCGCGCGCCTTGCGCAGATCGAACAGCGTGCGGCGCGTGACGACCTCGCGGCGATGCTCGATGAACACCTGCAGCGCGCGGCGCAGCGACAGCAGCACCGGGCGCCCGTCGACGATCGCGAGCATGTTGACGGCGAAGCTCGTCTGCAGCGACGTGTGCTTGAACAGGTGCGCGAGCACGACCTGGTCGCTCGCATCGCGCTTGAGCTCGAACACGACGCGCATGCCGGTGCGATCGGATTCGTCGCGGATATCGGCGATGCCCTCGAGCTTCTTGTCGCGGACCATCTCGGCAGTCGTCTCGATCCACCGCGCCTTGTTCACCATGTACGGCAGCTCGGTGACGATGATCGCGGGGCGGTCCTTGCGGATCTCCTCGGTGTGCGCGACGCCGCGCAGGACGATCGCGCCGCGGCCGGTCTTGAACGCGCTGAGGATGCCGACGCGGCCCTGGATCACGCCGCCGGTCGGGAAGTCGGGGCCGGGGATGATCTTGACGAGATCATCGTCGGTCGCCTTCGGGTTCTCGATCAGGTGGAGCACGCCGTCGATGATCTCGCCGAGGTTGTGCGGCGGGATGTTCGTCGCCATGCCGACGGCGATGCCCGACGCGCCGTTGACGAGCAGGTTCGGAACCCGCGTCGGCAGGACGGTCGGCTCGACCTCCTTGTCGTCGTAGTTCGGCTGCCAGTCGACCGTTTCCTTGTCGATGTCGGCGAGAAGCTCACCCGCGAGCTTCGCCATCCGGCACTCGGTGTAACGCATCGCAGCCGGCGGATCGCCGTCGACGCTTCCGAAGTTGCCCTGGCCGTCGATGAGCATGTAGCGCATCGAGAAGTCCTGGGCCAAGCGGACAAGCGCGTCGTAGACCGCGCTGTCGCCGTGCGGGTGATACTTACCGATGACGTCGCCGACGATGCGCGCGCACTTGAGGTACGGGCGATTCCAGACGTTGTTGAGGCCGCGCTGCGCGAACAGGATGCGGCGATGTACCGGCTTGAGTCCGTCACGCGCATCGGGCAGCGCGCGCGCGACGATCACGCTCATGGCGTAGTCCATGAACGAGTTCCGCATCTCGGTTTCGATCGAGATCGGCGTGATGTTGCTCGGAGGCGGCGGAGGCGTCGTCGTGTCGGACATCTGGAATGCTTCGTATAGCCCGCGGCACGTGCTTCCTCAACGCCGCGAGGCAGCTAAGAACGTAGCGATTTTCGTCAGTTGGACGTTGCGATCGGCAACCTTTCGGGGTCTCCGATCGCGCGCGTTCGGGCACTTGGCGCGGCACGCGCCGTGAAGCCACATGACGCGCGTGCGCGCGTGTTCTATGGCCCTGCCGATCGCCGTGGTCGTCGCCTGCGGTCATGGTCCGTCCGTGACGCCGTCGTGCGCGCGTGGCGCGGCGGCTGTCAGTGAGCGGCCGGTGCCGGCGTGCGCGCTGGTGGCCGTCTCATGAACACGATCGCCAGCGCACCGACGGCGAATGCGAGCGAGAGGACGAGGAACCCGTGATTGAACGCGACCAGCAGGGCCTGCTGATCGAGGCGGCGCGCGAGCACCGCGTACGCCGCGCTCTGCGCATCGGGTAGCCACGCGCCGGGGCCATGCGCGAGCGTGGCGAGCTGGTCCTGCAGGGCGTCGGAGCCGGCCGAGACGTGCGATGCGATCGCGGCGATCGCGTGATGGGTGTGTCGAACGAGCGTCGTGCTCATCCATGCGGTGCCGATCGACGCGCCGAGCTCGCGTGTCAGGTTGAAGAGCGCCGTGCCGGCGGGCCGTTGCTGCGCGGAGAGCGACGACACGGCGAGGATCGTCAGCGGCACGAAGCCGAAGCCCGTGCCGACGGCGCGTACGAACAGCGGTAGCACGATCGAGCCTTGATCGACATCCGCGGTCAGGTGCGCGTTCAGCCACAGGCTCGTGAAGATGCCGGCGTTCGCGATCACGAGCAGGCCTCGCGGATCGACGCGGCTGACGAGGCGCCCGACGAGCGGAAAGATCAGCAGCTGGATCGACGTCCCGACGAGAAAGACGTGGCCGATGTCGAGCGCGCGATAGCGCATGATCATTCCGCAGTACAGCGAGAGCAGCAGCGAGCCGGCGAAGATCGCGGTGCCGACGAGGAAGTTGAGCGCGGTCGCGGCGGCGTAGGCGCGGTTGCCGAACACGCGCAGGTCGACGGCCGGGTGGGGCGTCTCGAGCTCGTGGCTGACGAACGCGACGAGCGAGACGGCGGCGACGATCGAGAGCAGGACGATCGTCGGGCTCTCGAACCAGTCGGCGCGCGTGCCTTCCTCGAGCACGTACTGCAGCGAGACCATGCCGGCGGCCAGAAGGCCGATGCCGGCGCGGTCGACGGGCGCGCGATCGGGCACGAAGCCCGGTTGTTCGAGGTGCGTCCAGATCAGATACGCGGCGGCGATGCCGAGCGGCACGTTGACCAGGAAGATCCAGTGCCAGCTCGCCGCCTCGACGAGATAGCCGCCGACCGTGGGGCCGAGCAGCGGGCCCGTGATCGCGCCGAGGCCGAACAGCGCGCCGGCCATGCCGTGCTGGCGCTCGGGATAGCGCGAGAACAGAACGCTCTGCGACGTCGGGATGATCGCGCCGCCGCCGAGGCCCTGCACGATCCGGAACACGACCAGCGACGGCAGGTTCCACGCGAGGCCACACAGCGCGCTCGCGGCCGCGAACATCACGATCGACGTCGTGTAGTAGCGGCGAAACCCGAAGCGGCGCAGCAGCCAGCCCGAGAGCGGGATCACGGTGATGTTCGCCATCGCGTAGGACGTCGAGACCCACGAGATCTGGTCGAGCGGCGTGCCGAAGCTCGCGCGGATGTCGGTCAGCGCGACGTTGACGATCGAGATGTCGAGGAACGCCATCAGCCCCGCGATCATCACCGCGACCGTGATCAGCGGCTTGCTGCCGCGCAGGACCGTGGTCTCCTCCATGTCACGACCCCGTGTGGACGGTGACGTCGGCGCTCATGCCCGGGCGCAAGCTGACACCGGCGGCGCTGTCGAGCCGGATCAGGACCGGGACGCGCTGCGTGACCTTGACGAAGTTGCCCGTCGCGTTGTCGGGCGGGATCAGCGCGAAGCGCGCACCGGTCGCGCCGGCGATGCTCGCGACGTGGCCCGTGAAGTCCTCGCGCCCGAACGTATCGAAGCGAATGTCGGCGCGCTGGCCGGCGCGAAGCTCGGCGAGCTGGTCTTCCTTGAAGTTGGCGACGATCCACAGATCATCCAGCTCGACGAGCGCGAGCAGCGGGCGGTCCGGGCTCGTCATCTGCCCGACCTCGACGATGCGTCGCGAGACGATGCCCGCGTGCGGCGCGCGCACCTGCGTGTACGTCAGGTCGAGCTCGGCAAGCCGCTGTGCCGCCTCGGCCTGCTCGACACGCGCCTCCGCGAGGGCGACCGCGGCACGCGCCGAAGCGATCTGCTCGGTGGTGGTACGCGCGCCTTCGACGCGCCCCTGGGCGACCTCGATCCCGCCGTGCGAGGTCGGCACGGCAGACTCGGCGACCGCGAGCCGCGCGCGGGCCTCGGCGACGCTCGCCGCACTGGCGTCGAACGCCGATTGTCGCTCGTCGAGCTCCGCTTTCGGGACGGCGGCGTTGGCGACGAGCGTGCGTGTGCGAGCGAGCTCGATCTCGGCGAGCTGGCGATGTGCTTCCGCGGCCGCGATGTCGGCGCGCGCCTGCTCGACAGCGGCCTGCGCGGACTTCTCCGTCGAGCGTGCCGCGGTCAGCGTGCCCTGCGCCTGCGCGAGCGCGGCCGGTGCGGTGCGTTCGACGAGCGCGAGCGTGGCGCGTGCGTTCTCGGCGTTCGCACGGGCGGCGGACGCATCGGCGCGCGCGACGGCGAGCTTGGCCCGGAACGGCTCGGGATCGAGCTCGACGAGGACCTCGTTCGCAGCGACCAGCTGGTTGTCGCTGACCGCGACGCGCGTGACCTGTCCCGAGACGCGGGTCGCGATCGTGACGACGCGTCCCTCGACGAACGCATCGTCCGTCGATTCCGTGCCTCGGTGCAGCCACCACCAGCCGCCCCAGCACGCGGCCGCGACGCCGACGAGCGCGAGGATGAGGCGCGGCGTGCGGCGGCGCACCGGGACGACCTCGGCCCCCATCACACGGCTCCGAGGTACACGCCCTGCGCGAGACCCTGCTTGACGGATCGCGCGACGTCATCCGCAAGGACCTCGGGCACACCTGCCTCGACGCCATCGAGGATCTGCGCGGCCACATCTTCGGGGCGCGCCTTCGGACCCGGCGCGTGGCGCGCCATGTCGGTGTCCATGTACGCGACGTGCACGCCGATCACGTTCGTGTGCTGCGCGGCGAGCTCGTGGCGCAGGCCGTTCGTGATCGACCACGCGGCCGACTTCGACGCGCTGTAGGTCGCAACGCGCGGTGTCGTCACCCAGCTGAGCGCGGACAGGATGTTGACGAGCGTGCCGCCACCGTTCTTCGCGAGAACCGGCGCGAACGCGCGCGCGACCGCGAGCGGGCCGATGACGTTCGTCTCGAGCTCCGCGCGGAATGCCTCGCCGGCGGCAGGCGCGAGCAGCGAGGACCCACGGGAGAGCCCGGCTTTGTTGATCACGAGCTGGACGTCACTCGCGCGCTCGGCGGCGGCTTCGATCAGGTCGGCGCGCGTGACATCGAGCTCGAGCGGAACGACGCCGGGCAGGTTGATCGATGCCGCATCGCGTGCGGCCGCGTACACGCGACGTGCGCCGCGCTCGAGCAGGGCGCGGGTGAGTGCGAGCCCGAGCCCGCGGTTCGCGCCGGTGACCAGCGCGGTGATGCCTTCGATCTTCATGGGAACCTCCTGACCGTGATATGATACTCGTCATATAAAGACGCAAGGGGATCACCGTGGTTGCCTCGAAATAAAATGATGATTATCATATTTCTGTGGCAAGGTACCCCAGCGACCGCAAGCAGCAGACCCGCGAGACGGTGCTTCGTCACGCGGCGAACCAGCTGCGCGCGCACGGTCCCGAGGGCGTGTCGGTCGCCGCGGTGATGAAGGACGCCGGCCTCACGCACGGCGGCTTCTACGCGCACTTCTCGTCGAAGGATGCGATGGTCGCCGCGGCGATCGAGTACATGTTCGGCAACGTGCGCGATCGCTGGGCGCACGAGACGCTCGATCTCGATCCCGCGACGGGGCTCGCGCGCTACGTCGACTGGTACCTGTCGGCAGCGCACCGCGATGCCCCGGCAACGGGCTGCCCGGTCGCGGCGCTCGCGGCTGACATGCCCCGGATGTCGGCGAAGTGTCGCGCCGCGTTTGCGGCAGGTGCGCAGAAGATGACGGCGATGTTCGCCCAGGCGCTCGAGCGGCTCGGCCATCGCGATCCCGCCGCGGCCGCCTCGTCACTCGCCGCCGAGCTCGTCGGGGCCGTCTCGATCGCACGCCTCGCCACGGAGCCTCAGCGCGCCGACGCGATCCTCGCGGCATCGCGCCGATCGATCAAGCAGCGCCTCGGGCTGGACGCCGGCTAGCCGCCGATCAGGACGTGCGGATAGACGAGCATCGCGAGCGCGGCCGCGATCGTCAGCACGAAGATCGCGGCAAACGCGGCGAGCCAGCGGGCGCCCGCGTGGTCGTGGAGGTCGTAGGGGTTGGTCGCCTTCATGTTGCGCGCTCGTGCATTCCGCGCGCCGCCGCTAACCGCGCGACGCCGCGTCGCGATCGGTCGAAATCGCGCAGCGAGTGCACGGACGTGCGAAGGTCGCGCGATGAAGTCGCTGATGGTGATGCTCGCGGTCGCGGCGTGCGGAAGCTCGACGCCGCCGGATCTGTCGGTCGAGCAGCCGGGCATGCTCGCCGTCGGCACGCACGCGACGACGATCACGGACGCGGCGCGCTCGCGCACGCTCAACGTCCAGCTGTGGTTTCCGACGGCGACGGTCGCGACGGGCACGCCGTTCGAGAAGCAGGAGCTCGGCTCGAACCAGGCCACCTATGCCGGACTGCTCGCGCAGGCGCCGAGCTGCCCGACGCGGACGATCGATGTCGCCGTCGATGCGGCGCCGATGGCGGGCACGTTTCCGGCGGTCGTGTTCTCGCACTGTCACAGCTGCACGCGGCTGTCGCAGGCGTCGACGGCGGTGCGGTTGGCGAGCCACGGCTTCATCGTTGCGGCCATCGATCACGCGGGCGACGATCTGTGGTCGCATCTCGCCGGCAGCGACGGCCCGTTGACGCACGACGAGCTCGAGGTGCGGGCGGCGGACATCCGCTTCCTGATCGACCAGCTGCCGTCGCTCGCGTCCGTCGACACGGCGAAGGTCGGCATGTTCGGGCACAGCTTTGGCGGCGTGACGGCGGGCCGGGTCGCCGAAACCGACTCGCGCGTCGCGGCCGCGGCGGCGATGTGCGCGCCGATGGAGAACCCGGCGATTCCCGGTGTGATGCTCGCGAACATCCACGTGCCGCTGCTGTTCATCGTCGCCGACGAGGACAACAGCATCGGCGATCTCGGCAACCAGTTCATCGCGAAGAACTTCGGCAGCGCGGCGCCGCCCGTCGCGAAGATCGAGATCCCCGACGCCGGCCACTGGTCGTTCTCCGACGAAGATGGGCTCATCGATGCCTTCGCCGCCGGCTGCGGCTCGGGGATCCGCCAGACGAACGACCAGCCGTTCGACTATCTCGATCCGCCGACGGGCCGCGCGATCGCCGCCGCGTACGTCACTGCCTTCTTCAAGGCGACGCTGCTGCACGACGCGGGCGCGCAGGCCTACGTCGACAGCGCGCACCTCGGCGTCACCGCCGTTCACCGCTGACCATCAGCGGTATGGCGTCGTCGCGGGCGCGGCCCAGTAGCCGGCAAGCTCGATCGCCGCGCCGAGCCGGTCGACGTCGGCGGCGGCGCCGTCGAACGTCAGCTCGATGTCGTGCGGGCGCACGATCGTCGTCGACGGCTTCGCCGCATCGAGCAGCGCGCGCGCCCGCTCGTCGATCCGCAGCGTGCCGCCGCCGCGCTCGTTCGCCGGAGGCCAGGCGGCGCGCGGCAGGTCATCGGCGATCAGCGTCAGTGTCTCGCCGCCCGAGCCGACGCGATGCGCGCTGACGACGAGGCGCAGCCGCCCCGCATCGGCAGGCCCGAGCCGCCGCAAGAACCGTACGGTGACCTCGGCCGCGCCGCGCCGCACGCGCAGGATCGGCTTGCCGCCGAGCTCGACGCGCGTCGCGGCCTCCGCGCCGAGGCGCTTGCCGAGCGTCGCGAACGTCTGGGCCCAGCGTGCGGGCCGCGACGCGATCGCGATGCTCGCGGCGAGCATGTCGGCGATCCGGATCGCGCTCGTCTCCTTCGTCTGCCGGCGCGCGGTCACCTCGTCGCCGCGCAGCTCGTGCTCCCAGCTGCCGTCGCGCAGGAGCAACGCGGTATCGCGCAGCGGCGAGCTGCCCGCGACGTAGCGCGAGGCGATCAGCGCGTCGCGGACATCCGGATCGAGCCACGCGTTCGCGAGCGCGACGTCGTTCGTCTCGACCAGGAAGCTATCGTCGAAGCTCGGCGCGCGGGTCGCCGCGATGCCGCGGTCGGTCCAGCGCAGGGCGAGCTCGAAGCCGTCGGTCGCCGGCACCTGCACGCTGACATGGCCGACCGGCTCCATCGCGACGCGCGCGCGGTACGTCGTGCCGCCGACCGCGATCTCGATCCGCCCGTCGGCTTCGCGCGCGCCGGGAAACCGCTCGGCGATCGCGGACATGAGCGCGGGGACCACGCCCCAAGCTTACCTCGTGCTTGACAACGCGCACGCGAGGCCTCATCTAGTACGGCTCCATGTTCCGCGTTTCGTCGTCGTCGTCGTCAGCCCGTTGCGGCTCGGTCCGAGCCGCTGGATGGGACGCGTACGTCGTCGCCGGAATGCGGTAACTCTCCCCGCAGCTTCGATCCGGGCCCCGCGACGCGCGTCGCGGGGTTTTCACGTTATGGGGCCCGAGGAAGAACATGCACAGTGCAGAAGCAGCTCATCAATGTCGGAACCATCGGTCACGTCGATCACGGCAAGACCACGCTCACGGCCGCCCTCACGCAGGTGATGGCGCGCCGTCACGGCGGTCGTGCGCTCGCGTTCGACCAGCTCGACAGCGCCCGCGAGGAGAAGGTTCGCGGCGTGACGATCAACCTCGCTCACGTCACGTACGAGTCCGCCACGCGGCGCTACGCGCACGTCGACTGCCCGGGCCACGCCGACTACGTCAAGAACATGATCACGGGCGCGTCTCAGATGGACGGCGCGATCCTCCTCGTCGATGGCACCGAGGGCTCCCAGGCGCAGACGCGCGAGCACGTCCTGCTCGCTCGTCAGGTCGGGGTGCAGCACCTCGTGGTGTTCGTCAACAAGATGGACATCGCCGACCCCGAGCTCGCGGACCTGGTCGTGCTCGACGTGCTCGAGCTCCTGGCGCAGCACGGCTACACGAACGTGCCGGTCGTGCGCGGCAGCGCGCTGCGTGCGCTCTACGCGGCCACCGAGGGCAACCTCGCTGACCCGTGGGTCGCAACGATCGACGAGCTCGTCGCCACGATGGAAACCCACATTCCGGAGCCGACGCGCGACTACACGTCGCCGTTCCTGCTCCCGATCGAGGGCGTCCATACGATCGACGGCATCGGCACGATCGTCACCGGCCGCGTCTCGCGCGGCACGCTCACCGCCCCCGCGACCGTTCACGTGTTCGGCCGCAAGGACGGTGTGCCTCGCGAGCTGACGGTCACTGCGATCGAGTCCTTCCACCGCGAGCAGACGCAGGCGCGCGCCGGCGACAACGTCGGCCTCCGCCTGCGCAACGTCAAGCGCGATGACCTCGCGCGTGGCCAGGTGCTCGCGGCTCCGGGCTCGATCGCGCCGCACGCGACGGGCCGCGCCGAGGTGTACCTGCTCGACGCACGCGAGGGCGGGCGCACGGCCCCGATCCGCTCCGGCTACAAGCCGCAGCTGTTCGTCGGTGCGACCCACGTGACCGCGACGATCGACACGACCGCTGAGGCGCTGACGCCCGGTAGCCGCGCCGAGGTCGGCTTCACGCTCGACCGCCCGATCGCGCTCGAGCCGGGCGTCCGCTTCGCGCTGCGCGAGGGCGGCCGCACGATCGGTGCCGGCGTTGTACTCGCCGTGACGTAGATGGAAAGCCCCGCATCCGGCAAGGGTGCGGGGTTGTTGTTATTTCGGGCCGACGCAACCGCGCTGCGAAGCGGCCGATAGGGATGCCAAAGGAGACATCCCATGTTGCTCGCATTCGTCCTGCTGTGGCTCGCGTTCGGTGTTGGCGTTGGTGCGTTCGCATCGTCGCGAGGTCGCGACTTCACGATCTGGTGCGTCGTTGGGCTCGTGATCTCTCCGCTGATCGCGATCGTGATCCTCGCGGCGACGCCGGAGGTCAACCACGAGGTCGAAGCGTCGCCGGTCACCGTTCAGGCGGCCACATCGTCGGAGCTGCTCGCACGCTTCGAGCAGCTCTTCGATCGCGGCGCCGCCACGCCGGTGGATCACGCTCGCATCAAGGTCCTTGCGGCGCGCGAGTTGCCGGCGCGGCCTCCCGCTGCAGACCCCAAGAAAGCTCCGCCCAGCGAGCTCACGCGGCCGTGCCCGAAATGCGGCGGCCTCGTGCACTCGCAGGCGACTACTTGCATGCACTGCTGGACGAAGCTTGCCAAGATCGCGGCTTGACGCGATCTCCGCGGCGGGGCTTCGATCCGAGCGATGATCAGAGTGCTCGCGTTTCTCGTCGTTGTCGGCTGTGCTCACGGGGCGGCCGCGCCCGCCGCGCCGGCCGCGCCCGTCGCGGGGCCCGAGTGGGCCTCGCTGCGCGCGATCATCGGCACGTGGCAAGGCAGTGACCCGCTGAAGCACTCGAGCGGGCGGTTCACGCTCGCACCCGACCTCGGCGGCAAGGTGCTCGTGCGGCGCGGCACGAACGAGTCGGCGCAGGGCCACCACGAGGATCTGATGGTGATCGAGGAGGGCGGCAAGCGCGCGACGTACTGGGACAACGAAGGGCACGTGATCGCGTATGCGGTGACGGCCAGCGCCGAGCACGTCGAGTTTCTCAGCGACGAGATCGCCGGCAAGCCGCGGTTCAAGCTGACGTACGACGTCACGGCGCCCGACGAGCTGACGATCGAGTTCGGCGTCGAGCTGCCGGGAGCCGGCGAGTTCCAGCACTACACGGGCGGCACGGTGCATCGCGTGCGCTAGATTGCGCGCATGCGTAATCGCCTCGCGAACGAGAGCTCGCCGTACCTGCGGCAGCACGCCGATAACCCGGTCGACTGGTGGCCGTGGGGGGAGGCGGCGTTCGCGGAGGCCAAGCGGCTCGACAAGCCGGTGTTCGTCTCGATCGGCTATGCGGCGTGCCACTGGTGTCACGTGATGGCTCACGAGTCGTTCGAGGATGCGGCGACCGCGAAGCTGATGAACGAGCTGTTCGTGTGCGTGAAGGTGGATCGCGAGGAGCGTCCCGACGTCGACACGATCTTCATGAATGCGATCATGGTGATGGGCGAGGGCGGCGGGTGGCCGCTGAGCGCGTTCTGCTTGCCCGACGGGCGGCCGTACTACCTCGGCACGTACTATCCGGCGCAGCCGCGGTTCGGGCGGCCGAGCTTCTCCGATCTCTTGCGCGCGATGAGCGATGCGTTTCGCAAGCGCCGCGCCGACGCGGAGGACAACGCGCTCGCGCTGATCGACGGATTGGCGCGCGTCGACGAGCACTACCGGCGCGGCGCGCTCGGTGGCGAGGTCGGCAAGCTCGACCAGGCGCTGCTCGTCGCGGCGGGCAAGCAGCTCGCCGAGCGGTGCGATCCGAAGCACGGCGGCATGGGCGGTGCGCCGAAGTTCCCGTCGAGCTCGAGCCATGACTTGCTCGCGCGGGCGAGCCGGTTCTCGTTCGGCGAGGCGGCGCGCGAGGCGTTCGACAAGTGGGCGCGCGGGATGGCGGAGGGCGGCATCTACGATCATCTCGGCGGCGGGTTCGCACGCTACAGCGTCGACGCGCAGTGGCTCGTGCCGCACTTCGAGAAGATGCTGTACGACCAGGCGCAGCTGCTCGGGATCTACGCGAGCGTCGTGCAGATGGGCGGGCCGCTGGCGAGCCGCGCCGCGCAGGTGATCGACGAGACGGTCGCGTTTCTCGGGCGCGAGCTCAGCGACCCGGCCGGCGGCCTGTGGTCGTCGCTCGATGCCGACAGCGAAGGCGAGGAGGGCAAGTTCTACGTGTGGACGCCCGACGAGGTGCTCGCGGTCCTCGGCCCGGCGAACGCGCTCGTGTTCGACGCGGCCTACGGCGTGACGGAGGCCGGCAACTTCGAGCACGCGACCACCGTGCTGTCGCGCGTGACGCCGCGCATCTCGCCGGCCGAGGAAGAGCATCTCGCGGAGCTGCGCGGCAAGCTGCTCGCGGCGCGCGGCAAGCGCGTGCGACCGGGCACCGACGACAAGGTGCTCGCGGCGTGGAACGGCCTCGCGCTCAGCGGACTCGTTGCCGCGTGGCGCGCGACGCAGCATGCGCCGGCGCTCGCGATGGCCCAGCGCGTGGCCGCGTTTCTGCGCGGTCACATGGTCCAAGGCGATCGCATCGCGCGCGTGTTTCACGAGGGCAAGACGAAGGAGCTCGACGGCACGCTCGACGACTACGCGTTCTGCGCGCAGGGGCTCCTCGAGCTCGCCGAGGCGACCGGCGATCCCGCGTGGTGGCATCTCGGCGCGAGGCTGCTCGGCGCGGTGCGCGCGCGGTTCGTCGAGGAGCGCGACGGCGTCGTCATCTTTTACATGGCGCCCGCCGGCGACGCCCTGCTCGTGCACCGCCCGGAGTCGCATCACGACGGCGCGATTCCGTCGGGCGCCGCGATCGCGACGCAGGCGCTCGTGCGGCTCGGGCTCGTCGCCGGCGATGCCGAGGCGCTCGTGCTCGCCGAGAAGTATCTCGCGCAGCGGATCGCGGGCACGACGGGCGTCAATGCGTGGGCGACGAGCGCGCTGATGGCGGCGCTCGACCTCTATCTGCACAGCAAGGTGCTCGTCGCCGTCGGGCCCCAGCGAGATGCGCTGCTCGCGGCCGCGCGCAACGTCTACGCGCCGACGTTGTGCATCGCCGGGGCGTGGGCGCAGCCGTCGGTGCTCGACGGCAAGACCGCCGGCGCGTACGTGTGCACGGGGCCCGTGTGCTCGCCGCCGGTCAGCGAGCCTGCGGCACTCGCCGCGCTGCTGGTGCGGTGAGCCGGCGCCATAGATAGCCGAGCCACGCGCGCAGCCGCGGGCGCCACGGCAGCTTGATGCGCTGCGCTTGCTCGTCGACGATCGCGCGCGGAGACGAGCGGGTGATGCGGAGCATCTCGGCCCGGATCGGCTGCATCTTCTCGGTGTCCTTGCGCGGCGGCACGAGCGGCGGCATCCCGAGGATCGTCCTCCGCTCGGTCTCGACAGCCTCCGTGGGCTCGTCCTCGATCACGCATTCGGGCGCGTCGGCAAACAGCGGCGCCATCTCGATCGTCGGGCGCGCTTCCTCGGGCGAGAGCTGCACGGTATCGCTGACGATCAGCGGCAACATCGGATCGCGCAGCCGCGCGAACACGCGTTCGCTGTCGGGCGTCAGCTTGCGGATCCCGAGCAGCACGCCGGAGCGGCGATACGCGTTGTCGCCGTCTGGATAGCTGCCTTCGACCACGCACAGGCCGCGCAGCTTCGGCGTGCCGTCGGCGAGCCGGATCGAGAAGCCGGTCTCGAGGCCGACGGTGCGCATCGCCTTCGTCGGCACGAACAGCGTGGTGTCCGTCGTCAGGCGCGCGAACGCAGCGACGAGGTCATCTTCGGTCGCACACGTCGTCACGACGCGAATCACCACCATCTCGAGCGTCATGCGTTCAGCATGTGTCACGCGCGCACGGCTTGTCGATTGAGGGAATGGTCCTACGTTGGCGCGCGACGTTCGGCGCCTCACCAATGTTTCGCGCGTGAGTCCGTCTTACTGAGAGGCGCTGACGCGGTTGTGCGCACCGCCGTAGCGCGGCGCCGTCGGATTCGTCGACTGCAGGCACGTGCCGAGCGAGTCGAACGGGTTCTGCCGCGCGGCGCGCCATCCCGTGAGCGCGTCGGACTCGCAGATTCGCGCGTGTGTCACCGACTGGTGATCCTGCGGCGTCGGGTTGATCGTCGCGACGCTCGCCGGCAGCGTCGGCAACGTCACGTCGCCCGCGGTCGGCCCGAACACGCGCCAGATGAAGATCTGCGTGTTCTGCGGCGCGCGCGTGAACTGCACGTCCGTCTCGAACAGGTCGTAGTTGCCGGTGCCGACGACGGGAATCGCCAGCTTCGCGGCGGTGCCGCTGAACGACGGGCACTGCGCGGTCTTGCGGCACATCCACGGCAGCTCGCGCGCCGCGACGTCGAGCATGTAGCTGGTCTGCGTTCCGTCGACGGCGTCGGTGAAGATTTGATACTCGGGCCCGTTCGTCGTCAGCAGCGTCTGCATGATCGCGCGCGACGACGTCGGCGACGTCACCATCAGCGACGCCGAGCTCGCGATCGCAGCCGACGTCATCGTGCGATGGCCGTGCAACTCGGGGACGTAGCGCGCGAGCTGCGCGTTGCACGGATAGTCGGCATCGGTGGAATCGGCGCAGAACGCCGGCGCATTCGAGTAGCTCGCCGCGATCGGGGCCATCGCGTGCCACGCGTCGCTGACCGTGACGCTGCCGTTGTTCGCGAATGCGACGTTGGCGGCCTCGGTCCACTGCGTCTGCGTCGTGACGACGAGGTCCATCGTCGCCAGCTCGCAGCCCGCCTTCATCGGCATCGCCACGTTGTTCGTCTGCGTCGTGCCGACCTCGCCGCACGGCGTCTCGACGGTGTACCCGGGGCTGCTCGCCGCCGGGAAGCTGATCTTCATCGTGCCCGCGCTCGTCTGGTCGGCGGTCTTCGCGCCCGTGAAGAAGTACGCGCCGTCGAGCGTGATGTCATCGCCCGGCTCGACGTCCTGCACGGTGACCGCGATCTGCGTCGTGCCGGTCGTGCGCTGACACACGGCGGTCACGCTCGCGCCGGGAAACACGTCCGCCTGCGCCTTGCCTTGCGCGTCGGCGACGAGGTCGGTCGTCGTCTGGTCGACGTCGATGAACACGACGTGCAGCTGCGATAGGTTGCACAGCGCCACGCTCGCGTTCGTCACCGTGACCTTCACCGTGCCGCGCACGAACGGCACGTCGATCGGCGGCCCGTCCACCGCGTCGGCCCCGTCATCGCCAGCGCCGCCGTCGGGACCGTGATGCGGCGACCCACAGGCGGCCAGCGCGACGAGCAGCGCAGCGATCCTCACCCTGCGATCTTAGACGCTGTTTCGCATCCCATACATGAGCAACAGCACGAACGCGACGAGTGGGATGAGGTAGGGAAGCACGACCATCCCGCCGATGTCGAAGTGTTTCCACCCGACGATCACCTCGAACCACGCGATCGAGCCGCTGATCAGAAATGCGCCCATCGCCTCCGGCCAGTCCGCCTCGACCTTCAGCCCGAGCCAGAAGACGATCGCCCCGACGAGGAACGCGGTCGTCGCGAGAGCCCACGCGGGCAGCCCGAGGAAGTGCTTCACGCCCGCGGTCATGCGAGCCGGGTTGTTCCACACGAGGTTGATCACGATCACGATCGCGATCAGCACCATCATCAAGATGAGGTACGTCCACATCTTGTCCTTGTGCTTCCCCAGGAATGAATGCTCCGCCTGCTCCTCACTCATCGCGCCCATCCTAACGCGTTGCGCGGGCCCGTGCGAGCAGCGGCAGGCGGGGGGCGGCGAGCCGGTTCGCCTTCGCCAGCGGCTCGAGGAGGTCGCGCGCGGCCTTGCCGTGCTTGCCCGCCGGATCGGTCTCGGCGAGTGCGAGCTCGACGTCGGCGGCGATCGCCGGCCAGCGTGCGCTCGTCGGTGCGCGCCGGAGCGCCTCGGTCGCGAGCTCCTTCGCGAGCAGCAGCGTCTCGGCCTGCGCGGGCGTGCCGTGCTCGAGCTGGGCGCGCACGAGCAGCGCGTTCACCAGCGTCTCCTTCCAGGCGATGTTGATCGGGTCGGCGTCGACGAGCGTACGCTCGCGCTCGACCGCGTGATCGACAAGCTCCTTCGCGCGCGCCGGCTCCTTCGCGAGCAGCAGCCGCGCGAGCTCGGTCTCGCTCGCTGACAGCTCGTCCTTGAACGCGCCCTGCGACGGCGACTCGCTGACGAGCTGCTGGCGCAACGCCATCGCCTGCTGATGGAGGTCGAGCGCGCTCGCGGGCGTGATCGCGGCGAGCTTGGTGTACGAGAACGCGAGCGAGCGCCGGTACGGGACGCTGCGCGGATCCTGATCGGCGAGCTGCTTGCGCAGGTCGAGGCCCCGGCGATACCAGTCCGCCGCCGCATCGGGGTCGCCGAGCGCGACGAGGCCATCGCCCTTGCGCGTGTAGCTGCGGGACAGATCGACCTTGTAGCGCGCACTCTTCGGATCGCGGGCGAGCAGGGCGTCCTGCGCGTCGATCGCGGCGTCGAGCTGGGCGATGCCGTCCTTGAACGCGCCGTCGTCGATCAGCGCGAAGCCGAGGTCGGCGAGCAGGTTGCCGCGCTGACGCGCCCACTCGGTGTTCGTCGGGTCGCGGCGAACGAGCGCCTGCGTGACGGGGAGCGCGTCGCGATACGCGGTGATCGCGGACGCGTTGTCGCCGACCTGGCGCTCGAGCTCGGCGAGCTGGTCCTCGACGTCGAGCACGGACTTCTGGAGGACGACGTCGTCGGGCGTGATTTCGAGCAGCTCGCGGCGCAGGGCGAGCGCGCGCTGATACTCGGCGAGCGCGGTCTGCGAATCGCCGCGGTTCTGGTAGACCGACCCGAGCTTGAGATGGCTCGTCGAGAGCGCCATCTTCTCGGCGGTCACCTTGCCGTTGGCCTGGCTCGTCGCACGCTCGCGCTCGGTCTTGGCCTCGCTGTACTGATCGAACGCCTGGTCGACCTTGCCATCGTTGCGCAGCAAGTCGCCGAGGTGGTCGTGGGCATCGGCGGCGCTGAGCAGCAGCTCGACAGACGTCGGATCGGTCTTGAGCAGATCGTCGAACTCCTGCTTCGCCGCCTGCAGGCGCTCGGTCTCCTTGTCGAGCTGGCCGCGCTCGTGGAACACCTCGGCCGTCTCGAAGTCGAGGCGCGCGATCATCTTGCGAAGCCGCTGCGCGCTCGGCGCGTGGCCCGAATCGACGAGCGCGGTCAGCTTGTCGCGCGCTTCGCGCCACGTCGCGACGGCCTGATCGGGCTTGCCCGAGACGTGCTCCGCCTCGCCGATCAGATCGATCGCCTCCGCCCACCGGATCTCGTCCTCGCGCGGCATGCCGCCGGGCGCGCGGGCGAGCGTCGCGTAGTAGCGGCGGACCTCGGCGCCGAGGCCGGCGAGCACGTCGAGGCGACCGGCGGCGGCCAGGCGCGTCTTCATGTCGCTGAACATGTAGTCGATCAGTCGTTCCGCGGCCTGCTTGCGCGTGACGGCGATGCGCTCGGCGCGCTGGGCCTCGTCGCGCGCGCGCACGATGTTGCGCAGGGCAAGCGTGCCGCCGACCGCGAAGCCGACGATCGCCACTGCCGACACGGTGACGGCCGCGCGGTGACGCTTGACGAAGCGCGACACGCGCTGCACGGCCGTGTAGCGATGCGCCCCGACGAGCTGACCGGTGAGGAAGCGCCGCAGCTCGTCGGCGAGGCCGGCGGCGGTCTCGTAGCGGTCGATCGGCAACGGCGCCATCGCGCGCTCGACGATCGCGACGAGGTCGGCCGGCACCCGTCGCTCGCGCTCGACGAGCGGCACGACCTTGCCGAGCGCGGCGGCCGCGATCACGTCCGTCGCGGTGCGCGCGGTGTACGGCGGCACGCCCGCGAGCAGGTGATAGAGCATCGCGCCGAGCGCGAACACGTCCGCGCGCTGATCGACGGCCTCGCCGCGCGCCTGCTCCGGCGGCATGTACGCGGGCGTGCCCATCACGCTGCCGGCGACGGTGAGCGTGCCGCCGCCACTGTCGGTGGGCCGCTTCGGGCGCGGGGCGCGCGTGCCGGACTCGAACGCGTCGTCGGCGTCGAGGTCCTTCGCGAGGCCCCAGTCGATCACGACGGTCTCGCCGTAGTCGCCGATCAGCACGTTGCCGGGCTTGAGGTCGCGATGGATGATCCGCTGGCTGTGCGCGTACGCGATCGCGTCGCACGCGGCGGCGAGGCGCGGCAGCAGCGCGAGCCGATCCTCGAGGCGCGTCGCCTCCGCGATCACCTTGTCGAGCGGCCGGCCCGACACGAGCTTCATCGCGAAGAACGGCTCGCCCGACGGCCAGCGGCCCGCCTCGTAGACCGGCACGATGCCGGGATGCTGCAGGCGCGCCGTGATCAGCGCCTCGCGCTGGAATCGCGACAGGTGATCGCTCGCTGCGGACCCGTCGAGCAGCTCCTTGAGCGCGACCTTGCGGCCGAGCCGGCGATCTTCGGCGGCGACGATGCGGCCCATGCCGCCGCGGGCGATCTCGCGGTCGCGGCCGTAATGATCCGCGGCGACCTCGGGGAGCACCTGCTGCGCGGTCGCGCCCGGCGCGGCGACCGTATCGGCGCCCGAATCGGCCGCAGGCTCGCCCGCCGCCGGGCCCACCGTCGCGGCGAAGGCCGCGCTGCTCGAGGACTTCGGTCCTCGATCGCTATCCGGTGGCGCCATCGATCGCCGATGATAGCCGCCATGGCGACCCCCGTGTTGCTGATCCACGGCAGCGCCGCCGACCACACGACGTGGTCGATCCAGCTTCACTCGCCGGTCCTCGCGGCGCGGTTTTCGCTGACCGCGTACGACCGGCCGCTCCTCGACACCGTCGAGCAGCAAGCCGACGTCGCGCTGACGTATCTCGAGCAGCCCGCGATCGTCGTCGGCTCGAGCTTCGGCGCCGTGATCGCGCTCGAGGTGATCCGCCGCCGCCCGCAGCTCGGCGCCGTGCTGATCGAGCCGCCGATGGGCGCGACCGACGATGCGCCCGCCGCACCCGCCGCGTTCCTCGCCGAGTACGACCGCCGCGCCGCGCGCGAGGGCGGGCCGGCCGCCGCCGAATTCTTCCTGCGCACCGTGCTCGGCGACACCGCGTTCGAGCGGATGCCGAAGGCATATCGCGACCGCGCGACGCAGAAGTACGCCGAGATCCGCGCCGACTCCGCCGCGCTGATCGCGTACAAGCCACGCTACGGCGAGCTCGCGCGCGTGCAGACGCCGGTGCTGCTGCTCGGCGGCGACCGCTCGGCCCCGTACTTCCGCCCGACGCTCGAGGCGCTCGCCCGCGCCCTCCCGAAGGCGCGCCTCGAGATCGTGCCCGCCGCCGGTCACATGCTGCACGCCGAGGCGAGCCGCACCTTCGCCCAGCTGCTCTTCGCCTTTGCCGACGAGATCGCGTAAGGTGCGCCGCCATGTTCGAGATCCCCGAAGGTGAACGGCCAGCTGCCGTCGTTGTTGCGGTGCAGCTGCCCGGCGTGACCGACGACGATCTCACGTCCTCGATCGCCGAGCTCGAACGCCTCGCGAAGACGCTCGGGCTCGTTCCCGTCGGTCGCGTCGTGCAGCGCCGCGGCAAGCTCGCGTCGGGCGTCGTGCTCGGCGAGGGCAAGCTCAAGGAGCTCGCCGACTGGACCGGCGGCAGCGGCGAGGTTGCCGCGTTCGTCAAGCCGGGGTCGCGTGCGGCGCGCGATGCCCACAACGAGGAGATCGACGAGATCGAGGAAGACGAGCAAGACGAAGGCGACGTCGCTCCGAGCGGCGAGAAGCCGGCCGCGCGCGCGAAGGTCGTCCTGGTCGATCACGACCTTTCGCCGACGCAGCAGCGCAACCTCGAGAAGGCGACCGGCGTCGACGTGCTCGACCGCACGAGCGTGATCCTCGAGATCTTTCACCGCCACGCGAAGACCCGCGAGGCGCGCCTGCAGGTCGAGATCGCACGCCTCAAGTACCTCGCGCCGCGGCTGCGCGAGACCGGCGGCGGCGGCGACCGCGTGCGCGGCGGCGTCGGCGGCAAGGGCGCCGGCGAGAGTGCGCTCGAGCTCGACCGCCGGCGCATTCGCGATCGCATCGCCGAGCTCAAGGACGAGCTGGCGCGCATCGAGGGTGGCGCGAAGACACGGCGGCAGCGCCGCAGCGAGCTGCCGACCGTCGCGCTCGTCGGCTACACGAACGCGGGCAAGTCGAGCCTGATGCGCGCGCTGACCTCGACGGAGGTCTACGTCGCCGACAAGCTGTTCGCGTCGCTCGACACGACGGTCCGCCGCCTCGTCCCGCCGACCGAGCCGCCGATCCTCGTCACCGACACCGTCGGCTTCATCAAGAAGCTGCCGCACGATCTCGTCGCATCGTTCCGGTCGACGCTCGACGAGGCCGCCGACGCCGACCTGTTGCTCCACCTTGTCGATGCGAGCGACCCTGCGCACGCGGATCAGCTCGCCGTCACGCGCGAGGTCCTCGGCGAGATCGGCGCCGACGAGGTCGAGACCTGGCTCCTGCTCAACAAGATCGATCGCTGCGACGACTCGACCCGCACCGCGCTCTCCGATCACTATCCCGGCGCGCTGCAGCTGTCGGCAAAGAGCAAGGACGACGTCGCGGCACTGCGCGATCGACTGATCGAGCGGTTCGCGGGCAAGCTCGAGGAAGCCGAGCTCGTCGTGCCGTGGTCGCGCCAGAAGGTCGTCCACCTCGTTCACGAGCGCGCGACCGTGCTCTCCGAGGAGCACGCGGACGAAGGCACGACGCTGCGCATCCGCGCGCCGCAACGGACGCTCGAGGAGCTGCGCGCGCTGCTCGCTACAGCGGATGAACCGTGAACGACGCGAGCCCGTTGTAGCTGACGTCGTCGGGCGGCGCATTGCCGGCGCTCTGGCCGTCGACCTGGCTGCCCTCGTCGATGTACGGCTTGAGGTTGACGCCGGCGTCGAGCACGAACTTCATGTCGCGCACCGCGCCGGGGTTCGTGACGTGCGCGATCTTGACCTTCGGCAGCGTCGAGCCGCTCTTCGTGCTCGAGACGAACACGTCGACCGACGTCACGAAGCTCCAGTCATCGCTGTCGCCGCTCGGCTCGTCGGTCTTCGTGATCGACAGCGTCAGCGACTTCAGCGACACGCTGTCGATCGGCCCCGTGTCCTTCGCCTTGATCTGCGCGCTGATGTCGACGTTGAGCGGGATCGGGAACAGCACCTGGAGCGGCCCGGGAATCGGCGAGCCCGAGATCATCTGCTCCTGGACGGGCTGGTCGACGTCGAAGTCGGCGACGCCGCAACCGGCGGCGGCGAGGCAAGCGAGCGCGAGCTTCATGGTCACATCTCGTCGGCGCCGAGGTCGCACGCAGGCGGGTTCGGGCGCACGTCGTAGTCGATATCATAGCCGCTCGAGTTGCTGCAGTCGCTCGCCGTGTTGTCGATGATCGCGGGTTTCGGTGTCGCCGCAGTCGCGTGCGGGTCGGTCGGGCTCTTCAGGTGCGGGTCGGCGTTGATGAACGAGTTCTGCGGCTGGCAGGCGCCCTGCGTGAAGCCGAAGTCGGCCGTGTCGTTCTTCGCGATGATGCAGTCGCGCACGATCACCATCGAGGACTCGCAGAGCACGCCGCCGATCGCGGTCCCGCGCTGCGGTGGAACCGGCGGAGCGAATCCTCCGCCTCCGCCTCCGCCCCCGCCTCCGCCTCCATTCGGCGCCGCGTGGTTCGCCGTCACCGTGTTGAACCGGAAGTCTCCAACGGTCGCGCCGTGGAAGTGAACCGCGCCCTTGACCGACGACGTGTTGCCGTTGCCGTAGATGAAGTTGTTGCGGATCGCGATCGGGTTGCAGTTGTCGGTGTAGATCGCCTCGAACGTCGACCCGGTCGAGCCGTTGCCCGTGAACGCGCTGCGCTCGATCGTCATCGCACACGACGACGCGGTGACGCCTTCGTGCGCATTGCCGCGGACGATCGAGTGGTAGAGCTCGAGCGTCGCATTCGCGCAGCGGATGCCGGCGTCGTTCTGCGATCCCGTGACGGTCACCTCGTAGAGGCCGACGACGCCCGCCGTCACCGAGATCACGGGGTCGCCGCCGCTGATCACGGCGCGCCCGTTCGGGTCCGTCGGATCCTGGTACTGGTGCCCCGGGCCGGGCAGCGGGCCGATCAGGATCGCGCTCGCGCCGATCGTGATCGTGCCTTCGTTGTACTGACCGGCCGCGAGCTCGATCACGTGGTGCGTCGCATCGAGCTTCGTCAGCGCCGTCTTGATCGCGCACGGCTTCGCCACCGTGCAGTCAGCGCCGGCACCAGGCATCGGAGAGGCGTAGAGAAGGTTGTCAGCGCCGCCGCCGCTGCCCGAGCCGCCGCCGCCGCCGACGCACGTCATGTCCGGAAGGCAGAGGCCCCCGGGCCCGCAGTCCGCGTTCTTCATGCACTGGTGGCACTGATCGTCGCTCGCGCACACCGCGCAGTTCGTCGTCGGATTGTCGGGATTGCCGGGCACGCACTGCACGCACTGTCCGCCGCCGCGATTGGTATCGCAGACGAGCGGAGCCGGGCACGCGACGTCCTTGCACGATGGCGCCGCGTCGATCTGCACGAGGCCGGCGTTGATGCAGTCCTGATCGGACTGGTGCGTGGCGCACCACTCCGGGTTCAGCTGGCCTTCGCACGCAGCGGCTGCAAACAACACAGCGACGAAGACGGCGCGCATCGTGGCCTAGGATCGCCTGTTTCAAGGCTGATCGACAAGGGGTCGTCCTAAAACCGGGTGACCCAGCCGAAATAGGCGCTATCACGCGTGATCGCAGCGACGGGAGCCGATGTATGTCCCGTTTGGGACAGCAAGATTGCGCCCACGATCGTCGCGCCGGCACCCGCGGCCATGATGCCGATCCCGATCGGCACGTACTCGGGGTGGATGATCTTGTCGGTCTTCTGCTCGCCGAGATAGAGCGCGATGCCTCCGCCGCCGATCAATGCGATGCCGCTGCCGAGCAGGATGCCGGGGCCGATCTTGCTGTGCGCCTTCGTCTCGACCTCGGTCTCGATCGTCAGCCTCTTGAGCTTGTTCGCGTGAATCTCGATGTCCTTGTTCGCGACGATCACGCCGGCGTGCGACAGGCTGATCGTGTGCTTGCCGACCGGCAGCTCCTGGTCGAACGGGGTCGCGCCGACCTGCACGTTGTCGACGAGCACGAGCAACCCCGACGGCTGCGACTCGAGGTGCAGCTTGCCGGTCTCGACATCGCTCGCGAGCAGGCGGCCGACCATGCCGTCGAGCAGACCGCGCCAGTCCTCGGTCGTGCACGTCTCGCACACACGCCGCTCGCTGATCACTTCCTTGCCCTTGACGAACCAGTACGTCGTGAACGTCAGGTCCTTGCCCGCCGCCTCGATGCGCGTGAACACGACCGAGCTCGCCTTCGACCGCGCCTCGACGACACCGCGCGCGCACTTGAGATCGTCGATCAAGAAGCAGTTCGCGATCGTGTTGACGGCATCGCGCGACAGCGCCCCCGCTACGACCGTGTGATCGTGCTTCTTCATCCACGCTTCGAGGTGCGCCGTGACGTCAGTCTGCAGCGCGCTGCCGTTCGTCGAGGTGACGACCACCACCCCGACCTCGCCGGAGTCCGCGCGCGCGGGCAGGGCAGCCATCGCGAGCAGGGTCAGGACGAGCAGGCAGCGCATCGAACAGCCTGATCCTATCATTCAGGGAGTAAGCTCGTCGGCTCCGGTGTCGTATCCGGTGCCCTGCGGTCGATGATCACCGTCGATGTCGATCGTGATCGAGGTCGCCGTCGCGTGGCCTTCTGCACTGCTGCCGGTCGTGAGGTGATAGTCGCGATTGCCGGCGTCGCGGAACAGCAGCGTGTCGAGCGCGGGCTGGACGATGTCGCCGGTCGTCACGCCGCACATGCCGAACGTGTTCGCGTTCGATGCGGTCGTGCTGCCGCCGACGGTGTTGTGCGCGATGATCGAGTTCGTGATCGAGAACGACGCGATGTCGCACACGATGCCGCCCGAGTGCGCGCTCGCCAGATTGTTCGCGCCGTTGTCGACGATCGTGTCGAAGTCGATGCGGCTGCCCGGCGCCAGCGCGCCCGCGATCGCGATGCCGCCGATGTTCTGGCTCATCGCGGGCCCGCCGTTGAGATAGACGAGCGTGTTCGTCATGTCGATCTTCGAGGTCGTCGTCGTGTTGCCGAGCGAGATGCCGCCGAGCAGGTTGTCGTGGATGCTCGACCGCGACGTCGTGACCGAGCCGCCGTTCGGCGCCGAGATGCCGATGCCCTGCGTGCCGCCGACCTCGGTGCCGAGCAGCGTGATGCCTGCGCTCGTGCCGAGGAAGATCGCGTTGCCGCTGCCGCTCGTCAGGCGGAGCGTGAGCAGCTCGAGCGCGACCGACTTGCCCGGCGAGATCGTCACGATCGCGCCGTTCGCGGGCGACAGCACGGCGCCTCGCCCGACGAGCGCCGAGTCCTTCGTCACGAGGATCATGTCCGTGTACGTGCCGGCGTCCAGATGGACGACGTTCTTGGTCACCGACAGCAACATCATCGACGTCGCGAGCGAGCACTTGTCGGTCCGCGCGCACGTGGTGCCGGTCGCGGTCGGCCCGACGTACAGCACGCGGCTCTCGTCGTCGCAGCTGCCGTCGAACCGGCACACGCCCGACGCGCACTGCGCATCGTCGGTGCACGGCGCGCACGCGTCGTTCGTGCACACCGGGGTGGTGGCCGTGCACGCGGCGGCCTTGTCGGGCGTGCACATCACGCACGCGTGCATCGCGATGTCACACACCTGGCCCGGGCACTGCGTGTCGCTCGTGCAGCCGGCCGAACCGCTGCCGCTGTCGAGCAGCGTGCAGTTGTCCATCGGCGCGCCCGCGCAGTAGTACGGGTTCGGCTTCGAGCACGCGGCGAGCAACGCGGCGGCGAGCAGCGCGGCGCGCATCAGAACCGTCCGCTCCAGCCGACGAGCGCGCCCTCGTGTGACACGGCGGCGATCGGCGCACCGCCGTGATGGTCGCGCCACCACAGATAGCTGCCCGCGCCGGCGGCGGCCGCGCCGATCAGCCCGAGCGCAATGCCGGCGGTCTCCGTGTCGCGCAGCGATTTCGGCTGCGGGCCGTGCGGATCCGGTGACTGGTCGACCGCGATCAGGATGACGCCGGTGACGAGCAGCAGCGCGCCGCCGCCGACGAGGCCGTAGGGCAGGTTCCGCGCGAGCGGGTCTTCGGTGGGGGCGGGCGCGGGCGGCGGCGCCACGACCGCGGTGGTCGGTGCCGGCAGTGCGGGCGCGGCGGGCGCCGGAGGCGCAGGCGGCGGCGGCGGCGGCTCGACGACGAGCGAGCCGAGCAAGCTGACCAGCGTCTCGCGCATCTGCTCCTCGGTGCAGTGATGACACGTGCGGCGCAGCGTCTGCGGATCCTTGCCCTTCGCGAGCCACGTGCCGGCGAGTGCAAAGTCGCGGCCGCTCTTCGTCGTGTCGGTGACATCGGCGCGCACGAACACGATCGCGGGCGCGGTCGACTGCTCGACGACGGACTTCGCGCACGCCGCGTCCTCGATCACGAAGCAGTCGATCAGCTTGTTCGTCGCATCCGGCAACAGCGGTGACCCGACGACCGTGCGCCCGTGATCGCGGAGCCACATCTCGACGCCCGCGCGCACCTGCGGCTGCAGCACGGCCTCGCCGGTGACGACGACGCCGACATCGCCATCGCCCTGCGCGTGTGCGGTCGCCGAGACGAGCAGCGTGGTGACGAGCAGCGCGCGCATCAATGCGTTCGATCGATCGTCTTCGTATGGTCGGCTTCGATCACGACGGGCACTGTTTCGTCCTTGCCCTGCTCGGCGTTGACGAGCCGCACCATGTGCTTGCCCGCCGGCAGATCGATCTCGACCGGCGTGTCGTGGAGCTTCTTCTTGTCGATGTAGACCGTCATCACCGGGAACGCCACGACGCTGAGGTGGCCCTTCTTCTCGGCCCCAGCGTGCGCCGGGACCACGACCGGTGCATCTTTTTTCGTCGCCTCGGCCGCGTCGATCGCAGCCGCGGCATCGATCGCGACCGCCGCGTCGATCGGAAGCGCGGCGTCGGGCGCCGGGGGAGGCGGGGGCGGAGCGACCGCGACCTGCTGCGCGCTGCCGCTGCCGCCGGCCGCGCTACCCGCGCTCGCGTCCTTGGCCTTGTCGCCCTTGCCACCCTTGACGCTTGCGACGATCGCGAACGTGACGATCGCCGCGACGAGCACGCCCCCGATCGCGAGCGCGATCTTCGCACCGCCGCCCGAGCTACGCGGCTGGATCGTCGCGGTCGGGGCGCTGCGCTGCGCGCCGATGCTCGCCATCGGAACCGGCGTCGCGCCGGCGTTGCTGTCGTACGAGGCGCCCGAGCCCATCGCCTGCGTCTGCGCGAGGTGCGGCTGCGGCGGCGTGCGGTTTCCGTGCACCGCGCTGCCGCGCACCGGCGCCTCCTGCGGGAAGCGCTCGGCGAGCACGCGCTTGAGCAGCTCGCGCCCGTTCTTGGGCGCCTCTGCGCACGCGAGCAGATCGTCGATCGCCTGCTCGGCCGTCGCGTAGCGCGCGGGCAGGTCGCGCTCGAGCAGCTTCATCGTGACGCGCTCGAGGTCCTTCGACAGATCCGCGCGCATCTGCCGCGGCCGCGGGATCTGGCCGAACAGCACGGCCGCCAGCGTCGCGCGCGTGTCCTCGCCGACGAACAGCCGCCGCCCGACGAGCATCTCCCACAGCATCACGCCGACCGCGAACAGATCGCTGCGCCCGTCGAGCGGCTGGCCGTTCGCTTGCTCGGGGCTCATGTACGCGGGCTTGCCCTTGATGAACACGCTCGCGGTCGCCTCGCTGGCGTTGCGCGCCTTCGCGATGCCGAAGTCGCTGACCTTGACCGAGCCGTCCCAGCTGAGCAGCACGTTGTGCGGCGACACGTCGCGATGCACGATGCCGCGCATCCCCGTCTGCATCGGCAGGTCGTGTGCGTGGCCGAGACCGCGCAGGACCTCGGTGATCACGAAGATGATCACGGGAATCGGCAGCGGCCCCGTCGACGCGAGCCCATCGAGGTCCTTGCCCTCGACGAGCTCCATGACGAGGAACAACCGGTTCTCGGCGTCGCGATCGAAGTCGAGCACGCTGACGATGTTCGGGTGGGCGAGCCGCGAGCTGATCTGCGCCTCGCTGACGAACATCTGCGCGAACGACGGATTGTCGGAAAACCCGGGGAGCACGCGCTTGATCGCGACGCGCCGCTGGAAACCCTCGGCGCCGAGCATGGAGCCGATGAACACCTCCGCCATGCCGCCGCCGCCGAGTCGATAGTCGAGCCGGTATTTCCCGGATTGCCCGAGCACTGCTGCGGCCGATACTACCTCGGCGCGAAGCCGTGGGGACCCTTCGTGATCCCCCGGCTGGCGAAGTAGCGGCGAGCGGCCTCGGCGTGCAGCGGGAATGCGAACACCTCGTCGAGCCCGTCGGGTCCGCGGATGATGCCTCGCTCGCTGGTCTCGGCGTCGCTCGCGAACGCGGCGACCGAGCGCGGGGCAGCGGCGACCGCGAACAAGAGGACGCGCGTCGGGTTCGGCTCCGTCGACGTGAACCAGAACGGCACGAGCGTGCCCGGATCGATCACGATCGCGGTCTCCTCGAGGACCTCGCGCGCGCAGCCCTGCTGCCAGGTCTCGTCGATCTCGACGAAGCCGCCCGGCAGCGCGAGCTTGCCCACGCCCGGCGGGATCGCCCGGCGGATCACGAGCAGGCCGTCGTCGATCGGCACGAGCGCGACTGCGACCGGGATCGGGTTCGCCCAGATCTGCGCGCCGCAGCCGCTGCACGTTCGCGGATAGTCGCCGTCGGGCAGACGCGTGCCGCAGAAGTGACAGAACGTGTTCGGGCGCGTCGTCATCGCGGAATCAATGAATCGTGGCCGCGCTCGCGCATCTGCTGGCGCCACACCTCGATCAGCTTGACGAAGGCATCGGACAGCTCGGGATCGAACTGCGTGCCGGCGCACCGCTCGATCTCGCCGATCGCGATCTCGTGGGCGAGCGCGCGGCGATAGGCGCGATCGGACGTCATCGCGTCGTACGCGTCGGCGATCGCGACGATGCGGCCGACGATCGGAATCGCCTGACCGGCGAGGCCGCGCGGATAGCCGCGCCCATCGAACCACTCGTGGTGACACCAGCAGCCATCGATCAGGCCGTGCAGGCACGGCACCGGCTCGAGGATGCGCTTGCCCTTCTCGGGGTGCTGGCGAAACACCGCGACCTCTTCCGGCGTCAGCTTGCCGGGCTTGTTGAGCATGTCGTAACGGACGCCGATCTTGCCGACGTCGTGCATCACGCCCGCCTGCACGACGCGCCGGATCTCGCCCTCGGGCAGCGTGAGCCCGCGCGCGAGCACCTCGCTGTACACGGCGACGCGCTCGCTGTGGCCGCGCGTGTACATGTCGCTCTCCTCGAGCGCCTGCGCGAAGCCGGCGACCGTCTGCTGGAACATCTCCTCGAGCGACAGGTTCGCCTGGACGAGCGACTTGTTCGTCTCGACGAGCTCGCCGTAGAGCCGTGCGTTCTCGAGCGCACTCGCCGCGCGCGACGCGAGCACCGCGAGCATCTTGCGGTGGCCTTCGTCGAACTTCTTGCCCGGCGTGAACGAGAACACGTTGAGCACGCCGACCATGTCGCCGCGAACTTGCAGCGGCACGGCCGCGAACGACGCGAGCTCCGCGGGCGACGCACTCTCGGTGAAGAAGCGCGACGCCTTCCCACCATGCGCGAGGATCGGCACGCCCTGCGTGAACTGCTCGGTCATCACGCCGAACGCGGGCGACGGCACCTGCGCTGGCTTGGCATCGCTCGCGACGATCTTGATCCGTTCCTCGTAGTGGCCGCTTCGCGGGTCGCGCAGGTGCAAGGTCGCGATGTCGGCCTTGACCTCGTCGATCGCGGCGCGCAGCACGACGTCGAGGATCTTCTCGATGTCATGTGACAGCGCGATCGCCTCGCTCACCTTGTAGATCGTCAGCGCCTCGCGCAGCCGGATGTTCTCGGCCTGCAGCCGCTGGCGATACAGCGCGCGCTCGACAACGTGGATGACCTCTTCGACCTTGAAGGGCTTGAGCAGATAGTCGTACGCGCCCTTCTTCATCGCCTCGATCGCGGTCTCGACGGTGCCGAAGCCGGTCATCAGCACGGTGAGCACGCCGAGGCGCTCCGCCTCGATCTTCTCGAGCAGCTGCAGCCCGGAGAGCCGCGGCATCTTGAGATCCGTGATCAACAGGTCGTACGGATGGAGGCGCAGCTCGGTCAGCGCCTTCTCGCCGTCCTCGACCGTGTTGACCGAGAATCCTTCGAGCGTCAGGAACTCGGCGAGGATCTCGCGAATGACGCGCTCGTCGTCGACGACGAGAATTCGAGCGGCGTCCTGCGGAGTCGCGGCCACGCGGTACTGCTACTGCTGCTGCGGTTGCGGCTGCTGCGGCTGCGGTTGCGACGTTCCGTTCGCGGGCATCGGCGCCGGCGTCATGTTCGACGTCGGCATCGACTTGATCTCGGCCTGCTGCGGGCGCTGCTCGTTGCCGGTCGGGCCCGACGGCGCCGCCATCGGATCCCACATCGCGCTCTGCTTGCCGGCCTCGGTGTCGGCCTGGTGCTGGATCTTCATCCACGCCTCGCGCGTCGACAGCACGTGCTGCTTCGCCTTCTCGGCGCGATCCTTCGCCGACTGCACGCGCTTGCCGCGCGCATCGACCTGCTTGGGGAAGTCGTCGTACGACACGCCCTTGGGCGCGATGTTGTTCCCCTTCGCGATCTGCGCCTTCGCCGCTTCGAACTGTGCCTCGCGCCAGTACTGGTTCTCCTGCGTGTAGCGCCAGTAGACCTTGAGGTAGTTGTGATAGTCCGCGAGGTACTTCACGCGGGCATCGGCCGCCTTATCGAGATCCTCGGCGGTGTGGAGGTCCTTGACCGCCTGGTTGATGCGGTTCTGATCCGCCGACGTATCGGCGCTCTTCTTCGCCGACACCGCGCTATCGACCTGCAGCTTTGCCGCCTTCGCGTCGTTGCGCGCCTGGTGAAGCTGGCCGTCGCTCTCCTGGTACTGCGCCTCGGCGGTGGCGGCCTCCATCTTCGCGACCGAGTAGTCGTTGTTGGTCGTGACGACGGCCTGCTTCTGCTCGAGCGGAATCCGCGCGATGTACATGTCGTCGAAGTGCTTCGCGAGCGGACCCGGAGGTGAATCCGACGAGCCACCACATGCCGCCAACATTGCGAAAATGATTAGCCAAGAGCCCCGCATAGGTGAGCCCGAGCCTACTACGACTGCCGACGGCGAGCTACCATCAAGGCCGGATGACGACGCTGCTTGCCGTCGACGTGGGAAACACCAACACGGTGCTCGGCGTGTATCGCGACGGCGAGCTCGCGGCGCACTGGCGCATTCAGACGAATGCCGAGCGGACGAGCGACGAGTACGCCGTGCAGCTCAAGACGCTGTTCGATCTCGACGGCTTTCCGTGGAAGAGCATCACAGCCGGCATCATCTCGTCGGTCGTGCCGCCCGCCGTGTTCGGCATCCAGCGGTTCTTCAAGGAGCACTGCGGCGGGCCGGCGCTCGTCGTCGGGCCGGGCATCAAGACCGGCATGCCGATCCTCTACGAGAACCCGCGCGAGGTCGGCGCCGATCGCATCGTCAACGCGGTCGCCGCGTTCGAGGAGCTCAAGAGCGGCTGCATCGTCGTCGACTTCGGTACCGCGACGACGTGGGATGTCGTGACGCCGAAGGGCGAGTACCTCGGCGGCGTGATCGCGCCCGGCATCCAGATCAGCGCCGAGGCGCTCTACGAGCATGCGGCGAAGCTGCCGCGCGTCGAGCTGGCAAGGCCCGGCAAGGTCGTCGCGCGCAACACGATCGCGTCGATGCAGGCCGGCCTCGTCTACGGCTACGCCGGCATGGTCGACGCGCTCGTCGAGCGCATTCGC
>JAFAOG010000146.1 GCA_019237945.1 Deltaproteobacteria bacterium | reverse complement strand
GCGGCGCTGCCGCAGCTCGATCCGGACGTCATGCACGCGACGGTGCCGGGCTGGCTGCCCAAGAAGATCGAGGCGCTGATCGAGACGCTGCCGAAGGCGCAGCGCAAGACGCTCGCCCCGCACATCGCGGAGCTCGCCGCGCGCGTGCAGCCGTTCGAGGAGCCGTTCCTGCCGGCGCTGACGCGCGCCGCGTACGAGGTCGCCGGCGAGCGCACGAGCTGGGATCTGCGCGGCGTGCCCGCCTATCTGCACTTCGCCTACCGCGTCGTCGACGCGCGCGACAAAGTGCTCGGCGAGGGCCGCGATCTCGCGGAGCTGCAGCGCACGCTCGGCGGACGCGCGCGCGAGGTGTGGGCAGCGGCGCCGCGCGGCTCGCTCGAGCGCACCGGCATCCGTCAGTGGGACTTCGACGCCCTACCCCGCTCGACGACGATCGACGTCGCGGGCCGCCGCACGCTCGCGTATCCGGCACTCGTCGACGCGGAGAACCACGTCGATCTGCGCCTGCTCGAGTCGGCCACCGCCGCCGATGCCGCCTCGCGCGATGGAATCCGCCGGCTGATCATGTTCTCCGTCGGCGGCGTCACGAAGCTCGCCGCGCAGCTTCCCGGCGCGCTGCCGAAGGATGCGCACAAGCCACTCGTCTATCGCGCGCTCGACGAGGCGTTCGGCCTGGCCGACCTGCCGCGCGACCGCCGCACGTTCGAGCATCGCCTCGCCGCCGGCCGCACGCGCCTCCCCGAAACGCTCGCGACGATCGGCCGCCTCGCGATGGATCTCTCCGTCGAGCACACGCGCGCGCTCGCGGCGCTCAAGCCACTCGTCGGCAAGCCCGGCCTCGCGAAGGCGGTCGCGGACGACGTGCAGAGCCAGCTGCGCCGCCTGATCACACCGGAGATGTGGCGCGCACACTCGCTGCCGCGCCTCCAGCACGTGCTCCGGTACCTCAAGGCGATCACGGTGCGCCTGCAGCGTCAGGCGGTCGACCCGCCGAAGGACCAGCAGAAGGCGGCCGCGGTCGCGCCGCTGTGGCAGGCCTTCCTCGCCCGCGAGGCCGAGCTGCGCGCGAAGGGCCGCACGCGCGACGAGCTCGACGAGTTCGCATGGCTGCTCGAGGAGCTGCGCGTCTCGATCTTCGCGCCCGAGCTCAAGACGTCGGTGCCGGTCTCACCGGCGCGCGCGCAAGAAGTCTGGACGTCGCTGCTCGGCTAGCCACCGAAGATGTTCGGCACGCCCTTCGGCAGCTTGTGCCCGCCGGCGAGGAACTTGTGCATCGCGGCCTGCGCGCGCGCCCGATCGCGATCGGTCGTGTGCTTGCCGTACATCTTCTCGGCGAGCTTGGTCCCGCCGACCTTGCCGCCGACGTTGAACACGATGCTCTTGTAGATGTTGTCGAGCCAGCTGAACAGCCCGCCGCCCGCGACCTGCGCGAGGTCGTCGCTCGAGATTTCTTCGAAGTCACTCATCGGTGTGTCCTTTCAGAACGGCGATTGCGGCGCCGCCTCCGGCAAGCGCGCGCCACCGAGGCACACGCCCTTGATCGTCTCGGCCGCGCGGATCTTGTCGGCGTTCGTCGTGCGATCGGCGCCGTACGTCTGCGTCGCCATCTCCGGCCCGCCCTTGACGCCGGCGGCCGTGCACACGACCGACCGGTACGACGGCGCGACCTTCGCGCGCTGACTGTTCACGTACGAATCCCACGCCGTGCCGCCGCCGACGACGAGCGCGAGATCGCTAATCGAGATCACGTCCATGACGTTCTCCTTCACCATTGCGGCGCCCAGCTGGGGAGCCGGTCGCTGCCGTTCAAGTAGTCCTTCAGCGCCGCCCGCGCGCGCAGCTTGTCCTGCCACGTCGACGTGCCGCCGTACATCTGGTTCGCGAGCTTCCACCCGCCGACGTCCGCCGCGATCTCCTTGACCGCGCCGCGATACGCATCGCGCAGTCCGAAACCACCGCCGACGCCGGCGAGCGCTTCACGTTCGATCTCCATCGCACGCCTCAGAACGGCGACTTCGGAGCCTGCGCCGGCAGCTGTGCGCCGCCCATGCAGTAGCTCTTGACGACTTCGGCCGCGCGGATCTTATCGGCGTCGCTCGCGCCCTGACCGTACATGCCGGTCGCGAGATCGGGCGCGCCCTTCACGCCCGCGGTCGTGCACACGACCTGGCGATACGGATCGGCGACCTTCGCGCGCTGTTCGTTGGTGTAGTCGGAGAACGTGCCGGCGCCGCCGGCGACTGCAGAGAGAGCATCGATCGAGAGGGTGATCATGACGGTTCCTTTGGCTGGTTGTGGCCGAGCCGTTGTGCGAGCGCGGTGCCACGCGCGGTGTGCGCACCGCGGGAGACGACCTGCAACCCATGGTTTTCGTGCGCGCCGCGTCGAACGCGCCCAACCGCGCGGAGCCTCGTCGACGAGCGCCGCCCGAGCCGCGCGCCCCCTGGCGACTGCTCTAGCGGCCTGGCGAGCGCACGAGCCAGCGGTCGCGTTCGATCGCCCGTGTGCCGTCGTCGTACGGGCGTGACGCGCCCATGACATCGGCGCACGGGATCGGCGCACCACTCCGGCGCAGATTCGCGGACATGCGATGGCATCTGAGTTGCTGTCGCATGCGTTCATGAACGACGAAGAGATGCACCTGTCGAAGGAAGCCGCCGAGGCAGAACCGCGCACCACCGAGCCGTACGACGCGCTCGAGATCGACGACGAGTCGGACGTTGTCGAGCTGACCGACGACGACATCCTGTTCGAGATCGACGAGCGCGACTGAGTGCGCTCGAGCTTCATTGGATCTTCACGCCCGTCGCGAATCGCGAGCCGTACGATCACTCGCGATGTTCACGGGGTACTGCATCGGCTACAGCCGACGCCTGCCGCGGCTGTCCGTTCTCGTTGTCGACGACGATCGTGATGCACTCGGTACGATCGTGCGGCGCTTCCAGCAGCGGTTCAGCTTCGCGGTCGCCGCGCTGCCCGAGCAGGCGTTGCACGCGACAGCGATGTTCGAGTTCGACGCGATCGTAGTCCCGCGCACGCTCGCCGATCGGGAGTTGCTCGTGGCGCAGCTGGGCGCGTCGCGCGTCTACGAAACCGTGGATCCGATCGTCGTCGCGCGTGATTTGCGCGCGAGCACCGCACGTACCGCTGTCGCGTAGCCTTGCGCCTCGTGGCAAGTTGCCCCATGCTGCGTGTGAGGCACCATGCCCCGCGTCGCACGCGACCTGCTTCCGGCGGATCCGCTCACCGTAGCGGCCGCGACCCCCGTGCTCGACGTCCAGCATCTGCTCGTCCTCGCCCAGGTCGGCGCGATGCCGGTGGTCGAGGAGGACGGCAAGGTGATCGGCGTCGTCACCGCAGCCGACGTGATGCGCACTCTCGATCAGGTGCTCGATGCGGACCTCGACGACGGCGAGCACGACGATGTCCTCGCACCGCTGCGCGCGATCACGGCGCGCGACATCGCGCACGAAGACACGCTGTGGGTCGAACCGGATACCGCGTCGGTCGACATCGCCGCACGCATGCGGGCCGCGCAGGTGCCGCACGTGCTCGTCGGCATCGACGGCGCGCTCGACGGCATGCTGACCGCCTACGACCTGCTCGTCGACGTCGCCTGAGCGGCCCGCAACAGGGCGGCGACGATGCCGTCCGTCGCGGCGAAGTACGCGACGTCGGCGACGATGACGAGCTTGCCGCGCGCGCGCGAGATGCTGACGTTGAGGAGGTTCGGCGACTCGCCGACGAGCGCGCTGGGCCGCATCGGCGGAGCGTCGACGAGGTCGAGCAGCACGACGTCGCACTCGCGACCCTGGAAGCGATGGATCGTGCTGCACTCGACGGTGTCGGCGATGCGGCGCGCGGCGAGCAGGCGGCGGATGTCGGCGGCCTGCGCGGCGTAGGGCGTGATCACCGCGATCGAGTCGTGGCCGGCGCGCACCGCTTCGAGCGCGAGGTCGGCAGTCGCCTCGGCGGAGATCGCGTTGACGCGCGAGCTGCCCTTCTGCGACCGCTGGCACGTCGAGGACCGGTCGACGACGACGACGGCCCGGCCGGGAAACGGCGCGCGCGCCGTGATCGCCGCGGCATCGGCGGCATGGACGAGGCGGCCGGCGTAGAACAGCTCGCCGACGAGCGCGCCGATCTGCGGATGCATGCGGTACTGGACGTCGAGCAGCGCGACGGCGTCGCTGTGCAGCGGATCGGCGATGGCGACGTCGAAGATGTTGCGGCCGATCGCGCGGCGGACCGCATCGTCGTCCGACTGCACGATCGGAGGGAGCTGGCGTGGATCGCCGACCATCAGCGCGCGCCGGTCGCAGCGCGAGGCCGCGTAGAACAGCGCGGGAAGCGTCGCCATGCCGGCCTCCTCGGCGATCAACGTGTCGAAGCGCTGGCCCGCCATGTGCGGCGACAGGTACGTGTTCGTCAGCGTGCACAGGATCACGCGCGCGTCGTTGACGATCCGCGTCTCGAGCTCGCGATCCTCGGCGGTCAGCGCCGCGACGCGCACCTTGGCGAGCACGCGCACCCGTTCGAGCCGGCCGATCCGCGTCGCGAGCACGCGCTGCTGCGCCTTGGCGTCGAGGCGCGCTATCGAATCGGCGGCGGCGAACACGCGCGCGAGCGCGGACGCGCGGAGCGGCGGGGCGGCCTCCGCGAACAGCGAGACCTGCGTCGACAGTGCCGGGGCGAGGTCGGCCGCGAGCGCCTTCGCGAAGCGCAGCTGCTGCTCGACGTCGCCGATCCGCGAGCGCAGCTTGCCGAGCATGTCGCGCCCGGCCCCGCGTCGCAGCGCGACGATGTCCGCGAGCTCGGCGCCATACGTCTCCTGGTCGCTGCGACCGAGGCGCACGACCACGCCCGGCGCGAACCACGGCTGCGCCGCCAGCTTGCCGAGGATCTGATCGATCGCGGCGTTCGTCGTCGATGCGAGCAGGATGCGCTCGCCGCGCGCGAGCAGCTCGTCGATCACGTCGGCGAGCGTCACCGTCTTGCCCGTGCCCGGTGGCCCCCACACGAACCCGATGTCCGCCTCCGCGCACAGCTGCACCGCCGCACGCTGGCTCGCGTTGAGCCGGGCGTGATCGCGCTGCAATATCGCCGGCCGCCGCGTGCGATCGCCCTTGCCGAACAGCGCGAGCGCGAGCGGCGCCTCGGTGATCTCGTCGAGCGCGGTGATCAGCCGCTCGTAGAGGAACCACGGCGCGACGACGAGCGCGCACGGCCCCGCGAGATCGATCGGCTGCGTCGCGAGCAGCGTGACCTTGGTGCCGTCGAACCGCTCGATCGTCACGCGCTGCCCGCCAAGCGTGCACACGGTGCCCGGCACGAGCCGCTCCGCGACGTCGAACCGGTAGCGCAGGCCGCCGAGGTCCTCGCCGCCGCTCAGCGGGACCTCGTACGCCTCCGCGGACGCGTGCATCGCCGCGAGCTCG
>JAFAOG010000131.1 GCA_019237945.1 Deltaproteobacteria bacterium | reverse complement strand
GCGACGGCCTCCTGGGTCGGAGCCGGCGCGGGCGTCGCGGCCGGCGCTGGGGCCGGGGCCGGCGTCGCGACCTTGGCCGGCGTCGATTGTGGCGTCGCCTCGGCGGACTTGCTCGACTGCATCGCGAACACGAGGCCGACGCCGAGCAGCACGACGAGGAGGCCGAGCACGCCGACGATCACTTTCGACTTGCCGCCGCTCGACGGCGCGATCGGGTGCTTGGTGCCCGTGCGCACGGTGCCGGGGACGGTCGCGACGCGGAACGGCATCGGCGTCTTGCGCGTGCCGGGGCTCGATCCGGTCGCGCGGCGCCAGCTCTGCTCCTCGGCGGCGATCACCTTGTCGCGGCCCTCGAGGAACTCCTTGCCGATCGATTTCACCCACGCGGCGAGCTCGACGGCCGGTGCCGCCGTTACCGCATCCGTCAGCGCGCGCTCCATGTCGGCCGCGGTCTCCCAGCGGTCGGCGAGCTTGACGGCGAGGCCCTTGCTGACGATCGGCTCGATCTTCTCGATCAGCGCCCACTCGGCCTCGTCGACGGCGCCCCACTCGGCCTCGCCGCCGAGCGCATCGGTGATCGACGGCAGCTGGCCGCTCATCACCTTCGAGACGAGCTCGGCCTCGCCCTGCGCGGTGCCGTGCAGGCGGTGACCGACGATCAGCTCCCACAGCACGACCGCGAGCGCGTAGATGTCGCTCTGGCGGTTCGCCTTGCCCTCGAGCTGCTCGGGCGCCGAGTACGCGAGCTTGCCCTTGAACGTGCCGGCGGCCGTGACGTGCGCGGCCATCGTCGCCTTCGCGACGCCGAAGTCGAGCAGGCGCGCCGAGCCATCGGTGGCGACCATGATGTTCTGCGGCGACACGTCGCGATGGACGATGCCGAGCGGCGCGCCCATCTCGTCGGCGGTCTCGTGGGCGGCGTGCAAGCCCGACAGCACCTGCGTCGCGATCGACACCGCGATGCGCACCGGGATGTGCTGCTTGCGCTCGTACGCGGTGCGCAGGAGCGTGTGCAGCGGCACGCCGTGGACGTACTCCTGGACGAGCATCACGTCGTCGCTCGTCGTCACGAGGTCGAGCACGGGCACGACGTTGCGGTGATGGACCTTCGACGCGATCCGCGCCTCGTCCATGAACATCGCGACGAACTCGGAGTCCTCGGCGAACTCGGGCAACAGCCGCTTCGCAGCGACGATGCGCGAGAACCCCTCATCGCCCATCAGGCGTGCGATGTGGATCGTCGCCATACCGCCGCGCGCGATCTGGCGATGCAGGACGTACCTGCCGACAGTGACCTGGCTCGTGGAGTCGATTTCACTCATCTACTGCACCTCTTCGCTTATTCGAAGAACTGGATCGGAATGCCGGCGCTCCAGAAGTACAGGTTCCGGAAGGAACCGTCTGGATTGATCGCCGTCCCCCACACCGACTGCGAGTACTGGTGATTCATCGACGAGAACCCGCTCGTCGCGCCGATACCGAGTGACAGGTCAGGCAGCGCTTCGAACGTCGTGACGAGCGAGTCCGGCGTGAACGGACCCTGGTGCGCGAGCAGACCGGCGATGAACACGCGCGCCGACACGTAGCCCTCGAGCGACGTGAAGCCCGGCTTCGCACCCTTCGCCGCGATCAGCGAGTTGTACTGCGTGACGACGTCGCTGGTGTCGCTCTGGTAGTTCGGGACGACCTGCGAGACGACGACGTCCTGCGTGAACGGGATCGTCGCGTTCGGCACGGTGCCCGCGGCGACGAGCTTGTCGGAGAGCGCGTTCGGGCCGACGAACGACACGTTGCTGAAGTAGAGCTTGAGGCGCGTCGCCTTCATCAGCGACGTCTGCTGGCTGTCGTTCGCGAACTGCCAGGTGCGCAGCGCCATGATGAAGTCGCCGCCGGCGCCGTAGGTGTCGGTCATCATCACGCCGACCGTGATCGTGCCCGTCGTCGTGTTGAGCAGATTCGCGAGGTAGGTCTCGGCCGCGGTGGCCTGGGCGGGCACGCTGGTGTCGTCGTTGCGCGTGTAGCGGAAGCGGACGATGCCGCTGCCGCCCGGCGCCTGGCCCATCACGTCGGTGTAGGCCTGCACGAGGCCGTTGTAGCCGGCGTCGCCGTAGGTGTCGTTCTGGTCGAACGAGATGATGCGCGTGTAGTCGGCGACGCCCTTCTTCTTGAACAGCTCCATCGTCGCGCGCGCCTCCTGGGCGTAGCTCGCGCGGACGTTGAAGATGTACTTGCTGCACGCCGCGCACGTCGTGTCGCGAAGCACGGTCGTCGCACCGGTGAACGCGCCGAAGTACAGCGTGCCCGTCTCGACCGCGACCGGCGCCGCGCGCAGCATCGTCGGCGTACCGACGCTACCGAGCAGCGCGAGCACCGCGTTCGGCCCACGCTGGAGTGCGGTGTCGGAGACGGGGGCGTTGGTGCCGATCATCGCGTTGCTCGACGGACAGCGCGGCGCCGATTGCACCGTCTGCGCGTCGGTGAGCGAGCGCGCGTTCGCCTCGGCAAGGTTCGGCTGATACGCGTCGTCGCGGAAGTCGAGCGACAGCTGACGGCCGCGGATACCGCCCTTGGCATTCTGCTCGTCGAACGCGAGCTCGATGCCGAGCTTCATGCCTGTCCCGAGCGCCTGGTTGGTTCCCGAGATCGGAGCGCTCTCGCCGATCACGAGCGTCGCATCAGCCGCATGGACGCACACGGGCGTCGTATCGCGGAGCTCGCACACGAGCCCATTGCCGCAATCCGAATCGACCGAACACGTCTGCGGCGTGAAGTCGGTTGAACAACCGATCAGCACGAGCAGTGGTGCAGCGCGAAGGATTCCCATGCGAGCACTCTCTCGCTCGACGTTTGTGAGTCTCAAGGGCCGCCTGGTCTCACATGGGTGCTGTGCGAGCGCGCTCGGTAGTGCTCCTGACCAGTTCCATTTCTCGTGTCGAAATTGCGTAACGCGCATTACCCGCGAAGAACGTGAGAACATCGAAAGAGTGGGGGACGACACGCAGCACGACGACGCGCCGCCGACGAAGCGCGAGGGATCGGGCAGGCGTACGGAGTCTGCACAGCTCGAGCGCGGCAGCCTCGTCGGTCGCTATGTCGTGATCGACGTGCTCGGGATGGGCGGCATGGGCGTCGTCTACACCGCGTACGATCCCGAGCTCGATCGCAAGGTCGCGATCAAGCTGCTGCAGGCGCCCGAGCGCGGCGCGACCGATCAGGCGTGGCTGCTCCGCGAGGCGCAGGCGATGGCGCGGCTAGCGCATCCGAACGTGATCGCCGTCCACGACGTCGGCACGCTGCCGGGCAATCGCGTGTTCGTCGCGATGGAGCTCGTCGCGGGCCCGACGCTGCGGGCGTGGATCAAGGCGCAGCCGCGCGCGTGGCGCGAGGTCATCCACGTCATGCGGCAGGCCGGCGCCGGGCTCGCCGCCGCGCACCACGTCGGGCTCGTGCACCGCGACTTCAAGCCCGACAACGTGCTGGTCGGCGATGACGGGCGCGTGCGCGTGATGGACTTCGGGCTCGCGCGGCTGCGCGCCGATGACAGCGCGGCCCCCGCGAGCCGCAGCAGCGATCTCGAGATCGAGACGCGCAGCCCGCTGTCGGAGGACCTGACGATCGCGGGAGCCGTCGTCGGCACGCCCGCGTACATGGCGCCGGAGCTGTATCGCGGCGAGCCGGCCGATGCGCGCACCGATCAGTTCTCGTTCGGCGTCGCGCTCTACGAGGCACTGTTCCGCGTGCGCCCGTACGACAAGGGCGCGTTCCATCCGCCGCCCGAGACGCCGCCGGTGCCGCGCACGCCTCCCGATGCCGGCGTGCCGGCGCGCGTCCAGCGGGTCGTGCTGCGCGCGATCGCGGCGGATCCGAAGGCGCGCTACGCGTCGATGGACGAGCTGCTCGCCGAGCTCGCCGTCGATCCGATCGCACACAGAAAGCGCCTCGCGCTCGGCGCGGCCGCGATGGTCGCCGCGCTCGGCGTCGGAGCCGGCGGTTACCTGATGTCGCGCCGCCACGGGCCGCCGCCCTGTGAAGGCATCGACCTGCGGCTCGCGGGCGTGTGGGATGCACCGACGAAGGCGGCCGTGCGCAAGGCGTTCACGGCGAACGGCGCCGCGTTCGGCTCGCAGGCGTACGCGTCGGTCGAGAAGGCGATCGACGGCTACGTCGCGCAGTGGACGTCCACCGCGGTCGACAGCTGCCGCGCGACCCGCGTACGCGGCGATCAGAGCGAGGCCGTGCTCGCGATCCGCCAGGCGTGCCTCGACGAGCGGCTCGGCGAGCTCCAGGCGTTCACGAAGCTGCTCGCCGATGCCGACAACGCGCTCGTCGAGAAGGGCGACAAGGCGGTGTGGCAGCTCGAGCCAGTCGCCGAGTGCAGCAACGTCGCCGCGCTGCTCGCCCCGGAGGCGCTGCCGCCCGAGCTCGCCCCGAAGGCCGCCGAGCTGCACGCGACGCTCGCCGGCGCGAAGGCGCAGCTGATCGCCGGTCACTTCATCTCGGCGCTCGCCTCGGCGCAGCACGTGATCGACATCGCGAGGCCGATCCAGCACGCCGACGGCCTGGTCGCCGACGCGGAGGTCGTCGCGGGCAGCGCGACGCTGATGAGCGGCGACTTCGCCGGGGCGCAGAAGCTGCTCTCCGATGCGGCCTACGCCGGCATGCGTTCGCGTCGCGACGTGATGGTCGTCGCCGCGACGGTCTCGCTCGGCATCCTGACCTCCGACCAGCTCGGCCGCCCGACCGAGGGCAAGATCTGGCTCGGCATGGCATCCGCCGCCGCGTCGCACCTCGCGATCGATCACGTCGTGCAGCACAGCCTGCTGACCGCCCAGGGCATCGTCGCCGCGAACCTCGCCGACTACGCGACCGCGATCGCCGCCCACCAGCAGGCGCTCGTCGAGGCGAACCTCCAGTACGGCAAGGACAGCCCGGCGCTGTGGTCCGACGAGGAGGCAATCGCCGCCACCATGTCGAAGGCCGGCATGTACAGCCAGGCGCTGCCGCACTTCGAGCGCGCGCTCGCGCTCCGCGAGCAGTCGGTCGGCCCCGACCACCCCGACATGGCGCTGCTGCTCTCGAACATGGGCACCTGCTACCAGCACGCGGGCGACAACGCGAAGGCCCGCGGCTCGTACGAGCGCGCCCTCGCGATCCGCGAGCGAGCCTACGGCGCCAACAGCCCGATGCTGATCGCGACGCTCAACAACATGGCCGATCAGCTCGAGCACACCGACCCGGCGGGCGCGCTGCCGATGTCGGAGCGCTCGGTCGCGCTCGCCACCCGCTACCTCGGCAAGGGCCACGCGCTGAGCCAGACCGTGCTGACCACCCACGCCGAGGTCATCGGCGCGCTCGGCCGCAGCACCGAGGCCCACGCCGAGTTCGACGAGCTGCTCGCCGCCGAGACCGCGGGCAACTCGCCGATCCTCGCGACGACGCTGACCGCCCGCGCCGAGCTCGCCCTGACCGAGAAGCAGTACGCCGACGCCGCGACCTACGCCCAGAAAGCCGTCGCCGCCCTCGAGGCCGCCGGCGGCACCGACAACCCGGAGCTCTGGCACCCGCTGTCGCGCCTGGGCGAGGCCGAGCTCGCGCAGGGCCACCGCGATGCCGCCAAGGCCTCGCTGGATCGCGCGCTCGCAATCGCCACGAAGGCAAAGATTTCCGAACCCGATCTCGCCGCAACGCGCGCGGCCGCCCAGCAGCTCCAGTAGCGCGGACCAGAATTACCGCCAAGACGCCAAATGAAGAGAGGTTGCCGAGCGATTTGAGGGAGAAGCGAAGGCAGATCTCGCTCTGCTTCCTCTGCCTCTCGGCTCCTTGGCGGTAATTCTTCTTCTGGCAGTGAGCTAGCGGCCGAACTTGATATAGGCCGCGGCGAGGGCGTCGACCAGGCGGTCGAGCTCGGGGCGCGGGTCGCGCGGGCCGTCGGGCAGCGGGTCACCGACCGCGAGGACGGCGACGACGCGGCCTTCGACGATCACCGGGGCAGCGCCGGGGGACTTCGCGTTGCCGAGGGCCTCGTCGAGCTCGAGCTGCACGCGGCTCGCGGGGTGGGCGAGGGTGCCCTTGCGCGTGTCGTGGGCGATTCGGAGCATCGAGAGGGAGGCGAGCGGGAATGCGAGGCGTTCGATGTGGGGGACGTCGTGGCCCTTGTGGCCGACGAGCTCGTCGCCGGTGACGATCACGAGCAGCGAGCGGTGCCAGCGCTTGGCGGTGTAGGCGATCACGAGCCGCTCGACGGCGGCGGCGTTGTGGACGCGATCGATCTCGTCGAGCACGGCCTCGAGCGGTGCGATCGGCACGGGCGCGCGCGTCGGCGGAAGCTCGGGATCGCGGCTGAGGATGAACATGTCGGAGACCGTGCGCGGGCGGCGCATCGCGAGCGGCGGCGGGGTGTCCTCGATGCGGAAGCTGCCGATGTCGTTCACCGACGGCGGGACATCGGGCAGCGGCTCGTCCTCGCGCTCGGGGGCGGTCAGGCCGTAGGCGGCTCGCACGAGACGTTCGAGCACGACCGCGGGGGTGACGGCGAGGATGACCGGCTCCTTGAGCGCGTGCTCGAGCGCGGACTGCAGGATCGGGGACGGGTCGCGCGCGCACACGACGATCGCGCCGGTCTTGGCGCGGGCGATCGGCAGCACGACCCAGCGGGCGCCGAGCTCGGGGGGAATGATCGACAGCAGGCGGTCGTCGCGGCGCTCGAGGTGGCGCTCCATCGCGGCGGGGTAGCCGAGTTGCTCGGAGAGCAGCATCGCGCCCTCGTCGTGGTCGAGCAGCGCGCGCTTGACGAGGATCGAGATCAGGCGCTGGCGGGTCGCCGCCTGCTCCTTGAGCGTATTCGTCAGGACCCACGGGTCGATGCGCTCCTTGATGAGGAGCATCTCGCCGATGCGCATCTTGCCGGACACCGCGTAGTCATACTCGGTTACCGGGCTTTGGAGTAGGGTGGCTGACGTGCCGGCGATTCCGACCCGACTGAGGCTCACCCCGGAGGACAAGGCTGCGCTGACGGAGTACTGGCGCTTCTTCGAGCCGATCGCGGACGAGATCAACGCCGAGCTGCGAGACTCGCTGCTCCAGCTTCCCGAGTGGGCTCCGATCATCAAAGGGATGACGGAGGAGCAGCTGGCCGTCCAGAACAAGGCGAGCCTCGACCGGCAGCGTCAGGCGATCGTCGACGGGAACTGGGCTCCGTACCTCGAGGACACCCGTGTGCAGGGCACGCAGTACGCGCGCGCCGGGGTGTCGTTCGTCGCGTGGTACGACATCATCGCGATCTACCGCGAGGCGATCCGGCGCCGGCTCGCCGCGCTCGGGCACAAGGATCCCGCGCGCGCCGCGATGGTCTCCGACGGCATGGGCCGCTGGATCGACATCGCGATGAGCCACCTCGGCGAGGCCTACCTCGACGCCAAGGAGCGGATCATCACCCAGCAACAGGAAGCGATCCGCGAGCTCAGCGTGCCGGTGCTGCAGGTCCGCGACCGGCTCCTGATCCTGCCGCTCGTCGGGATCGTCGACTCGGTGCGCGCCCGCCAGCTGATCGAAAATCTACTGGCCGCGATCCGCGATCACCGTGCGAAGGGCATCGTCATCGATCTCACCGGCGTGCCGATCGTCGATACGGCCGTCGCGAACCACCTGCTGCAGGCGACCGACGCGGCGCGGCTGATGGGCGCGGATGTCGTGATCACGGGCATCTCGTCGGCGATGGCGCAGACGCTGACTGGCCTCGGCGCGCAGCTGCCGCAGGCGCAGACCGTCGTCGACCTGCAAGAGGGTCTCGAGGTCATCGAGCGCATGCTCGGCTATCGCTGACATCAAAGCGCAACAACATCGCCGTCGACCTCCGCCGCGCGAACGCGGTACGAGCACATCTCGGGAGGAGGTCCCGATGCGATCGTGGTTCGTCCTGATCGTGCTAGCCGCGGCCTGCGGGCCGGGTACGAAGCGTCCTGGGGGAACCGGCACGACCGACGCCGACGGCGACTGCACGCTCGGCACGCGGCGCTGCGCCGGCAACACGTTCCAGGTCTGCGAGGCCGGCGGCTGGAAGACCGTCGAGTTCTGCCCGCTGTACTGCTCGCTCGACGGCTGCACGTCGTGCGAGGGACCAGGCTGCATGCCCGACCTCTGCATGCAGAGCGCGGCCGACAAGAGCTATCTCGGCTGCGAGTACTACGCGGTCGATCTCGACAACGCGACCGAGGTGTTCGGCAAGCCGCTCGAGAACCAGCCGGGCATGGAGTGCGCGCTGTGGCCGTCGTCGAAGCAGCTGACGTCGCCGCATCGTCTCTGCTACGACGGCTCGTGGGCGATCGCGGGCGCGTGTGATCGCCCGACCGATGGGTGCCCGACGGGCTTCACCTGCGTCGACTCGCCCGGCCCGATGATCCCGCTCGGGTTCTGTGGGCTCGACGGCGATGGCGCGCCGTTCGCGATCGTCGTCTCGAATCCGCAGGCGGTCACGGTCGCGGTGACGATCGAGAACGCGGCGGGCCAGAGCATGTCGGTGACCGTCGATCCCGACACGATCAAGGCGCTCTATCCGCAGCAGCTCGGGTTCGCCGACCAGAGCATCGACGGCACGTCGAAGAGCGCGAACGCGTACAAGCTGACGTCGAGCGCGCCCGTCGTCGCGTACCAGTTCAACCCGCTCAACAACGTCGACGTGTTCAGCAACGACGCGTCGCTGCTGATCCCGCGCGCCGGCTTCGACACGCGCTACATCGCGGTGTCGTACGCGACGTTGACGCGGCGCGGGCCGAACGTGCCGGGGCGCGACGACTATCACGGCTACGTCACGGTCGTCGCGTGGGACGACAACACGCAGATCCAGGTCACGCCGACCGCGGCGACGCTCGCCGGCAAGGACGGCACGCCCGCGCTGCAGGCCGGGGTGCCCGCGATGTTCACGCTGAACAGATTCGAGGTGCTCAACCTCGAGGCGGTCGCGGGCCCCGACCCGAACACGAACGACGGCCTCAACGGCGGCGATCTCACCGGCACCGAGATCAAGGCGCTCAACGGCAAGACGTTCGGCGTGTTCGGCGGCCACGAGGCCGTGCGCATCTCGGCGCCGAACAGCAACTGCTGCGCCGACCACCTCGAGGAGATGCTGTTCCCGACGTCGACGTGGGGCAAGCAGTTCTCGGTCGCGCCGACGGTCGCGCGCCGCGGAGCGCCCGATATCCTGCGCATCGTCGCGACGGTGCCGGGCACGCAGGTGACGTTCTCGCCGCAGCCGATGGGTGCGTGCGGTCCGCTCGGACCGGGGCAGCACTGCGACGTCGAGTTCACGCAGCCGACGACGGTGACGTCGAACCAGCCGATCACGGTCGCGCACCTGATGATGTCGGCGATCCTCAACATGGACGGCACCGGCGATCCGTCGCTCGGCATCGTGCCGCCCGAGGAGCAGTACCGCACCGACTACAAGTTCCTGGCGCCGATGGACTACGACATGCAGTACGCGACGATCGTCGGCGTCGCGGGAGATGCGGTCACGGTCGACGGCACGGCGGTCGCGGGATGGACGAGCTTCGGGCTCGGGCGCGCGACGGCGACGGTGCCGTTGACGGTCGGGACGCACCGTCTGACGTGCCCGAACAAGTGCAGCGTCGAGGTGTACGGGTGGTCGCAGGCGGTCTCGTACCTGTTCGCCGGCGGGTTGAACCTCCAGCAGATCGTGATCGAGAAGGGCGAGTAGTACTGTCGGCGCATGCCGATGATCGACGTCAACGGGACGTCGCTGTACTACGAGGACACCGGGCCGGGCTCGACGGGCGAGACGATCGTCTGGAGCCACGGCCTGCTGTGGGGCACCGAGCTGTTCGAGCCGCAGATCGCGGCGCTGCGCGGGCGCTACCGCTGCGTCGCGTGGGACCACCGCGGGCAGGGACGCAGCGCGCCGGATCATCGCCACACGATCGACATGGAGCTCGTGTGGCAGGACGCGCTGTGCCTGATCGAGCGCCTGCAGCTCGGCGCGGTGCACTTCGTCGGGCTGTCGATGGGCGGGTTCACGGGGCTGCGCATGGCTGCGCGGCGGCCCGCGCTCGTCAAGAAGCTCGTGATCATCGAGTCGTCCGCGCAGCCGGAGCCGATCGAGAATGTCGGGCGCTATCGCCTGCTATCGGCGGTCAACCGCGTCATCGGCTCCGGCGTGACCAAGAAGCGCGTCGCCCAGATCATGCTCGGCAAGACGATCCTCGCCGATCCGCGCCGCACGGCCGATGTGGAGCGATTTGCGGCACTCATGGCGCGGCGGCGCGACATCTGGCGCGCGGTCAACGGCGTCATCGATCGCGCCGGGGTCGAGTGTGAGCTGCCGCAAATTGCGGCACCTACGCTCGTGATCGTCGGTGACGAGGACGTCGCGACGACGCCCCAGAAGGGACAGGCGCTCGCCGACGGCATCGCGGGAGCGCGGTTCGTCGTGATCCCGCGGGCGGGTCACTCGTCGACGGTCGAGGAGCCGGCCGCCGTGACCGCGGCGATCGAGGCGTTTCTCACCTAGCGCTAACGTCCGCGCCCCCAATTGGCTGTAACAATCGACGGGTGGGTTCTGCAGAGCAGTCGTTGATGCGCTCGATGGGGCTCACGGCTGATCAGATCGAGCGCCGGAAGGCGTATGTCGGCCTGACGCCCGAGGACCTGCGCTCGGTCGCGGTCGTCAAGCGCACGGTGCAGGACACCGTCGATCAGCACGTCGAGGCATTCTTCTCGTGGCTCGCGAAGCTGCCCGAGGCGCACGGTCTGACCGCGAACCGCGAGGCGATGGCG
>JAFAOG010000345.1 GCA_019237945.1 Deltaproteobacteria bacterium | reverse complement strand
GTCGCGGCGGCCAAGGGCAAGGGCCTCGAGGTCGCGCTCGACATCGCATTCCAGGCGTCGCCGGACCATCCGTGGGTCAAACAGCACCCGACGTGGTTCAAGCAGCGCCCGGACGGCTCGATCCAGTACGCGGAGAACCCGCCCAAGAAGTACCAGGACGTCTATCCGTTCGACTTCGAGTCGAAGGACTGGCGCGAGCTGTGGGCCGCGCTGCGCGACGTGTTTCTGTTCTGGGCGAATCGCGGCGTGCGCGTGTTCCGCGTCGACAACCCGCACACCAAGCCGATCCCGTTCTGGGAGTGGTGCCTGCGCGAGGTCAACACGCGCTACCCCGACGCGATCTTCCTCGCCGAGGCCTTCACGCGGCCGAAGATCATGGCGTCGCTCGGCAAGAGCGGCTTCTCGCAGAGCTACACGTACTTCACGTGGCGCACGACGAAGCACGAATTCGAGACGTACCTGACCGAGCTGACGCAGACCGAACTGCGCGACTACATGCGGCCGAACTTCTGGCCGACGACGCCCGACATCTTCCCCGAGCACCTCGTGCACGGCGGGCGCCCCGCGTTCGTGCAGCGCGCGATCCTGGCATCCACGCTGGCCGCGAGCTGGGGCATGTACGGCCCGTCGTACGAGCTGATGGAGCACGAGCCCCGGCCCGGCGTCGAAGAGCTCGCACGCAACGAGAAGTACCAGCTGCGCACGTGGGACCTCGACCGGCCAGATTCGTTACGGCACGTGATCGCCCTGTTGAACCGGATCCGCAAGGAGCACCGCGCCCTGCACACGATGCGCTCGCTGCGTTTTCACAAGACCGACAACGACATGGTGATGGCGTACAGCAAGCGCAAGGGAGACGATGTGGTCCTGTGCCTCGTCAACCTGGATGCCCACCACACGCATCGCGCGTGGGTCGATCTCGATCTCGCGGCGCTCGGGCTCGGCGCGGACGAGTCGTTCCAGGTCCACGATCTGCTCGGCGGGGCGCGCTTCACGTGGCGCGGCTCTCACAACTTCGTCGAGCTCGTGCCCGACGTGATGCCAGCCCACGTGTTCGCGGTGCGGCGGTTCGTGCGCACGGAGCATGACTTCGAGTACTTCCTATGAGCGATGACGACCAGCTGCCCGACGATCCGCTGTGGTTCAAGGATGCGATCATCTACGAGATCCACATCCGTGCGTTCCAGGACTCGACGAACGACGGCATCGGCGACATCAACGGTCTGATCTCGCGCCTCGACTACCTCGCCGACCTCGGCGTCACCGCGATCTGGCTGTTGCCGTTCTATCCGTCGCCCTTGAAGGACGGCGGCTACGACATCTCCGACTACACGAACGTCCACGAGCACTACGGCACGCGCGACGACGTCCAGCGTCTGCTCAAGGAGGCGCACAAGCGCGGCCTGCGCGTGATCACCGAGCTCGTGCTCAACCACACGTCGAGCGAGCACCCATGGTTCCAGCGTGCACGACGGGCGCCGCCCGGCTCGCCCGAACGCGACTTCTACGTGTGGAGCGATACGCCGGCGAAGTATCAGGACACGCGGATCATCTTCAAGGACTACGAGACGTCGAACTGGTCGTGGGATCCGGTCGCGAAGGCGTACTACTGGCACCGCTTCTACTCGCATCAGCCCGACCTGAACTTCGACAACCCGGCCGTTCACGAGGCGCTGTTCGGCGTCCTCGATTTCTGGTTCTCGATGGGCGTCGACGGGATGCGTCTCGACGCCGTGCCCTACCTCTACGAGCGCGAGCACACGAGCTGCGAGAACCTCGACGAGACGCACCAGTTCCTGAAGAAGCTGCGCACGCACATCGACAGCAAGTTCAAGAACCGCATGCTGCTCGCCGAGGCGAACCAGTGGCCGAGCGATGCCGCCTCGTATTTCGGCACCGGCGACGAGTGCCACATGAACTTCCACTTCCCGCTGATGCCACGGATGTTCATGGCGATCGAGCTGGAAGACTCGTTCCCGATCATCAACATCCTCAAGCGCACGCCGAAGATCCCCGAGTCGTGCCAGTGGGCGACGTTCCTGCGCAACCACGACGAGCTGACGCTCGAGATGGTCACCGACGAGGATCGCGACACGATGTACCGCGCGTACGCCGCCGAGCGTACGGCGCGCATCAACCTCGGCATCCGTCGCCGGCTCGCCCCGTTGCTCGGCGTGCGCCGCAAGATCGAGCTGATGAACGCGCTGCTGCTGTCGCTGCCGGGAACGCCGGTTCTCTATTACGGCGACGAGATCGGCATGGGGGACAACATCTACCTCGGCGATCGCGACGGCGTGCGCACGCCGATGCAGTGGTCGAGCGACCGCAACGGCGGCTTCTCGCGCGCGAATCCGCAGAAGCTGTACCTGCCGCCGATCATCGACCCCGAGTATCACTTCGAGGCGATCAACGTCGAGGCGCAGCAAGGCAACCCGTCGTCGCTGCTGTGGTGGATGAAGCGCCTGCTCGCGAAGCGCAAGGAGAGCCGGATCTTCGGGCGCGGCACGATCGAGTTCATCAACGGCGACAACTCGCGCGTGCTCGCGTTCGTGCGCGAATACGAGGGCGAGCGCGTGCTCGTCGTCGCGAACCTCTCGCGGTTCGTCCAGGCGACTCGCCTCAACCTCGACAAGTTCAAGGCGAGCGTGCCGACCGAGCTGTTCGGCCGGATGAAGTTCCCCGAGATCACGGACGCGCCCTACTTCATGTCGCTCGGCCCGCACGACTTCTACTGGCTCGCGCTCGAGAAGCCGGCCGGCCAGGAGCTCGCCGCGGAGCGCCCCAACGTCAGCGTGCGTGGCTCGTGGACCGCCCTGTTCGAGCCGCAGCGCCGGACCGCGCTCGCCCGGCTGCTGATGACCTACGTCGCGCAGCGGCGGTGGTTCCGCGGCAAGGCGCGCGATCGCAAGAACGTCACGATCACCGACGTGCTGTTCTTCGAGAAGGAGTCCCGGTTCGCGATCGTCCTCTTGCACGTCGAGTACGACCACGGCCGTCCCGAGACCTACGTCGTGCCGCTCGCGTTCGCCGAGGAGAGCGATCCGTCGGAGTCGATGCGGCTGCCGACGCTCGTCATCGCGCACCTCACGATCACCGACGTCCCGAACCGCGGCACCGTCAGCGGGCTCGTCTACGACGCGCTGTGCGCGGAGGGCTTCAACACCGCGCTGTTCAAGGCGATGACCCACGGCGGGGGCGCCAGCGGCGGCCGCGGCCACCTCGCGGGCAGCGCGTTCGCGGCGCTGCGCGAGACCCCACCCGAGACGCCGCTCGTGCCGCGCGTGACGAGCGCCGATCAGAGCAACAGCGGCGTCATCTACGGCGATCGCTTCATGCTCAAGCTCCTGCGCGCCGTCGAGGAAGGCCCGAGCCTCGAGTACGAGATCGGCAAGTTCCTCGCCGACAAGAGCTTCCGCGGCTCGCCGCGCCTCTCCGGCGTGCTCGAGTACCGAGTCCCCGGTCACGAGTCGTCGACGGTCGGTACGCTGTTCGAGTTCGTCCCGAATCAGGGTGACGCGTGGCGCCTGACGCTCGACTCGCTCGACCGATACTTCGACGCCGTGCTCGCCGATTCGCGCCGCCCCGAGGAGCCGCCGGTTGGCACGGGCTCGCTCGTCCAGCGCGCACGCCAGGCGCCCGAGAACCGCGTGATCGACTGGGTCGGCACCTACCTCGATCAGGTGCGCCTGCTCGGCCTGCGCACCGCCGAGCTCCACCTCGCGCTCGCGAGCGACCCGAACGATCCGATCTTCGCGCCGGAGCCGTACGACATCATGCACCAGCAGTCGATGTACGGCTCGGTGAGCGCCCAGGTGTCTCGCACGTTCGATCTGCTGCGCACGAAGCTCCACGCGTTCTCACCGGAGGTCCGCGGACTCGCCGAGACCGCGATCGCCCGCGAAGGCGAGATCGATCGCCTGCTCGAACGCTTCACGCGCCGCCGCATCGACGTCATCCGCACGCGCACGCACGGCGACTACCACCTCGGCCAGGTCCTGTGGACCGGGGACGACTTCGTCATCATCGACTTCGAGGGCGAGCCGGCCCGCCCGATGTCGCAGCGCCGGTTCAAGCGCAACCCGCTGCGCGACGTCGCCGGGATGCTGCGCTCGCTGCAGTACGCGAGCATCTCCGCGCTGCGCGACGGTCGCCATCGCCCCGAAGACGTTCCGCTCCTCACCGTGTGGGCGCGCGCCTGGGCCGAGTGGACGAGCGCGTCGTTCCTCGGCGGCTACCTCGACCGCACCGCGGGCACGCGCATCGTCCCGCCGAGCGACCCCGAGCTCGAGATGCTGCTCCACTTCTTCCTGATGGAGAAGGTGATCTACGAGATCGGCTACGAGCTCAACAACCGGCCCGACTGGATCGAGATCCCGCTGCGCGGCCTGCTCTCCCTCCTGCCATGAAGTACGGCTCGCAGCTCGACGCGGCCGGCGCGCACTTCCGCGTCTGGGCGCCGCGCGCGACCGACGTCTCGCTGATCGGCGACTTCAACGACTGGAAGCCGCAGCCGATGAAGCGCGAGGGCGATGACTGGACGGTCACCGTCCCCGGCGTCGCGCGCGGCGCGCTCTACAAGTACGTGATCCGCAACGCGGCCCAGACGCTCTACAAGGCCGACCCGTGGGCCTTCCGCCAGGAAATCCCGCCGGGCACCGCATCGGTCGTCTGGTCGCTCGACTACACGTGGAACGACGCCGCCTGGATGAAGCAGCGAGCCGCGCGCTCCGCCTGCGACGCGCCGGTCACGATCTACGAGGTCCACCTCGGCTCGTGGATGCGCGTCCCCGAGGACCACAACCGCTCGCTCACCTATCGCGAGCTCGCGCCCAAGCTCGTCGAGTACGTCACCCGCCTCGGCTTCACGCACGTCGAGCTGATGCCCCTGACCGAGCACCCGTTCTACGGCTCGTGGGGCTACGAGACCACCGGCTACTTCGCCCCGACCGCACGCTACGGCACGCCCGAAGATCTGATGGCGCTGATCGACGCGCTCCACGCCGCGAACATCGCCGTGATCCTCGACTGGGTCCCGGCCCACTTCCCGAACGACCCGCACGGCCTCGCCCGCTTCGACGGCGGCCCGCTCTACGAGCACCCCGATCCACGCCTCGGCTTCCACCCGGAGTGGAACACCTGCATCTTCGACTTCGGCCGCACGGAGGTCCGCGACTTCCTGCTCGCCTCCGCCCGCTTCTGGATCGAGCGCTATCACGTCGACGGCCTGCGCGTGGACGGCGTCGCCTCGATGCTCTACCGCGACTACGGCCGCAAGCCCGGCGACTGGCTCCCCAACAACCGCGGGGGCAACGAGTACTTCGAGGCGGTCGAGCTGTTGCAACGCCTGAACGACTCGCTGCCGCCCGACGCGATCACGCTCGCCGAAGAATCCACCGCCTGGCCGCACGTCACCGGCCCCACGCGCGAGCACGGCCTCGGCTTCTCCTACAAATGGGACATGGGCTGGATGCACGACACCCTCGCCTATCTCGCCCACGACCCGATCCACCGAAAGCACCACCACCACCAGCTCACGTTCCGAGGCGTCTACGCGTTCGCCGAGCGCTTCGTCATGCCGCTCTCGCACGACGAGGTCGTCTACGGCAAAGGCTCGCTCCTCAACAAGATGCCGGGCGACGACTGGCAAAAGTTCGCGAACCTTCGCCTGCTCTACGCCTACCTCTACTCCCAACCGGGCAAGAAACTCCTCTTCATGGGCAGCGAATTCGCCCAGTGGCGCGAGTGGAACCACGACGCCTCCCTCGACTGGCACCTCCTCGACGACCCGCGCCACCGCAGCATCCAGCTGCTCGTGGGCGAGCTCAACCGCCTCTACCGCACCGAGCCCGCCCTCCACGAGCACGACTGCGACCCGGCCGGCTTCCACTGGCTGGACGCCGACGACACCGACCGCTCGCTGCTGCTCTACGAGCGCCGCAGCGCGGACCAGTCGATCATCGTCGCCCTCAACTTCACGCCGGTCCCCCGCCCGAACATCCGAGCGGGCGTCGAGCACCCCGGCCTCTACAGCGAGATCCTCAACACGGACGCCCGCGAGCTGGGCGGCTCGGGCCACGGCAACCTGGGCGGCATCGAGGCCGTCCCCGCCCCCGCGCACGGCCGCCCGTTCTCGCTGAACCTGACCGTCCCCCCGCTGGGCGCGGTCTACCTCCGCCGCTGAGCGCGCTCTTGCTCCGCTGCTGATCGCGCATGCGCCGCGCGATCGGTCGCGCTACTTCTTCGCGGCCGAGCCGGAGCCCGCGCCGGTCCCGGTCGCGGCCGGCGCCGCCGGCTTGCCGATCACGCCGCACGCGATGCGGTCGCCCGCGTTACCCGCCGGGTCCGTCTTCATGTCGTCGGCCTTCGCATGGATCACGAGCGCCGTGCCTTCGCCCGTGAACACCGAGTGCGCGTCGTCGCCGAGCGTGACGCCGGGCGCGACGACCGTCGCCTTCGACTTGCCGTCCTTGCCGACGGTGAAGTTCGGCATGTCGCCCGCGTGCGCGCCGCCCTCGGCCTTCATGCCGTGCTTCTTGTTGTCGGGGTTGAAGTGACCGCCCGCCGACTTGAAGTCGGGGCCGTCGCACTTCGGCGTCGCGTGCACGTGAATCGCGTGCTCGCCCGGCGCGAGGTCATGCACGTCGAGCTTGATCGACACGCCCTTCGACGACGCGGTGAGCGTCGCGGTGCCGATCGCCTTGCCGGTGCCGTCGGCGAGGTCGACCTTGACCGGCGCGGTCTTCGGCTTCGCCTTCGCGGCATCGCCGGCGAACGCGGTGGACGTGAGCGCGAGAACGAGAGCGAGGCAGGTCTTCATGCGGCGGTTGTATCACCGACACGTCGCGTGCGCGTCGCTGTCAGACCGGTGTGGTTTACGGCCCTAATGCGAGACAGGGTGAGGGCGACGAGTGGATGCGCAACGAGCGCGGCTACATCATGTTCTGCAAGGACGGCCGTCCTCGTCGGAAGCCAGGGCGCAAGAAGACCGGCAAGCGCCTCGGCGGCCCGCATCGCGTGCGGCCACATCTCGACGCGCGCCATCCCGTCCACGTCGTGCTGCGCGGGCGCAAGCGGTTGTCCTGGCGGCGCGGCGAGACGTACCGCGTGCTGGCGCGCGTGCTCGTCGCGATGCTCGCGAACCCCGGCTTCCGGATCTGTCACATCTCGATCCAGCAGCGCCACATCCACCTGATCGTCGAGGCGGCGAGTCGCGACGCACTCGCGGCGGGCATGAAGAGCTTCGCGACTCGCGCGGCGCGCGCGCTCAACCGCGACGACGGCGGATGCGGCAAGGTGTTCGCGTATCGCTATCACGCGAGCCAGATCACGACGGCGCGCTACGCGCGGCACGCGCTCGCATACGTGCTGAACAACTGGCGCCGCCACCGCGAGGACTTTCTCAACGGCCGCATGCTGCCGGCGCATCTCGACGAGTACTCGAGCGCGGTGTCGTTCAAGGGCTGGACGATCGCGTTCGGGCGCCCGGAGAACTACGTGCCGTTGCCGGTCGCCGCGCCGCAGACGTGGCTGTTACGCGACGGATGGAAGCGCTACGGCGCGATCGACCCGCAGGAGTGCCCAGGCCCATTATGGTGAGGAACATGCGTCGGCTGATCGAAGCGCTTCGCCTGCTCGCGGCTCCTGCGGCGGTCCAGCGATCGGTCCTGCCCACGCACGTCGCCGTCGCCGATGAGGTGGCAATGATCTTCAGCGACGAGCTGGTCGCCGCCACCGAAAGCACCGCGGCCCAACCGGCAAACGTCCGGCGGATGCTCGAGGCGCTCGACGAGCTTCTGAACACCGTGAGCCAGGACGCGGGCGCGTGGGACATCGACTTGGCGGTATGGACGGATGTTCGCCTGCAGGCGCGCGCGATCCTCGATGCTCTCGGCGCCGCCGTTGTCCCACCGACCCTCGATTGGCTGACGTACGTCTAGAATCCGCACGTCGCCGCGAGGCACGCGCGAACGAGCCGTCGCTCTTAAGAACAAATCTTTACGACCGTCGGTCGCGCGAACGTCTCGCGCTCTTCCGCTCCGCTCGCGACCGCACCACCGCCACGCGCTCGGGATCACCCCCGCGCGAAGCGCATCGTGCCGGTGGTAGGGCCAGCAAGCCGGTGCGCACGCACGACGCGGCCGTCGACGCCCGCGCTGACGAGGCGGCTACTGCTTGTTCTTCAGCAGGTCGATGCGGTGATCGATCTTCGCCGCGAGGTCCGGCGACGGGTTCATGCTGCGCGCCTGCTTGCACGTCGCCATCGCGTCTCCCCACTTCTCCATCGCCTCGTACGCGAGGCACTCGTTGAGGACGTAGCGCGCGTCCGGCGCGAGCTGGTTGGCTTGCTGGAACAGGGCGAGCGCGCCGTTGAGGTCGGCCGTGCGGAACTTGTCCTTGCCCTGGTCGTTGAGCTTGTCGGCCTCGGCGCGGTGGTCGTCGGCGGGCGGCGGGGTTGCGGTCGAGGAGCCGGCGCCCGAGCCCGGGGCCGAGCCGAAGTCGCCGGACGGCGGGGGCGGCGGTGCGGCTTTGGCGAGGCGCGGGCCGGTGCAGCCGGATTTCGTGAGCATCTCGCCGATCGTCTGGGCGACGACGTCGACCGCTTGCTGCTCCGGGTTGTTGTTGTTGATCGCCATCTGGGAGGACTGGCCGTGGATGCGTGCGGAGCCGAGGAGGTCGCCGGTCTGGGCGTCCGAGAGGACGAGTAGCGTGTCGATCGTCGCGAGGTTCGCGTTGGTGATCCAGCCGGAGCCGCCGCGGCCGGCCGCGGTGACGTTGAGGTCGAGGACGAGATCGGCGGCGCCGGTGCCGTAGCGCGTGACGCCCTCGAAGCCGCACGTGCGGTGGAGGCGATCGAGGACGGCCGTCTCGAGGTAGTACGCCTGGCCTTGCGCTTGGGGGACGGCGGTGATGCGGAGGCCGACCGAGTGGTAGGTCTTGAGGTCCGCGATCGGTTGCGTGTGTTGCACCGACGCGGAGGGGTGGCAAGCGACGACTGCGACGAGGGGTATTAGCGCGCCGTAGGGGAGTCGCATTGGGTGGATGATAACGCGAGGTCGATGGCGAGTGGCAGGTCGAGCGCGCGGCCCGCGGCGAGACGGGAGGCATGGAGGTTGGCAAAGTCCGGTGGGAGGCGGAGCGTCCAGTTGGTCGGCGCGACGAGACCGGGGACGTTGAAGCGTTCGGTGTAGCCGAACAGGTCGGCGAAGAAGATCTGGACGTTTTCGGCTCGCGAGATGAGGAGCTCGGCGAGCATGCAGGTCGCGAGGAAGCCGTCGGAGGCGAGGCCGGCGGGGTCGGCGAGGCGGAGGCGGGCCGCGAGGTGGCGCGCCCACTGCTCGCGCTTGGCGGGGGGCCAGGAGGCGATCACGGTGAGGATCGGCGCGGTGTCGTGGTTGCCGAGCATGACCCAGTCCTCGCGCGCGACGTTCTCGGTGCGGTAGACGTCGCTGGCGTCGGCGAGGTTTGCTTTTTGCGTGACACGCCAGCGGCCGAGGCCGTGACGTTGCAGCGCGCAGGCGAGCGGCGCTGGCATCGTCGAGAGCACCTCGCAGCTGAGGTCGGCGCGCGAGCGGCCGTTGTGCTCGGCCGCGTCGACGATCGCATCGACGAGCGTCGCGTAGCGCGCGATCTGGTCGGCGTCGAGGCCGTGCACCCAGTCGTCGTGGTAGCGCGGCACCTCGCGGCGAATCTGATCGGGGCGCGCGATCGCGAAGGCGGCGAGCGCCGGGTGATCGGGAAGATCGGGCGACTCGAACAGGCGC
>JAFAOG010000543.1 GCA_019237945.1 Deltaproteobacteria bacterium | reverse complement strand
GCATCCGCGCGCGAGACCGCAGGACGCGTCGCCGCCGGTGCGATCGCGCAGCAGCTGCTCGCGCGCCATCGCGTGGAGATCGTCGCGTGGGTCGACGAGGTCGCCGGCATCACGGCCACCGTCGACGAGGCAACCGTCTCGCGCGCCGGCGTCGACATCAACGACGTGCGCTGCCCGGATGCCGGCGCAGCCGCCGAGATGATCGAGCGCATCGAGCGCGCGCGCAAGGACGGCGATTCCGTCGGCGGCTGCATCCGCGTCGTCGCGCGCGGCGTTCCGGCCGGCTGGGGCGAGCCGGTGTTCGACAAGCTCGAGGCCGACCTCGGCAAGGCGATGCTGTCGATTCCCGCCGTCAAGGGCGTCGAGAACGGCTCGGGCTTCGCGGGCACGCGGATGACGGGCAGCGAGCACAACGATCTGTTCATGCGCCGCGCCGACGGCACGATCGGCACGCGCACGAACCGCTCGGGCGGCATCCAGGGCGGCATCTCGAACGGTGAGCCGATCACGCTGCGGATCGCGTTCAAGCCGACGGCGACGATCATGCGCGCGCAGCCGACCGTCGACGCCGACGGCAACGACGTCACGCTCGAGCCGAAGGGCCGCCACGATCCGTGCGTGCTGCCGCGCGCGGTGCCGATCGTCGAGGCGATGGTCGCGCTCGTGCTCGCCGATCACATGCTCCGGCAGCAGGCTCGCGGTTAGCGACCGCGACAGCAAGCCCGCGCCCGACTACCCGCGCCGCGCGCGAACGCAGCGACCCTCGCACGGCTCGAGCTCCCAGCCGTGCCGCGTGCAGACGAGCCGCTCGCCCTCGACGTAGCCATCGGAGATCCGGCCGCCGTCGTGCGGGCACACGTCCGCGACGACGACCAGCCGGCCGCTGCCGAGCCGGGCGACCGCGACCGCGCGCGCGCCATCCCGCGCCGCCACGACCTCGCCAACCGCCACCGGGCGCAGCTCGTGGAGCTGGGGCCGGCCGTCGTCCGGGTCGTAGCCCAGCTCGTCGAGGATCTGCGCCTGGATCGCGCCCATGACTTCGCCACCCTACGGGTGCCCTCTGACGCTCGGGCCGCCGGTTGAGCGGCCAAGTGCGCGCAATTCTTGCTCTGAGGGCGGGATCGGCCGTAACGTCGGCGGACGTGGCCTGCGTCCTCGTCCACATCGATCTCGATGGCGAGCGGGTCTCCGCGAGCTCGCTCGTCGCGCTGGCGGCAGGTCGTCAGCTCGCGAGCTCGTGGGGCGCGACCCTCTACGCTGCGCTGATCGTTCACGACCCCGATGCGAAGGGCGCCGCGGATTCGACCGGCCAGGTGATCAGCGCGGCAAAGGTGCCGGGCATCGACGCGATCGAGAGCCTGCTCGCCAAGGGCGGCGCCGACAAGATCGTCGTCGCGCTCACCGATGCGATCGTCGCGCCGCTGTGGGCCGCGGTCGGGACTGCATGGCAAGGCGTGATCGATCACCTGCGGCCGCGCCTCGTGCTGTTCGGCGCGGACGCCCCGAGCGCCGCCGAGCTCGCACCGCGGACCGGCGCGCGGATCGGCGCCCGCCTGCTACTGCGCGCGCGGACGACCGGCGGCGACGAGGTCGAGCTGCGCGATCGCGACGGCGGCTACGTGCGCGCGAGCGATGGCGGCGCCGCGGTCGCGCTGATCGGACGCGCCAGTGAAGTGCCGGCCGGCGATGAGGACGTCGATGTGGTCGTGCTCGCCTTGCCGGGCGGCGCCGACGAGCGCGTCGAGATCGCGGGCAGCTCGCCCGCGGAGGTCGCGCACACGCTCGGCGCGATCGTGGCGCTCGCCGATGATGCGGCGAAGGATCCGAAGGTCGCCGCGAACGCCAACACGCTCGCGCAGCGGCTCGGCGGCGTCGTGCTCGGCAGTGCGTTCCTCGACAACAAGACGCCGCTCGCACCCGAGCTGTGCGTGATGATCGGCAGCGCGAATGCGGATGTCGCCGGCGCGGCGAGCCTGATCAGGATCGGGGCGCAGCCCGGCAAGCTCGTCGACGGCGCGCTGCCCGGCACGATCGACCTCGGCCTCGCCGCGCTCGTCGAGCGGCTCGAGGATTTCAAATGAAGGTCGCCGTCTGGGTCGGCGCCGCATCGCCGGTGCGCACCGTGCGCTGGCTCGACGGCGCGCTCGCCGCCGCGGGCAAGCTCGGGCGCGCGACCGCGATCGCCGCCGGCGACGCGACATGGCTCGATCTCGCTGCCGATCGCGCGCGGCGCGCCGGCCTCGATTCCGTCGGCGTGCCGACCGACCTCCAGCTCGACTACCTCGGCTGGGCGCAGGTCGCCGCGGCCGCGAGCCGCGAGCTCGGCGCGCAGGTGATCCTCGTCGACGAGGCGAGCCGGCCAGAGCGCTTCCCCGAGGTCGCCGCGATCGCCGAGCTGCGCGACTACGCACAGGTCACGCACGTCGTCGCGCTCGCCGCCGATGGCGCGCTGATCCATGCAAGCCGCATCGCGGGCAAGCAGCTGCAGACCGTGCGCGTGCGCGGCGAGGCCGTGATCGGCGTGCGGATCGCGGGCGCACCCGTCGACGAGTACCCGACGCCAGTGCCGTCGCAGTCGATGCGCCGGCTCGACCTCGCGGGCATCGGCCTCGACCCGATGGTGCTCTCGCATCGCGCGCTGCCGCCGCGCGGCGTGCATCAGCCGAAGAAGTCCGTCGAACGCATCGCGGAGCACCTGTCGGTGCACCTGGTGAAGTGATGACTGCGCGCGCGATGGTCAAGGACGTACGCGAGCAGCCCGCGCGCGTCAGCGTCATCGCACCCGAGTCGCTCGGCGCCACCGCGATCGCAGCGCTGCGTGCGCGCGGCATCGAGGCGCGAGCGGCCGAGCGCGCGGGCGACGGCGACATCGTCGCGTGGGCCCTCGACGCACCGCCCGGCGCCGCGACGACGCTCGAGCTCGCGCAGGCCTGCGCGCACGCCGCCGCGACCGGCCGTCCGATCTGCCTGCTCGCGCCGCCCCCGAAGGGCAGCGGCCGCGCCGCGATCGAACGCGCCGCCGCCCTCGCCTACCTCCGCGCGCACGGCGCCGCGCTCGCGCACGATGTCGATGCGTGGCTCGAGGCAGTCGTCGCGCTCGTTCGCTTCGGCATGCCGGAAGGTCCGCGCGCTGCGATCGTCGCGCCGGCCGGCTCGTGGCTCGAGGCGCAGGCGCACGCGATCGTCGCCGAGGCCGAGGCGCTCGGGCTGCGCCCGCCGAAGCTCGAGGCGAGCGGCACCGACGCCGTGCTCTACGATCCCGCCGCCGGCGCTCCGCCAGCGCAGCCGCTCGCGATCCCGATCGTCGCGCGCGCCGAGCTCGGCAGCGACGAGCCCGCGCTCTACGGCGCCCGCGCCGCGCTCGCCGCGATCGACGTCCTCGGCCACGCCGCGGAGCGCATCGCGGTCGGCCTCGGACCCGCGCCGAAGACCGCATCCGCCGAGCTCGAGATCGATCGCGACCTCCTCGTCCGGCAGCTCGGCAAGCTCGCATCCGCGGGACGCGTCGGCGACCACGAGACAAAGGTGCTGCTGCGCGCATACAAGGTGCCGATCACGCGCCAGGTCGTCGCGACGACGCCCTCCGCGGCCGTCAAGGGCGCGCGCGCGGTCGGCTTCCCCGTCGAGCTCAAGCCGTGGGGCAACGACCTGCCGACCGAGCCCGCCGGCTGTCCCGTCGAGCGCGACGTCACGAGCGACGCCCTGGTGCGCCGCGCCTACTCGAGCGTGCTCGCCGCCGCCGGCCGCAACCTCGACACGGGCGCCGTGATCGTGCGCGAGCATCCGCCGCTCGGGCGCGACCTGTCGATCGCGTTCCACAAGCTGCCGCACCTCGGCTGGACGGTCGTCCTCGACGCCCCCGGCGCACCGCACATCGCGGCGGCCCCCGCCCCGCTCCGCCTGCTCGATGCGCAGCGCCTCGCGGCCGCAATCGTCGCGTCGCGCGCCGGCGACCCCGAGCCCGATCGCGCGGGCCTCGCAAACCTCGTGCGGCGCGTCTCTCACCTCGTCGTCGATCTCGACGGCCGCATCAGCAAGCTCGAGCTGCCGCGCGTCGTCGTCGGCGGCCGCGGGTCGCGCAGCGTCGTCGTCGACGCGTGGTGCGAGCTCGTGAGTTAGCGAAGAGCAGAGCTAGCGCGAAAACGCGAAAGCACGAAGTTCCGGAGCGGAAAAGCAGAGGCCCAGACTCCGGCTCGGCGTACTGGCGAAGCGCCAGTTCGCCTCGCCCCTGGCTCCGAGGACACGAACGAGTAGCCTCCTGGACGAAGGCTTCGCGCTTTCGCGTTTTCGCGCCAATCTGGGTGTGGCGGTCACGACGTCGCGGCGACCGTATCCGACGTCGCGACGCTGCCGCGGTCGCCGTAGAGCGCGTCGAGGATCGACTCCGCGCGCGCCTTCACCGACGCGCGCAGCGGACCAAAGCGCGGGTCGCTGCGCAGCGGCTCGAGCAGCTGGCACTTGTCGAGCCAGTGCAGATCGAACAGGCCGGCGTCGGTCGCGGTCGCCAGCGCGAGGAACGCGGTATCGAGATCGCCCGCGTACGCAGCCGCTTCGGTCGCCATCTGGGCCACGAACGCGCGACGCCGCGCATTGGCCTTCTCTCCATGCATGAACTCGATCAGCGGCTCGCGCGCGCCCGCGTAGTCGCCGTCGAGGAAGACGCGCAGCATCGTGCGGGCGACCTCGGCCACGAGCGCCATCTGGCCGCCCGCCTCGAACCACGTGCGGAACTCGCGCAGCCCGGAGAGGTCGCCTCGCCACCACAGGTAGCGGGCGCGCGAGTTCGGGCGATCGCGGCCTTCCGCCATCAGCTCGGCCTCGAGCGCGAGGTAATCGTCGAAGCGGCCTTCGAGGACCCACGCTCGGCCGATGTCCCAGCGCACCATGCGCGGGCCGATCGCGATGCGCAGGGTGTCCTCGAGGCGCGCCATCGCGACGTCGATGTAGCCGGCTTCGAGCAGGAGGCGGCCGAGCTGCTCGTGGGCCTCGGTCAGGTGCGGCGCGCATGCGATCGCGGTGCGGAACTGCACGGCGGCCTCGACGGCGTCGCCGGTGTTGAGCGCGACGTGGGCGGCCGCGATGTGCGAGTCGGCGAGCTGCGGCGCGATCGCGAGCGCCTGGCGCGCCAGCTCGGTCGCGCGGGCGAGCGACGTCGTGTTCGTCTCGCCGAGGAAGAACGCCATGCGCACGTGCGCGATCGCGAGGTTCGCGATCAGCCGCGGCTCGTTGGGCGCCATCGCGACGCCTTGCTCCAGCAGCTCCATCGCGCGCGGCGTATCGCGCACGTTGTCGTGCAGCATATGGCGCGCGCGCAGGATCAGGTCCTCGACCTCGAGCGCCGTCGCGGGCATCGGCTCGCTGGCGAGCGCACCGTCGATCGCACGTGCCGCAAGCTCGACGGCGGGCGCGACCTGATCGATGCGCGCGGGGACCTCGAACGCGAGCCCCGGCGGCGTGACGCGCACGTGAATCGTCTCGTCGGCGTCGACGTCGACGACGATCTTCGTATCCTCCGGCGCGTCGCCGAGCTCGCCGTAGCGCGCGAGCACGCGGATGCGCGGAACCCGGCGCAGCTTCGCGAGCAGCTGCTCGTGTACCGCGCTCGCGAGATACAGCTTCGGGCGGTCGAAGCCGCGCGCGCCGACGACGTACACCGTGCGCAGCTCGTCGGAGTCGATCGCAGGGCGGACATGCGGCTGCGTCGCGGCGCGCGCCGGTCGGGCCCACGTCGACAGCGCACGGGCGAGCGCGGCCGCACTGCCGATCCGCTTGTCGCGATCGCGCGCCGTCGCCTGCGCGATCACCTGGGCGAGCTCCGATGATGCCTCGCCGGGCGCGAGCGCGACGTGCTCGAGGTCCTGCTTCGCGGCGAGGATCGTCGCGACGTCGCCCGAGAACGCGCGCCGGCCCGCGAGCATCTCCGCGAGCACCGCGCCGACCGCGTAGACGTCGGCGGCCGGCGACGGCGCCTCGCCGCGCGCCTGCTCGGGTGCCATGTACGCCGGCGTGCCCGACAGCTCGCCCTCCGCCGCCGCGACCGCCGCGACGCCGAAATCGGCGAGCACGACGCGGCCGTCATGCGCGAGCAGCACGTTGTCGGGCTTGATGTCGCGGTGGATCACGCCCGCCGCGTGCGCCGCCTCGAGGGCCTCGCACATCGCGATCGCGATTGGCACGGCCTCGCCGACCGGCAGCCGCCGCCGCTGGCCGAGCCGCACGGTCAGCGACTCGCCTTCGATCAGCTCCATCGTGCAGAACATCACGCCGTCCGCGCTGCCGAGCTCGAACGTCCGCGCGACGTTGACGTGCGTGACGCGCCTCGCGAGCTTGACCTCGTGGCGAAAGCGCTCCCCCATCTGCGGCAGCGCGGCGAGGTCGTGGCGGATGACCTTGAGGGCGACCAGCTCGTCGAGCTCGCGATCGCGCGCGCGATACACCGCTCCCATCCCGCCGGTGCCGATCAGCGCGAGCAGGTCGTAGCGGTTCGCGAGCGTCTTGCCGGTCAGGTCGATCATCGCTACCGCCCGACCTCGAGCTCGAGCGTCTGTGCCTCGGCGAGTAGCGTCTCGCGCGTGTTGCGCGACGGATCATCGATCACGCGCTGGAGCAGCATCGCGAGCATCCGACCGATCGCGGGGCCGGGCTTCATCTGCAGCGCGTCCATCAGGTCCTTGCCCGTGACCGCGAGGTCGCCGGTCGCCAGCGGATCGCCGAGCACGCGCTGCGCGGTCTGGACGAGCACGTGGTTCGGCTCCGCCGCGCTCTCCCACAATTCGATCGCCGGCTCGCGATGATCGCGTGCGAGCTGCGAGAGGAGCCGGCGCACCTCGGCGGGCTCCCACGCAGCGGCGCGCGGCGCATGCGACACCGCGACGAGCGTGCTCGCCTGATCGATGTCCTCGTTCGAGAACTTCAGCGCGCGCAGGATCTCGGCGACCCGCTTTTGCAGCGGCCGGTCGAGCACGTGCGGCAGCGTCTCGTCGTCGGAGAGCGGCGCGAGCAGCGCGGCCAGACGCACCCGCCGGGCCGCCCGATCGACGCGCTCGGCATCGACGCGCCCCAGCGCGGGCAAGACCGACGCGATGATCCCGGTGCGCACGGCGGGCACGAGCCCGCGCGACGGCTGGCGCGCCGAGAGCAGCTTGACCAGCTCGTCGTGCACGCGCTCGCGCGACACCCGCGCCAGCGACGGCAGCGCCGCGACGATGCCCGCCTCGGTCGCCGGCTCGAGCTCGAACTCGAGCTGCGCGCAGAACCGCACCGCGCGCATCACGCGCAGGCCGTCCTCCGTGAACCGCGCGACGGGGTCGCCGACGGCGCGCAGCAGCCTCGCCTCGATATCGCGCTGGCCACCGAACGGATCGACGAGCTGCTGCTTCTCGGGGTCGTACGCGATCGCGTTGACGGTGAGGTCGCGCCGCGCGAGATCCTCGACGAGCGGCACGCCGAACGTCACGCTGTCGGGCCGCCGCGCGTCGCTGTACGCGCCTTCGCCGCGAAACGTCGTCACCTCGACGTGCTCGCGCTGCACGACCACGGTGACCGTGCCGTGCTGCAGGCCGGTCGGGATCGTCTTCTTGAACAGCTTCACGACTTCCTCGGGATGCGCGCTCGTCGCGACGTCCCAGTCGCTCACGGGCCGGCCGAGCAGCGCGTCGCGCACCGCACCGCCGACGGTGACCGCCTCGTGACCGGCCTGCGCGAGCACGCGGCAGACCTCGCGCACCGGCTCTGGCACAGCGAGCTGCACGCGTCCGGCGCTCCTATTCGGTCTGCGCCGCGCCGCGCAGCCGCGTGAAGATGTCCGTCGCGCGACCGCGCAGCTTCATCGCCTCGGCCGTGTTACCGGCGCGTTCCTTCAGCGACGCGAGGCCCTGATAGGCGCGCGCGAGCTCGACCTCGTGCTTGACGGTCGCGAGGATCTCGATCGCGCGCCGGAAGTCGTCCTCGGCCGCGAGCGTGTGGCCGAGCGCCGCCGCGACCTCCGCCTTGACGCGATAGCCGCACCCGATGTGGACGCGCAGCCCGACCGCCTGGGCGACCGCGACCGCCGCGTGCGCCTCGACGTCGGCGGCCTCGAGCTGGCCGAGCTGCAGCTGCACCTGCGCGAGCCGCTGGTGCGTGACCGTCAGCATCACGCGATCGCCGAGCTGCGAGGCGAGCTGCTTCGCATCGCTGAGATCCTTGACCGCCTCCGCGCCACGGCCCATCGCGCCCTTGACCTCGCCGGTGCGCGACAGCACGTCGGCGAGCGCGAGCTTGTCGCCGATCTCCTGCGCGACGGAGCGCGCCTCGGCGAGCAGGTCGAGCGCCTGCTCGTGGTTGCCGTCCTCGGCGTACACGCCGCCGAGATCGCACAGCGACTGCACGATGCCGACCATGTCGCCGATGTCGCGGCGCAGATCGAGCGCCTCGCGGAACTGCGCGATCGCGGCCTTGAAGTTGCCGCTGTCGTGATGGACGCGGCCGATGTTCGCGAGCGACAGCGCGATCGAGCGGCGATCACCGAGCGCACGGCGGATCGTCAGCGCCTGGCGGTGAAAGTCGAGCGCCTGGCTGTAACCGCCGCGCAGCCAGTGGACGCGGCCCATGTCGTCGAGCGTCGACGCGATGCCGCGATCGTCGCGCGACCGCTCGAACAGCTCCTGCGCCCGCCGCAGATGCTCCATCGCCGCGTCGTACTTGCCGAGCCGGCGCTGGCCGCGCGCGAGACGCGAGTACGCCGCACCCGCCTTGTTCAGCGAGTCGAAGCGCCAGGCGAGCTGCAGCATCTCGGAGAAGCACTGCGCGGCCTCGTCGGTCTTGCCGCTCTGCTCGAGCACGTCGCCGAGGTTGTGCAGGCCGTCGAGCCGCGCCGGCGCATCGGTCTCGCCGAGCATCGCGAGGCCCTTCTCGTACAGGTTGCGCGCCTCGTCGGGCGAGTAGCGAGCGCGCGCGCGATCGCCGCCCTGCAGGTAGCAGCGCGCGGCCCGCCGCGTATCGCCGCCGCGCTCGTACAGCGAGGCCAAGAATTCCAGCTGCTCGTCGCGCAGCGTCGACAGCTTCGACTCGAGCCACTGCGCGGCCGCGAGGTAGTAGCGGGCGAGCTTGCGCGCCTCCGTCGACCGCACGATCAGCTCGCGCTCGAGGTTGTGCTTGAACACGACCTCGACGTCGCCAGGCACGCTCGAATCATCGGCATCGAGCATCAGCACGTAATCGCGATCGGCGAGCACGCTGATCAAATCACTCACGCGCCGCCGCACGTCCTCGCCATGGCCCCACTCGAGGTCGAGCGGGCCGACTTTCTCCTGCGCGCGCTCGAGTCGCGTCAGCGCGATCACCGCCGACAGCCAGAACACGTTGCCGAACACGGCCGCCTTCTCGAGCAGGTCGCGCTCCTCCGACTCGAGCGCCGCGATGCGCGCCTCGATCGCCTCGTCGACCGACACCGGCAGCTCGGTATCGGCGGCGCGATCCGCGTCGAGCTGCCACGCGCCGGCCGTCGGCACGAGCGCGCCGTTCTCCAGGTACAGCTTGACCAGCTGCTCGAGCAGCGCCGGGTTGCCGCCGGTGACCTCGATCGCGGTATCGATGATGTCGTCGGGGATCCGCGACACCTTCGACATCAGCTTGCGGAACATGTCCTCGGCGTCGTCGCCCTCGAGGTTGCGCAGATCGATTCGCGTGTGATCGACTGCGCCCTCGCCCCACCCGCCCATGCGCACGAGCATCTCGGGACGCGCCGCGCACAGAAGGACAATCGATCCTCCGACGCCGGCGGCGATGTCGTGCAGAAGGCCGAGCGTTTCGTCGCCCGCCCACTGCAGATCGTCGAGCACGAGCACGAGCGCGCTGTTCGCGGCGTCGAGCTCGAGGAACCGCTTGAGCGCCGTCTTCGCGAGGTCGGCGAGCTGCGCCGGGTTTTCGGTAACGGCCTTGAGGAACGGCGTCGGCGGGAACTCGAGCCCGACGTAGCCGCCGAGCAGGTAGAGCAGCTCCGAGACATCCTTCTCGCCGATCACCTCGCGCACCTCGTGCGTGAAGCGCAGCTTGTCGGTCTCGTCGGGCTGCGGCGTCAGCTCGAAGCGGTCGCGCAGCAGCGCCGAGATCGCGGACCACTTCTTGTCGCGCACCGCCGTGCCGTGAAACACGCGCGTCTGCTTCTCGCGCAGCTCCGCGATCAACTCGTTGATCAGCCGCGTCTTGCCGGTGCCCTGGTTGCCGACGATCGTCACCAGCTGCGGCGCCTGGAAGTCGATCGCGCGCGTCACGACGTCGCGCAGCGTGCTCAGCGCCGCGTCGCGGCCGACGAGCGCGCTGCGCACGACGCGATCCGGCTCGATGTCGATCCGCACCATGCTGCGCGGGCGATCCGCGCTGGCGCTCGGCGCGCTCGGTGGCGGCGGCAACGGTGCAGGCGTCGGCGCGGGCGGTGTGGCGGCAGGCGGCGCGGCGGCAGGCGGTGCGGGCGGTGCGGTGGCGGCAGGCAGCGGTGGTGTCGCGGGCGGCGTACCGCGCGGCGGTATCGGCGGCGGTTTCGCCGCGCTCGGGATCGGCGGCGGAACGGTCTGCGCCTTGACGACGCCCGTCCCTTTGAACGGCGTCGCCGCCGACGCAGGCCGGCCGGAACCCGGCGGTCGGGACGGTCCTTGCGACACTCGCCACAAGGTTATCAGATCCTCTTTGAAGACACGCAGCTAACGCCCGGTGTATCTTCGCGCTAGGGATGGGCAACCACTGGGCAATCCTTGCCTGCGCGGTCGCACTCTGCGGCTGTCCGACAGTCGATCTCGGAGATACGCCGCCCGACATCGGGCAGTGCAACCCCACCAAGGGCCAGGCGTACTTCGTGTCGACGATCGAGCCGCAATTCCTGAAGATCACCGACACCGCAAACGGCTGCGCCCGCTCGACGTCCTGCCACCTCAACGCGCACGGCCTGACGCTCAAGACCAACCCCGTCGACGACGCCGCGAACTACCGGATCACCCAGCAGTACCTCAACTGCGGCCAGCCCCAGGCCAGCGAGCTGTTGACCAAGCCGCTCAAGGGCATCGATGCCCACGGCGGCGGCGACCTGTTCGCCGATATGTCCGATCCCGCCGTGCAGGCGTTCCTGGCGTGGTTCCAGTGAGGAAAGCGAGCGAAGCGAGCGGGGTGCAGGTGTTGGGTGGGCTTGCACCGCAAGCCCGCCGGAGGCGGGACTTCCGATGAAGCGCCTCGTCATCCTCGCGATCCTGTGCATCGCCGGCACCGCCAGCGCCGATGCCTACCTGCGCGTGATCGCGCAGCGCGCCAGCGTCTACTCGGGCCCGGGCACCGGCTATCGCGAGCTCGGTATCGTCACGCGCAACCAGGTCTACCAGGTGCTCGAGCGCGGCACGCGCGACTACTGGTTCAAGATCGAGCTCGACGACGGCACGCAAGCCTGGATCGTCGGCGACATGGTCTATCCGTTCGAGGTCGGCGACGAGGAGGAGCCCGGCACCTTCACGCGCATGGGCCGCGCGATCAAGCGCGCGATCCTCGGCCCGTCGCCCGTACCCTACGCGACGGTCGGGCTCGCCGCGTCCGCCGGGATCCTCGACGGCGAAGGCGTGTTCTTGCTACGGCCGTCGATCATCGTCGATCCGTACTGGGCGATCGAAGGCTTTGCCGGCCTGTCGCCGCGCAGCGAGAAGGACGTCTACCTCGGAGGCCTCGGCTTCGTGCTGCGCCTCGCGCCCGGCGCGGTGCTCGGACCGTACGCGAGCATCGGCGTCGGCGCCGCGCACATCTCGCCGAAGGCCGACAACTACGTCGACCCGCGCGAGACGCTGATGGCGCTCGGTGCCGGCGGCGGCCTCGAGATCACGCTCAAGAAGCAGATCACCGTGCGCATCGATGCGCGCAACTGGACCCTGTTCAACGAAAACCACTCCAACAACGGCCAGGAGTACTCCGGTGGACTTGCGATCTTCTTCTAGAGTCATCGCCCTCCTCGCGCTCCTCGCTGGTCTCGGGGCATGCGGCCGTCAGGCCGTGCGCGCGAGCGAGAAGCAGTTCCTCGCCGATCAGGTGATGGTGTTCGACAACGATCCGCACGAGACCGAGTCGGACGATCACGTGATGACGAACCGCGAAGGCGCAGCCGGTGGCCATGGCGCCGGCGGCGGAGGCTGCGGTTGCAACTGAGCCGCATAGATAGCCCCGGCCGTCGAGGCTTTGCGAGATGGCCGGGCACCTTGCGGCGAAGGCGTCCTTTAGGGCAACTAGCTCGCCTCCTCGCGCTTGCGGTGCTCGCGACCTCCGCGGTCGCTGCGGCAGACGATCGCGCCGAGGTGTCGACCTCGGTGTTCGAGGAGCGGCGCGCCGGCGACAAGGGCGGCCTGACCGTCGTCCATCCGCAGGCCGACGTCGGCTTCGATCTCGGGCGCTACGTCGACATGGCGCTCGGCTACTCCGCCGACGCCGTCTCCGGCGCGACGGCGACGACGTATCAGGTCGACGCCGTGTCGGCGGCGACGAAGTTCTCCGACGTGCGGCACGAGGGCAACGCGTCGCTCGGCTTCAAGGGCCGGCGGTCGTCGATCACGTTCTCGACGAGCTTCGGCACCGAGCGCGACTACCTCTCGCACTCGGTCGGCGGGACGGCCCAGGTCGACCTGCCAGGTCGCAACACGACGATCGCACTCGCGTACAGCCACTCGTTCGACGAGGTGTGCGACCACGACAACGGCCAGGCGATGCCGCTCGAGCGCCACGCGCTGATCGGCGCCGAGGCATGCCTCAAGTCCGGCGGCTTCTTCGGCAAGGACAAGCCCGGCACGACCGTCTGGCACGACATCTCGATCGATACGGCCCAGGGCACGCTGACGCAGAACCTGTCGCCGACGATGAACCTGCAGGTCGCGCTCTACGGCCAGGTGCTCGACGGCTTTTTGTCGAACCCGTATCGCCGCGTGCGCGTCGGTGGCGTGTCGGCGCAGGAGCACATCCCGAACGAGCGCGCCCGGTGGTCGCTGACGGCCCGGGTCAATCGCTACCTGCCGAAGCTCCATGCGGCGGCCCACTTCGGCGCGCGGTTCTACGACGATACGTGGCGCGTCGTCGGCGGCGACGTCGAGCTCGGCTACTCGCAGTACATCGGCAACTCGCTGCTGCTGAAGATCCACGCGCGCGTCTACCAGCAGTCGGCCGCGAAGTTCTTCAAGGACGCGTTCTTCTACGAGACCGAATCGACCGCCGGCGAGTACTACACCGGTGACCGCGAGCTGTCCCCGGTCCGCTCCGGCGTGCTCGGCGCGAAGCTGACGCTGATCAATGTGGCCGGCGAAAAGCCGGTCTGGGGGTTCCTCGACCGCCTCGAATTCAACCTCAAGGGCGACCTCCTGATCCTCGACCAGCTGCCCGCAGATAGCTCCCTGGCGAACCCGATGGGCATCGACAAGCAGTTCCTCTACGGAAACGGCCTGCTGGACGCCGTGATCCTGCAGCTCGGTCTTTTGGGAAACTACTAGTCCTTTGGGTATACTCCCGAGGGCATGTATCGCTATGGGGATGGCACGCCGTTTCCGCTCGATGAAAACTTCATCGAGACGCTAACGTCGGCGGTGGAAGCGTGCACCGGCGCGTTCATGCCGCTGACCGAGCTCGATTCGCGTCGTGACAACGCGAAGGTAGGCCGCGGCGACGCGGACCGCGAGCTCGCCAAGCTGACCGAGCTCGAGAAGTCGCTGACCAGCGCGCTATCGAGCTACATGGTCCCCGACAAGAAAGCGATGCAGGCGCAAGGCGTCGCGCAAAAGACGCTCGCGACCGCAAAGACTGCGCTGGCGCAGGCGCGCGCGCAGGTCGAAGGCCGCGTCACGGCGCTCGAGGCCCAGGCCAGTGCATCGACGGCATCGGACGCCGTGCTCCACGCGCTGCGCCCGTTCTTCGATCATCATCAGCTGCCGAACGCGAAGTGGATCATGTCGTGGGACGTCCGCGGCATCGAGCCGGTCGCCAACGCGGTCGCGACGTCGGGTCGCCTGATGGCGACGTTCACGCTCCAGCCCGATCCGTATCGCCAGCCGATCCGCGTCGATCAGCTCGCGGAGTCCGTGATCGTCCACATGATGAAGAAGGGCCTGCTCGGCAAGGCGAAGCCCGCGCCGGTCGAGCTCGGCAAGTACGTGATGGTCGCGTTCGAGAAGAAGTCGGGCGAGCACGTGATCACGCTGCGCGAGAAGCCCGACCGGTCGTCGCTCGGCCTGCGCTTCACCGTCGGCGACAAGGGCGCGACGTGGCAGTCGCTGTCGGCGAACGGCGATCCCGAAGGCGACTACAACCCGCTCGACACCGAAGACGTCGACGGCATCCGCCGCCTCGGCGAAGGTGCATCCAAGGCGCTCAAGGATCTCGTCACCCACCGCACGCTGACCGACATCACGCTCGGCTCGCAGGACCTCGCGCAGCTCCCCGAGCCGCGCATCGTGCCGATGGAAGTCCTCTCGCAGCTCACGCCGCTCGCACGCACGATCCGCGAGCGCTCGCGCATGAGCGGCGAGCTCGTCCTCAAGCGCGACGTCGGCGGCGGCCGCCGCGAGGAGCTGTTCGTCCCGCGCGCGCAGCTCGCGTCCAAGTTCGCCAAGCTGCCGATGGAGTACCGCAAGCCGTTCGAGGACATGGGCATCGCGGGCGAGGACACGCAGCCGGCCATCCAGCTGCCCGAGTCGATGCGCCCGCCCGCGCGTCCCGCCGGCAAGTCCGTCCCGCCGCCTCCGCCGGGCGCTCACGCCGCGCATCCGCCACCGCCGCCGCGCGCGGGCACTGAAGATCAGAAGACGCTCGTCGGCGCGCCGCTGCCGGAAGATCTCGAGAAGGCGCTGAAGGACTAGGCGCTCGCGAGCTCGACGATGCCGTCGACGACGCTCTCGAGGATCACGCGCTCGCCGAGGTCGCGGCCGAGTGCCTTCATCTGCGGGCCGGTGAACGGCGAGGTATCGGCCGTCAGCGTGATGTCGCCCTTGAGCGCGCGGTCAGCCGCGGCCAGGCGGCGGGTCGCGGCCGCGAGCGCGCGCGGCGTGTACGAGCGCGCCTGCGCGATCAGCTTGTCGACGACGAACGGCGGGACGCCGATGCGACCTGCCCACTCGCCGCGCGGCACCTGCGAGGTTCGCATGTGGTGGAGCAGCGACAGCTGGCGGATGTGCCGCGCGAGCATCACGACGACACCGACGGCACTCTCGCGCTGATCGCAGAGCGCGGCGACGGCCGCGAGAGCGCGGGCGCGGTCCGCGGCCCCGATCGCGTCGGTCAGCTCGAACACCGACCGTTCGCGCGTATCGGCGACCAGCTCGTCGACGTCGTCGGACGTCACCGCCTTGCCGGCCGTGTAGAGACCGAGCTGCTCGATCGTCAGCGCGAGGCGCGAGAGATCGGAGCCGACGGCGTCGACGAGGCGCTGGACGGCGGCGGCATCGAGCTTGACGTTGCGTGCCTTTGCTTCGTCGCGCACCCAGCCCGCGAGCTGGCGCGGCGCCTCGAGGACGTGCAGCCAGCCCTTCTTCGAGAGCTGCGCGAACAGCTTGAGGCGCTTGTCGAGCTTGGAGGTCAGCGCGACGATCACCGTCGACGGGTTCGGCTTGGCGAGGTAGTCGAGCAGCGTCTCGCCTTCGTCGGCGGGCAGCAGCGCGAGGTCGCGCACGAACACCATGCGCGCGGCCGCCATCATCGGCAGCGTCTGCGCGAGCGCGACGATCTGCGAGCCCTTCGGCTTGCCCTCGACGACGTCGTAGTTGAAGCCGCGCGCGGCGGGCGGAACGACGGCATCGCGCAGCTCGCCGACTGCGCGCTCGATCAGGATCGGGTGCTCCGAGTGGAACACGTAGATCGGGTCGCGCTTGTCGCCAGCCACGCGCCGCAAGCTAGCACGGGGGAGTGATAGTGTTCGCGGCATGCACGTGCTCGTCACCGCGGATCGCGCGATCACCGACGACGGCAGCCGCGGCCCGACGAGCGTGCTCAGCGTCGGCGGCGAGATCGTCGCGGTCGGCGATCCCGCGACCGTCGCGGCGGATCCGCGGGCGGCGGGAGCGCAGCGGATCGACTGGAGCCGGCGCGCGATGGTGCCGGGCACCGTCAACACGCACAACCACAGCTTCCAGTCGCTGCTGCGCGGCATCGGCGATGACCTGCCGTTCCTCGAGTGGCGCGACAAGGCGCTCTACAAGTACTCGCCCCGGCTGCGCGCCGAGGACATGGCGACCGCGGCGTTGTTCGCGTTCGGCGAGATGTTGCTGCACGGCGTGACGACCGTGTGCGACTTCTACTATCTCAACGCGCAGGGCAACGAGAATGCGAGCGCGACGATCGATGCCGCGCGGCGGCTTGGCATGCGCATCGTGCTTGCCCGCTGCTTCTACGACTGGGAAGGCGCGCCCGCGGCGTATCGCGAGACGATTCCGCAGGCCGTCGCGCACTTCGAGGAGCTCCACGCCAAGTACAAGGACCCGGCGCGCTTCTTGACGACGGTGCAGCCGGCTCCGCACAGCCAGCACGGCGCGACGCCCGCGATGATCGAGGCGGGCGCGGGATGCGCGGCCGATGCGGGCGTGCCGTGGCACATCCATCTCGCCGAGGAGACGTATCAGGTCGAGCAGTCGCTCGAACGGTTCGGCAAGCGCCCGCTCGTCGCGGTCAGCCAGCTGCAGGTCGACATGTCGGCGATGATCGCGGTGCACGGCTGCTGGTTCGACGACGGCGAGCGCGCGCTGCTCGCGGAGCGCGGCGGGTCCCTCGCCTACTGTCCCGGCTCGAACATGTTCCTCGGCGACGGCGTGACCGACCTGGTCGATCTCGTCGCGCGCGGGGTTCGCGTCGGGCTCGGCACCGATGGCGGCTGCTCGAACAACCGCGTCAGCGTGTTCGACGAGATGCGCGCGGCCGCGCTGCTCCAGAAGGTCCACCGCTGCGACGGCCAGGCGATCGACGCCGAGACCTGCTTCGCGCTCGGCACGCGGACCGCCGGCGACGTGCTCCGGCTCCCCGTTGGGCGGATCGCCCCCGGCTACCGGTGCGACCTCGTCGCCCTCGACCTCGACGATCCGTCGCTCTGGCCGGTCCAAGCCCTCGAAAAGAACGTGGTCTACGCGCTCTCGTCTCGCGCCATTACCGACGTCGTGGTAGATGGTGAGGAAGTCGTCTCCGCGCGGCGTTTGAAGCATGTCAGCCTCGACGAGATCCAAGCCCGCGTCAGCGAGCTCACCCGCGACTGGCGACGCTGAAACGCCCGCCTCGCCCGGAGGCCACGGCACCACCGAGATCGAGCTCGAGGTCTCGCGCCAGCGCACGATCGCGTGGGCGATCGGCGGCACGATCGGCGGAATTCTGATGATCCTGAAGCTCGGGACGGTCGGCGTGTGGGGCGGCTACGCGGTGCTCGCGTGGGGCCTCGTGCGCGCGGTCCAGCTCGCGCTGACGATCATCTATCCGCCGGGCACGATCAAAGTGTCGCCGACCGAGGTCGTGCTGCCGCGCGGCGCGCACCGGCCGAACCCGCTCAAGCTCACGCCGAAGGATGTCACCGCCGTGTACTTCCTGCGGCGCAGCGTGCCGTGGAACAAGAGCTCGCCGGTGCTCGTGATCGAGGTCGGCGAGAAAGCGCATCCGTTCCCGCGCGACTGGTTCGCGAGCGAGGCGGATCAGCGGCACGTCGTGCACGCGCTCCTCGCGCAGCGCGGCGACCTGCCGAAGCCCACGGCCGGCACGATCGAAGCGTAAGGCTAGGCCGGCGGCGCGATCTTCTTGACGGCATCGGTCTCGCCACCGAGCCAGTCGGGGCTCTTCGCGGTGCCGTCGAAGTGGCCGGTCGTCTTGAACAGCTCGTACGCGCCATCCTTCGCGAACGCCGCCGTCTTCGCCACGAGCGCCGCGACCTCGGCCGCGTCCATCGGCTTGAACGTCTTCACGGCCTCGAATGCCTGGTCGAGGATCTCGGGCTTGTCGATGCCGGTGATCACGACGCTCGTCGGCAGGTTCATCGCGTAGTGCAGACACTCGATCGGCGTCACGACCTGCACGTTCTTCGGGAACACGCCACCGCCCATCGTCTTCATCGCGAGGATGCCGAGGCCCGCCTTGTGCGCCTCGGGCACGACCGCGTGCGCGAAGCTGCGAAAGTGCGCGTCGAGCACGTTGAGCGGCATCTGCACCGTGTCGTACGCGAAGTTGTGCTTGTTCGCCTGCTCGAGCATGTACAGGTGAATGCGCGGGTCCTTGTGGCCGGTGAAGCCGATGAAGCGCAGCTTGCCGGCCTGCTTCGCGGCGAGCAGCGCCTCCATCGCGCCGCCCTCGGCGAACACGCGGTCGCCGTCGTCGAAGCGGATCACCTCGTGGACTTGCACGAGGTCGATGTGATCGGTCTTGAGGCGCTTCAGCGACTCGTCGAGCTGCTTGGCGGCCGAGTCCTTCGTGCGGCCGTCGAGCTTCGTCATCAGGAAGGCCTTCTTGCGATAGCCAGCCTGCGCGAGCGCGTTGCCCATCCACGTCTCGCTGTCGCCCTTGTTGTAGTCCCAGCAGTTGTCGAGGAAGTTGATGCCGCGATCGATCGCCGAGTGGATCAGCTTCGTCGCGAGCTTCTCGCCGACGGACTTCTGCCCGAGGTGAAAGCCGCCCATGCCGATCAGCGAGACTTTCTCGCCGGTCTTGCCGAGCGTGCGATACAGCATCTCGCCGCGCTTCTCGCCGCCGTCGGTGACGCGCAGCAGGTCCTTCGCGTCGAGCGCGCCGTCGTCGTGCACGTCGCGCGTCGCACCACTGCCGTTGCCGCCGCCGCCGCCCGCACTCGCCGCACCGCTCGCGCACGCCACGCCCGCAATGCCGGTCTTCAGAAAGTCGCGTCGTTCCATCGCGCAAGCGTGCCCGCGCGCGGGGACTCCCGCTCGTTAGCCACGGGTGAGACGCAGCACGACCTCGACGTGCGCGGTCTGCGGCATCAGATCGAGCGGCCACGCCCGTTCGGCTCGGTAGCCGCCGGCGATGAGGCGCTCCGCATCACGCGCGAGCGTCGCCGGGTCGCAGCTGACGTAGACGATCACCCATGGCCGCTGGGCGAGAATGCCCGGGACGGCCTCGGCGGCGCCGGTGCGCGGCGGATCGAGCACGATCGCGTCGAACGGACCGGTAACGCGAGCAAGCACCTCGTCGGCCGGCCCGAGCAGATCGGCGCCCGGCGTGATGTCGCTGGTCGTCACGCGCCAGCCGTCGGCACGGAATGCGCGCGTCAAGTTGCCGCTGCCCGCGTGCAGCTCGAGTAGGAAGCCGCGTGACTCGCCCTTGTGGTCGACCGGCGGCGGTTCACCAAGCGCGCCGCGTGCGAGGGCGATCAGCGCCGCGTTTCCCTCCGCGCTCGCCTGCGCGAACTCCGCCGGTCCGCCCTGCAGCCCGGGCTCGATCTCGATCCGCGGCCGCCCGACGCTCGCCTCGCCCGCCACGACGCCGACGATGCCCGCCTTGCCGACCAGCTTCTCGGCGAGCTTCCACGGCCGCTCGACGCCGACGACCACCTCGCCCTTGTGACCGAGCACGAGCGTCAGTTCGCCATCGGGAGGCGACGCGGCTACGACCGCGCGATACGCCGCATCGAGCGCCGGCACGAGCTGCGGGCACGAATCGATCGGCAGCACCTCGCGCGTGCCCTCGCGATAGAGGCCGACGCGCCCACCCGCGATGTGAAAGCGCGCGCGCCGGCGCCACCCGAGCGGCGGGCACGGATCCGCGACCGGCTCGATCGGCACCGCGAGCTTGCGCAGCGCGCCCGCGACGATCGCCTGCTTTGCCGCGAGCTGCGCCGGTCGCGCAACGTGTTGCCAGGCGCATCCCCCGCAGCCGCGCGTGAAGTGCGGGCACGGCGGCGCGACGCGATCCGGCGACGCCTCGACGATCTCGACGACCTCGCCACGCGCGAATGACTTCGTCTCCTTCGTCAGCCGCACGCGCACGCGATCGCCCGGCGCCGTGCGCGGCACGAACGTCACGCGGCCTTCGTCGCGCGCGACGCCATCGCCGCCCGCCGCGAGCGCGGTCACGGTCACTTCAACGGTACGGTCCGGCATCTTTCACCGGCATCACCAGCGCGCCCCGCCCGACCGCCAGCCGCGTATCGGCGCGGCCGTCGCGCACCGCGATTTCGACGGTCCGCATCGAGCCGACATACGCGAGCAGCTCGCCCGATGCGACGTCCTCGTACGTCCCGCGCAGCGGCAGCGCGTGCCCTTCGATCGTCACCGCGTTGCCCGCCTCGCCGCGCGGCAGGTCGGTGATCAAGTTGCCGTAACGATCGATGTGCACGATGCGCCCCGTGCGCTCCGGCCGCGGGCCCCACGGCAGCTCGCCGGCGAGCTGGATGCTCGTCCCCCAGCGCGTCGCCGGCTCACCAGCCGCCAGC
>JAFAOG010000156.1 GCA_019237945.1 Deltaproteobacteria bacterium | reverse complement strand
GTCTTCCTTCCACGCGGTGCCGTACATGAACTTCACGTGGTGCATGCTAGGTTCGCGCGCGATGCATGTAAATGGCGATGCGTTCCGCGCGATCGTGAAGGCGACAGCGGCTGGCGACACGGTCGGCGATGCCGATGCCCGCGCGATCCTCGGCATCTGTGCGCTCGTCGCCGGCGCCGACGACAAGAGCGACCCCGACGAGGACTCGGTGCTCGCGGAGGTCGCCGGCCATCTCGGGCCGGTGATCCCCGATGTCTACGCGAACGACGATCTCGAGCGCCTCGAGAAGATCCGCGAGATCGGCGGGCAGCTGTCGGGGACCGGCGCGCGCGAGCTGGCCTACGCGCTCGCGTATGTCGTCGCCGTCGCCGACCTCGAGCTGGCGCCCGCCGAGAGCGAGTTCCTCGCCGACCTCGCCGTCGCGCTCGGGATCAGCGACGACCGCGCCGACGAGCTCGCCGCCGCGTGCGCGCAGGCCGTCACGCCCGCGTGATCACTGGATCACGAGGTGGCACATGTTGCAGCCGCTCGTGCCTTCGCACTGCTCGCCGAACGACGCCTCGACGATCCCATCACCGCAGTACGGTGCCGCCTGGCATGCCTTCGTGCACTGACCCTGGCCGTACGCCGTCGATGAATTGAGCGCGCCGTTGTCGCACTGCTCGGTGCCGTTGACGACGCCGTCACCGCAGTACGGCGCGAGCGTGCAGTTCATGTTGCACGTGCCGTACTGGCCGTTGTTCGTGCCGTTGTCGCACTGCTCGTTGCCGTTCTTGATGCCGTCGCCGCAGCGCGGGCCGATCGTGCAGTTTGCATTGCAGCCGCCGTAGCCGCCGGTGTTGTTCGCGACGCCGAGGTCGCACTGCTCGCCCGGATCGACGACGCCGTTGCCGCACAGCAGCGTGCAGTTCGCCTGGCACGGGTCGCCGGCGGCGCCGTTGTTCGCGCCGTCGTCGCACTGCTCGGCCGCTTCCTTGACGCCGTTGCCACAGCGCTGACCGAGCGTGCACGCCGCCGTGCAGTGGCCGTAGCCGGCGCCGTTCATCGCGCCCTCGTCGCACTGCTCGCCGTTGCTCACCGTGCCGTCGCCGCAGTACGGCGCCCACGTGCAGCCCTGACCGCACACCTTCTGCGTGCCGCCGTACGTCGCGAGGTTCGTGCCGTTGTCACACGTCTCGGGCGGGTTCTGCACCGTCGAGTCGCCGCAGTACGGACCGCGCGCCATGCAGCCCGGCATGCAGTGGCCGTACGTGCCGTTGTTGACGCCGTCGTCGCAGACTTCGTTGCCCTCGAGCACGCCGTCGCCGCAGATCGGCGCGCACGTCGACACCGTGTGCACGAAGCCGGACAGCGTCAGCTTGTACGTCGACGCGCACGTGTGGCGCTCGGCCTGGAACATGTCGATCGAGTACATGCCGCCGTTCGTCAGACCGAACTGCGTCGCGTGCGCCGCGTCGAGCGTGACCGAGCCGCTGCTCGCGCCGTGCACGCCGCCGAGGTCGACCGCGAGGTGGCCGTTGATGAACACCCACACGTCGTCATCGCCGGTGAACGAGAACGTCGGTGCGCTGCTCGACTGGTACGTGAACGGATAGTGGAGCTCGCTGGTGAACGAGAAGTTGTGGTTGAGCGTGTCGGTGCAGTCGTGGTCGGTCTGCGACGTGCCCCAGCCGAGACCGTCGAGCGGATAGAACAGCTGGTTGTTGTACTGGTAGACGTTCGTTCCGATCGAATTGAGGGACAGCGTCGTGAAGTTGCCGCCCGCATCCTTGTAGACGAGCTTGTCGTACGGGTTCGTCGAGCCGGCGCCGTTGCAGCCGGTCTGGTGGTACCACCAGCAGAAGTTCGTCGAGCCGTTGAGCGACGGCTTGGTCACCGCGAGCGAACCGTTGTTCGACTTCCACACCGGCTCGCTGTCGGTGCCGAGCGTCGACTGCACGAGACCCGTCGCGAGGCCGTTGCTGTAGTTGTTGAAGTCGGGGCTGCCGGTGCCCGGCGTCGTCGTGCCGTTGTAGAGGAAGTCGCGATAGAGGATCGGGATCGTCAGCGTCGTGGCCGGCGGCTGGTTCGTCGCGTTGCACGTCCAGCCGGCCTCGATGTGGCACGTCGAATCGCAGCCGTCGCCGTTGCGGTTGTTGCCGTCGTCGCACTGCTCGCTCGGGAACTTGAGACCGTCGCCGCACACCGCGGTGCACGAGCCACCGGAGCACGCGGGCTCGACGTGGCACGTCGACGAGCAGCCGTCGTACGGGATCGTGTTGCCGTCGTCGCAGGTCTCGCCCGCGTTGGTATCGGTGATGTTGTCGCCGCACACCGCCTTCGTGCACACGTTGTTCGGGCACGACCAGCCGGGCTGCAGCGTGCACGTCGCCGTGCAGCCGTGGTTCGTGCCGTTGCCGTTCGCGCCGCCGCCGAGGTCGCACTGCTCGTTGCCGACGACGACACCGTCACCACACGTCGCCGTGCAGCGAATGCCGGGCGTCGGGCAGCTCCAGCCGTTCTCCTTCTGGCACGTCGCGGAGCAGCCGTCGCCGGACGTCGTGTTGCCGTCGTCGCACGTCTCGCTGCCGGTGATCCGGCTGTCGCCGCACACGACCGTCGACACGCACGCCTGACCCGGCGTCGGGCAGTTGTAGTTCGCCTCGACCTGGCACGACGAGTCGCAGCCATCGCCGCTGTTCGTGTTGCCGTCGTCGCACGCCTCGCCGATGTCGAGGCTGACCACGCCGTCGCCGCACACCTCGGTCTGCGTGCAGTGCATGCCGGCGGTCGGGCACGACCAGCCCGGCTCGGTCACGCAGCCCGAGGAGCAGCCATCGCCGCTCGTCGTGTTGCCGTCGTCGCAGCCCTCGCCGGGATCGAGCACGGCGTCGCCGCACATCGCGACGTGAACCATCATGCACGCGCCGCCGGCGCCCGGACACGTGTAGCCGGGCTCGACCTGCGAGCAGTCGGCGCTGCAGCCGTCGCCGCCCGCCGTGTTCGAGTCGTCACACGCCTCGTAGCCTTCGACGACGCCGTCGCCGCACACGATCGTCGACGAGCACAGCGCACCCGGCGTCGGGCACGTGAAGTTCGGCTCGATCTGACACGTGCCCGAGCAGCCGTCGCCCGGGATGGAGTTGCCGTCGTCGCAGGTCTCGGGCGCATCGACGATGCCGTCGCCGCAATACACCTGATGCACGCACGGCGCGCCGACGGTCGGGCACACGAAGCCGGCCTCGATGTGGCACGTCGCATCGCAGCCGTCGCCGGCAGCCGTGTTGCCGTCGTCGCATTGCTCGCCGCTGTCGAGCGAGGCGTTGCCGCAGGGCAGGCCGGCATCCGGCGCGGCGTCGATCGACACGTGCGTGCCGTCGAGACCGGCATCCGGTCCGTGGCCGCCGCCGCCGCCTCCGCACGCCACGATCGAGAGCAGCAGAACAACGCGAACGGTACTTCTCATGGAACGCCCAATCTACGGGGCGCCGTCGACGGGCGCGATGTAAGTCATCCCCGTCGCTACCCCATCGATCATGCGACACCGCGCCGGGTTCGTTTGCTACATTCACCGTCGATGATGGTGGGCGCACAGATCGGGGCGTATCGCGTGCTCCAGCAGATCGGCGAGGGCGGCATGGGCTCGGTATGGCTCGCAGAGCACGCGATGCTGGGGCGCCGCGCCGCGATCAAGGTCCTGCACCCGTCGTTCTCGAACCAGCCCGACGTCGTCAACCGCTTCTTCAACGAGGCGCGCGCCGCTACGGCAATCTCGGATCCGGGCATCGTCCAGATCTTCGACTTCGGCCAGCAGCCCGACGGCAGCGCCTACATCGTGATGGAGCTGATCGAGGGTGAGACGCTCGACCGCCGCCTTCAGCGCCTCGGTCGGTTGCCCGTCGTCGAGGCCCTGCGCCTCATGCGCCAGGTCGCGAGCTCGCTATCGGCGGCGCACTCGCGCGGCATTGTCCATCGCGACCTCAAGCCGGAAAACATCTTCGTCGTCCGCGACGCCGAGGTCGCCGGCGGTGAGCGCGCGAAGATCGTCGACTTCGGCATCGCGAAGCTCGCCAACAACACGACGAAGACCCAGACGAGCGCGGTCATGGGCACGCCGACCTACATGTCGCCCGAGCAGTGCCGCGGCGCCGGCCAGGTCGACTTCCGGTCCGACATCTACGCCATGGGCTGCGTGCTGTTCACGCTGCTCACCGGCCGCCCGCCGTTCGACGCCGAAGGCATCGGCGAGATCATCGCGATGCACCTGCGCGAGCCGCCGCCCGCGCCGTCGAGCCGCGTCCCCGGCATCTCGCCACAGGTCGATCAGCTCGTGCTGCGCTGCCTCGCGAAGGATCCGGCGCAGCGCTTCGGAAGCTCCGGCGAGCTCGCGGCCGCGATGGGCGTGCTGCTCGGCACGACGTCGTCGCTCGGCGCGCAGATCACGCCGGTGACCGGTGGCTACGCATCGTCGCCGTCGACGCTATCGGCCGCGTCTGGCGTCGTCACGCCGCCGGCGAAGAAGAGCTCGGGCCTGATGATCGGCATCGGCCTCGCCGCCGTCGCCGCGATCGCCGGAGGCATCTTCGTGATCGCGAACCGCAGCTCGGGCGATGCGCACGAGGTCGCGCCGGCGAGCGAGCCGACGACCACGCACGTGACGGCGCCGGTGACTGCTCCAGCTCCTGCTCCTGTTGCCGTTCCCGCTCCAGCTCCCGTTCCCGCGCCCGCGGCGGTTCCCGCTCCTGCGCCGGCGCCGGTGACCGCACCGACGCCGTCGACGCCCGTCGAAGCGAAACCCGCCGAGACGAAACCGGCCGAGACGAAATCCGCGGAGACGAAGCCGGCCGACACGAAGCCCGCCGACACGAAGCCCGCCGAGACGAAACCGGCAGAGACCAAGCCCGCCGAGACCAAGCCCGCCGTCGCGAAGCCGAAGCCGACGACGACGAAGCCAAAGCCGACGACCCCGCAGACCGCGAAGCCGATTCCCGTCGACGAGAACGGCATCCCGATCGTCCGGTAGACGCGCCTGCGAACGCGCTGCGTCGCTGCGCAGAATGCGCCGCTGGCGCACACTGCGAGAATCGCCACCCACCACGGTATGGCGTATGCACCCTTGGAGCCCATGGCGGCTCCGGTTATTGCGGTCCAGCGGCGTGATCTCGTGGTCATCGGCACCTCCGCGGGCGGCGTCGAGGCGCTCCCGAAGCTGCTGTCGCAGCTGCCTGGGACCTTCGACGCCAGCGTCGTGATCGTCCAGCACCTGGGGCCCCGCGACCAGCCGATGCTCGTGCACATCCTGCAGCGCGCCGCGACGTTGCCGGTGACGTGGGCGGAGCAGGGTGATCGCATCCAGCGCGGCCACGTCTACGTGGCGCCACCCGATACACACCTGACGATTCACGAAGCCCACCTGCGGCTCGCCTCGGGTCCTCGGGAGAACTTCGCGCGCCCGTCGATCGATCGGCTGTTCCGTTCGGCGGCGGCCCACTATGGATCGCGTGCGATCGGCGTGCTGCTCACCGGCATGATGGGCGACGGCATCTCCGGGCTGCGTGCGATCGACGAGTCCGGCGGTCGCACGATCGTCCAGGATCCGTCGGACGCGATGTACTCCGAGCTGCCGTCGCGCGCGCTGGCCGAGGTGAAGCCGACGCTGACGTTGCCGCTCGACCAGATCGGTCGCGCGCTGGTGGCGTTGTCGGCGGAGCCGGCGAACGGCGCGCAGGTCCCGGTCGCCGTCGCGCTCGAGGCCGAGATCGATCGCCTCGGGCCAGTGTCTCCGCGCGAGATGGATCAGCTGGGTGACCGCGTCCAGCAGATGTGTCCCGAGTGCGGCGGTCCGCTGTGGAAGATCACGGGCGAGGAACGCTGGCGCTGTTACCTCGGGCATGCCGTGCATGCGAGCGCGCTGCTCGACGCGACGGACGATCAACTCGAGGCCGCGTTGTGGAGTGCCGTTCGCGCGTTGCACGAGCGTGCGGCGACGTGGGAGGCGCTGGCGCACGAGGCGAAGATCGCGAATCGCGATCGCGTCGCGAGCGACTATACGGTCCGCGCACGCGAGGCCCGCGAGCAGGGCGAGCTCGCTCGGAAGTTCATGCTCGATCTGCTGCGCCGCCCGCGTTGAACGCACGCGCCGTGTCGATGATCTTCGTCAGGTTATCGGCACTCGCAGGCTTGAGGATGTGGATGTCGATGCCCGCCGCGAGCGACTGCGCGCGATCGTCGGTGCTGCTGCGCCCGGTCATCGCGGCGATGAACGGCCGCTTGCCGCCGCGAGCCCGCACCGCGCGCGCGACCGCATAGCCGTTCTTATCCGGCAGCCCGAGATCGAGCACGATGATGTCGGGCTCGAAGGACTCGACGGCGGCCAGCGCCTGGGCGGCGTTCATCGCGGCGGTGGGCTCGTGCCCGAGCAGCCGCAGCAGCACGCATGTGATCTCGGCCGCGCCGGGGTAGTCGTCGACGACGAGGATCTTCATGCCGCCCCACCCGGCGCGAGCGGCAGCTCGACGAGGAACGTGCTGCCTCGATTGGGCCCGTCGCTGTGCGCCGAGACACTCCCGCCGTGCATCTCGACGATGCGGCGCACCAGGTTGAGCCCGATGCCAAGGCCGCCTTCGCGTCGATTCTCGGATTCATCCGCCTGGACGAAGATGTCGAACGCGCGGTTCAGCAGCTCGTGCGTCATGCCGAGGCCGTTGTCGCGCACCGAGATCACGAGGCGGTTGCGCGACGGCGTCACCGAGAGCGCGATCTTTCCGCCGTCGGGCGTGTACTTCGCCGCATTCGTCAGCAGATTCGCGATCACCTGGGTCAGGCGCGTCGCATCGCCGACCACCTCGACCCGCTCGTTGGGAAGCTGCAGATCGAGCGTGTGGCGATGCTCGTCGATCAACGGGCGACTCACTTCGAGTGCGGCCTCGACGACACGCGCCGGATCGAGCCGGGTCTGCAGCAGCTGGATCTTGCCCTGCGCGATGCGCGACAGGTCGAGCAGATCGTCGACGAGTCGCACGACGATCTGGAGCTGGCGATCCATCGTGGCGAGCGCCGGCGCCAGCTGCTTGGGGTCATCCGCGGCGAGCCGGGCGACGTCGAACGCCACGCGCAGCGGCGTCAGCGGGTTGCGCAGCTCGTGCGAGAGGATCGCGAGGAACTCGTCCTTGTGGCGATCGCTCTCGCGCAGGGCAGCCTCGGCCTGCTTGCTCGGCGTGATGTCGAAGCCGATCGCGGAAACGCCGGTCACGAGGTGGCCTTCGCGCGTCGGCTCGATGCGGAAGTCGTACGTCCGCGGTCCGATCTTCGTCATGACCTCGAGCTCGGCGCGCTGGGCGTTGCCCGATGCGTACACGTCACGGACGATCGCGCTGTAGCGCTCGGCATGATCGCCGGCAAAGATGTACCTCGGCGCACGGCCAGCGCCATCGAGCTGACGTCCGTGCACGAACGCCCACGTCGGTTCGAGCTTGTTGTCGTGGCTGACCACCGCGAGCGGCGCCGCGCCCAGGGCCAGCGACAGTCGCTCCTCGCTCGTGCGGAGCGCGGCCTCGGATGCGCGCCTCGCCTCCTGGGCGGCCTTGAGATCGGTGACGTCGACGAACGTCATCACGACGCCCTCGATGCGGTCCTCGATCGAGCGATACGGCAGCAGGCGCACGAGGAACCGCTTGCCGTCGGTGCTCGAGACCTCGCGATCGGTCGTGCGGAGATCCGCGATCACCTGCGTCGCCGCCTGCGGCAGATCGCCGAAGTCGAGCCGGTGCGTCAGGTGAGCGAGCGGCCGGCCGATATCCGACGGGATCACATTGAACAGGTCCTGGATCCGCGGCGTGAAGCGCTTGATGTGGAGCTGGCGGTCGAGGAACAGCACGCCGATATCCGTCGACGTCATCAGGTTCTGCAGGTCGCTGTTCGCGCGGCTGACCTCGTCGACCTTGACCTTGAGCTCGTGGTTGAGCGTCGTCAGCTCCTCGTTGACCGACTGCAGCTCTTCCTTGCTCGTCTCGAGCTCCTCGGTCGCGGAGCGCAGCTCCTCGTTGATCGCGTGGAGCTCTTCGTTGGATGCCTTGAGCTCCTCGAGCGACGTCTCGTATTGCTCGATCGTCGTGCGCAGCTGCTCGCGCGTGCGATGCAGCTCGTCTTCCATCTCGCGGACGACCGGCTCGATGTGCGTACCGTCGGGCTCCGACGGCGTCGCTGCGTCGCGCGGCGTGTCGAGCTCGTCGAACATCACGAGCACTGTTCCGCGGCCCGCCTCCGGCAGATCGACGGCGCGCACGCGGATCTCGATCGCGCGGGTGCGCCCGTCCTCCTCGAATCGCACGACGCGCGTGTCGCCGCCATGGCGGTCCGGCTGACGGGACGCGTAGAGCGCGCCGCGGAGCTCGAAGCGGAGTGCCGGATGGACGAGGCGCAGGATCTGGCGCGTCGGCTCGCCTCCCGTGAGCGTGAGGTACTTCGAGGCGTGCTCGCTGAGATGGACGACGTCGAGGTCCTCGTTGACGAGCACGCTCGGCGGGGCGTACTGCTCGACGGCCCGGTGATGGAGCTCGCCGAAGGAACCGATCGGCGCGCGCTCGGTCGCCGACTGCGGGTAAGCAGCGCGCGACGGCAACCAGCGGGCCTGCGTCAGCAGCGTCTCGGTGATCGTGCCGCTCGGCGCGATCCGTCGCTCGAAGATGCGGTTCTTCGAGTCGATCGGCGCGAACTGCTGCAGCGACTCCGCGGACTCGGACGAGCCGAGGAAGAGCACGCCGTCGCTGCGCAATGCGAAGTGGAACGTGTTGAGCACGCGTTCCTGCGCATCGCGGTTGAGATAGATCAGCATGTTACGGCAGCTGATCAGATCGAGGCGCGAGAACGGAGGATCGCGGAGCACGTTGTGCGGCGAGAACAGCATCATCTCGCGCAGCTCCTTCGACACGCGGTAGTTGCCGTTCTCGCGCGTGAAGTACCGGGCGAGCCGCTCCCGGGAAACGTCGGTCGCGATCTGCTCGGGATAGATACCGGCGCGCGCGTCGCTGAGCGCTTCTTCGTCGATGTCGGTGGCGAAGATCTGCAGCTGAGGAGCTTCGACCAGGCGCGACGCGTACTCGGACAGCAAGATTCCGATCGAGTACGCCTCCTCACCGGTCGCGCACCCGGCAACCCACACGCGCACCTGGTCGCTCTGCGGCTTGCCGCGGAAGATCCTCGGCAGCACGTGCTGCTCCAGCGCGGCGAACGCCTCGGGGTCACGGAAGAAGTTCGTGACGCTGATCAAGAAGTCGCGCAGCAGGTTGCCGAGCTCGCTCGCGTTCTCGCGCAGCAGGCGATGATAATCGACGAGCTTCTCGGTCTGGCAGACCAGCATGCGGCGCGACAGCCGGCGATACAGCGTCGCGCGCTTGTACCAGGAGAAATCGTGGCCGGTACGGATCC
>JAFAOG010000423.1 GCA_019237945.1 Deltaproteobacteria bacterium | reverse complement strand
CGCGCATCTCGTTCTTCATCATCGCCTCGCGCGTCTCGCGCTCGGCCTGGTCGGCCGCCTTCGACAGGCTCTTGCCGAGCTTGGTCTCGGAGCCGAGGTTGCCGACCCACTTGCCGCTCTTCTCGCCGAAGCCGCCGAGCTTCTCCTCGATATCGATCTTGTTCGCCCACGCGCCCGACGCCAGGCCGAACTGCTCCGCCTTGTTCATCGCCTTCGCCCAGCCCTTGCCGGACTTGAGGCCCTCGGCGTAGCGGTCCATCAGCTTCTCCTGGACCTTCTCGAGCACGTGCGGCGCGCTCGTGAACGCCTTGCCGACCTTCGTGCTCGCCGCCCACTCCTTTGTCTTCGCGACGAAGCCGGTGTCCTTCCACGCACCGCCGACGCGCTCGAACGCGGCGCCGCCGAAGCCGAGCTTGCGCGAGATCTTCGCCGCGAAGTGGCTGATGTTGCCGCTGAGCTTGAGCGAGATCTTGCCGATCGACGCACGCGCGCGCCGGAACAGGGAGCCGATGATGCCCTTGCTCGCGCCGCCGAGCCCCTTCATGAACTTCGGGCCGAACGTCATCGCGAGGTTGATGAAGCCGCTCGCCGCGTCGTTCGCCTCGGAGATCATCAGGTCGGCCGTCGCCGCCTTCTCCTCGGCGCTCGCGCCGGCCTTGATCTGATTCGCGAGCACGACGCCGTTGAGGCCGGTCAGCACGCCCGACACGACGAACGACACCGCGTCGCAGATCACGCCGATCACGTTGAGGATGCGTGCGACGCCGGAGACCGCCGCGCCGATCGGCGGGAAGATCATGCCGAGCAGACCGACGACGGTGAGGACGAGGCCGAGCTTGCCGCAGACCGATCCGACGATGCTCGTGATCGACTTGAGGCCCGACAGCGCGGTCATCAGGCCGCCGAGCAGGCCGCCGACCTTGCGGTACGGGTTGTTGGCCCACACCGCCGACGCGTCCTTGCCGACGCCGAGGAAGTTCGACACGCCTGCGATCGCGTGCTCGACCGCGCCGCCCTGCGCGATGTACTGGTCGATCTGGCCGTTGAAGCCCTGCGCGACGTCGCCCATCTGCTTGATGCGCGACAGCATCTGCGTCGACTGCGGGGCCTTCGGCTGGTAGGCGTTGAGGATGCCGTCGATCTGCGGATCGCTCGCGCCGCCGATCTGCGACGCGAGGGCCGCGGGCGCCGCGGGCGCGCCCGGCATCGCCGGCTTCGCGCTCTTGCTGACCGGTGCAGCCGGGAACTTGTCGTGATGCTCGGGCGCCGCGCCGCCCTTGGTCGCGGTCGCGGGATTGCCGTGTGCGGCCGCCGCGCCGCCGCCGGCGGATGCGGGATGCGGCACGGCCGGATGCGTGGCGTTGCCCGGAGGTGGCGGAGCGCCGGCGTCCTTCGGAGCGTCCTTCGCATTCTTCGCGACGGCATCGTGCGTCTCGGCGACCTTCGCCTCGGCCGCGCCCTTCTCCGACGCCGCCTTGCCATCGACCTCGCCCATCATCCCGCGCAGCCAGCCGAGCAGACCGCCGCCCTGCAGCTGCGCCTCGACGCGATGGATCACCGCCTCGTCCTGGTTACCGCCGGCTTGCGTGGCGGCGGCGTACTTGTTGATCGCCGCTTGCGGGTCGACCTTGCCACCAGGAGCGTTGGACATGCGCGCAGTTCTCCTTGCTCCATCATACGGAAATCACAGGGCAGATACCCCCTGCGCCGTGACGGAACTTCGGTGTGCAACTAGCCGGAAGTGCTGGGCTTGTGGCGGTTCGCGCGGTCGACGTCCGCCGCGATCTGGGCGAACCGCTCCTCGCCGACGCGATCGCGCAGGCGCGCCAGGTGCGGCCGGAACAGGGCGGTCGTGTCGGAGCCGGTCGCCTGCGAAAGCGCGCGGTGCGCCTCCGCGACGGTCCGGAACGCGGACACGTAGTCGTGCGCGTTCGCGTAGAGCTCGGCCATGATGCCGACCGCCGCGACGTACTGCGTGGCGTTGCCGTTCGCGGCTGCGGTGCGCGCGAGCTCGAGCACGCGATCGAGCGCGTTCGCCGTCTTGCCGGTCTGTGCGAGCACGCCGGCCTGGGCGAGCGTCGCGGCCGCTTCGAGATCGGCGAGCCCGTGCTCGGCCGCGCGCTCCTTCGCGAGCTTTGTGTGATGCGCGGCCTCGTCGGCGTGACCACCGGCGAGCAGCGCCGCCGCGAGCGCGATGCGGGCCTCGACCTCGTCGGCGGGCGACGACGCATCGGCGGCGAGCTTGACCGTTGCCTTGAGCGCGCGCGCGGCGGCCTGCGCATCACCGCGGCCGAGCGCGAACGTCGCGGAGAGCTGGCGCGCGGTGAACGCGGTGTCGACGTACGGCGCGCCGGCGGCGAGCTCGTCGAGCGAGCGGAACGCGCTCGCATCGGGCTCGTCGTGATGGATCTCGACCTCCGCGATTGCGAGCGCCAGCTCGGCGAGCACGCGCTGCGACGACAGATCGCTGCCGAGCTGCGGCAACCGCTCGACCGTCGCGACGAGCAGTTGCTCCGCTTCGGCGCGCTGCGCGGGCCCTCGGCGAATCGCGACGCGACACGCGCGCAGTGCCGCGAGCAGCTTGAACGGCCCATCGCCGGCGTGACGCGCGGCGGCCTCGAGCGCGCGATCGGCGCCCGCCCAGTCGCTCTCGGCGAGCTTGACGTCGGCGAGGCGCAGCATCAGCCGCGCACGCAGCTCCTCGTCGGGGACGGCATCGAGCAGCGGCGCGGCGGCATCGATCGCGGCGCGGACGGCAGCGGCCCGATGGCCGAGTAGCGGCTCGCTCTCGGCACGCTCGACGGCGGCGCGCGCTTCGGCCTCCCGGCTCATCGCCGCGAACGTAACACGTTGTACATTCCGTCCGTGATGCCCGACGGCAGGGGTCTCGTCCGGCTCGCGCAGCTGCGCGGCGAGATTGCCCTGCTCGCGCGCGGCGGCCGGTTCGACGTCGTCGCGTCGATGCTCGGCGAGCTCGCGCGCACCGACGTCGCGCTCGGCCTGCCCGCCGACGGCATCCTGCGTGCGCGCCAGGCGGCCGTCCTCGCCGAGGAGCGCGGCGAACCGGTCGCGGGCCCGCTGGTGACGCTCGCCGCGACGCTGCTCGCGGCCGATGCGCCGAGCGAGGCGCTCGATGCCGCCGCCGTCGCGACGACGAAGGCCGCCGAGCTGTCGGGCCATGCGCGCGCGCGGCTCGAGGCGATGGCGCGGCTCGTCGGCGGCGCGGCGCAGCGGCGAATGGGCCGGCTCACCGAGGCTCGCGTGCTGCTCGATGCGGCGCGCGGCGCAGCGGCTCGTGTCGGAGCGGCGGCGGTCGCGGGGCTCGCGCTCGCGGAGCTCGGTCACGTCGATCTCGCCGAAGGCCGACCCGACGGCGCCGCCGCCTGCTTCGAGTTCGCCGCCGAGTTCTTGCGCCGCGCCAAGCAGGAGAAGCCGGCGCTCGAGGCGGACGTGCTGTGCGTCGCGGCCTGCGCGGCGCTCGGCGATCCCGATGCGGCGATCGAGCGAGCGGGACGCACGGCAGACGAAGCGCGGCGGTTGAAGCGGCCCGAGCTCGTCGCATACCTCGACGGCGTGCTCGCCGACCTCGCGCTCGCGAAGGCGCCCGATGCCGCCGGCGAGGCGTGCGCTCTTGCCGCCGAGAGTGCGCAGGCGCTGCCGCAATCGCCGATCGCGCGCGAGCTCGCGTGTGCGGCGCGGCTGCGGCAGGTGCGGGCGACGCGGGATCCGATCGATCGCGCGCGTCACCTCGAGGCGGGCATCGACCTCGCGTACGCGCTCGAGCCTGCGCGGGCGTCGGCGAGGCTCGGCGCGGCGCTCGCGGATTTGCTCGCGGAGCCGGCGCCAGCGCGCGGCGAGCTCGAGCGGCTCGCGGCGGCGATCGCGCGCGTCGGAGATGCCGATCTTTCCGAGATCGCGGCAGCGGCGCTCGCGGAGGTCGCATAGGATGAGCGCGATGACCGCGATGCCCGGGTACGACGATCCGGCGCAGCACCTGGCCGACTGGAGCGAGCAGTTCGGCCGGCTCGTCGATCGCATGGCGCGGCTGCGCGCGAAGGCGCCGCGCGGCACGCCGGTCGTCTCCGAGCACGATCGCGAGCGCCTGCTGACGACGGATCCCGAGCTCGTCGCGATCGATCGCGCGGTCGCCGAGCATGCGAAGCAGATCGCGGCGCGGGCGCGGTTCGCGCGCCGGCTCGGCGTGCCGCTGCCGCTCGAGATCCTGCGCGAGCGATTCGCGCTGGCGCAGGAAGATGTCGACATCCTCGCCGCCCTCGCGACGATCGAGCGCGGCACCGCGTACAACCCCTACGCGGCCGGCAACGAGCCGCTGCAGGCCGATGTCGCGTTCTTGATCGCGCTGCTCGGCAACGTGCGGCTGCGGTTCTCGGCCGATGCGCCGCTCGTCGCGCACGGGCTCGTCGAGCTGTCGACGATCGGTGGCGAGCTGCCGCTCGTGTATCGCCGCGTACGGCTCGCCGATCGCGTGCTCGAGTTCATCGAGGGTGCGAGCGAGCCGCCGCCGAGCGTGCTCGGCGCCGCCGCGACGTACATCGCACAGCCGATGCTCGCCGCCGACGTGCTGCTGCCCGAGCCCGGCCTCATCGATCAGGTCGCGCGCGCGCTGTCGCGGCCGGATCAGGTCGTCGAGCTCGTCGGCTCGCCGGGCGTCGGGCGCAAGTCGATCGCGGGCGCCGCGGCGCGCCAGCTCGGCCGCACCGTGATCGTCGTCGATCTCGGCGAGGTGCCGGTCGAGGCCAAGGCGCTTGATGCCGCGCTGCGGCCGGTGATCCGCGAGGCGCACCTGCAGGACGCGGTCCTCGTGATCGATCGCGCCGACGAGTACGGCGAGACCGAAGCCTGGATCTACCAGCGGCTCGCCGAGCTGCTGCGCCGAGTGCGCGGCCCGCTCGCGCTCGTGGTGACGAAGACGCCCGCGTGGTCGTCGCGCATCGGCCGCGTCACGATGAAGTTCGACGTCCCGTTCCCGACGCCGGAGGTGCAGCGCCGGATGTGGGTGCGGTACCTGCCGCCGGGCTTGCGGCTCGCGCCCGATCTGTCGCTCGAGAACCTGACGAAGCGCTACTCGGCGACCGGCGCGTCGATCCGCGAGGCGTGCGAGGAGCTCGCGCGGCTCGACATCGTGCATCAGCGCGGCGGCGTCGCGACCGAGGCGCACATCATCGATGTGATTCGCACGCGGCTCGCGCACCGGCTGTCGTCGCTCGCGAGCGTGGTGCGCACGACGCTCGACTGGAACGACGTGATCCTGCCCGACGAGGTGCTCGCACCCGTGTTCGAGTTCCTCAACTACGCCGCGCACCGCAGCAAGGTGTTCGGCGAGTGGGGCTTCGATCGCAAGCTGCCGTACGGACGCGGGCTGTCGGCGCTATTCGCGGGACCGCCGGGCACCGGCAAGACGATGATCTGCTCGCTGCTCGCGAAGGAGCTCGGGCTCGAGCTGTATCGCATCGACCTCTCGCAGGTCGTCAACAAGTACATCGGCGAGACCGAGAAGAACCTCGGGCGCGTGTTCGACGAGGCCGCGCGCGGCCAGGTGATGCTGCTATTCGACGAGGCCGACTCGCTGTTCGCGAAGCGCACCGAGGTCAAGTCCTCGCACGACCGCTACGCGAACCTCGAGGTCAACTATCTGCTCCAGCGGATGGAATCGCACGAGGGCGTCGTCGTGATGACGACGAACGCCGAGACCGCCATCGACCCCGCGTTTCGCCGGCGTATTCGCTTTCGCGTGCGGTTCCCCGCGCCCGACGAGAACCAGCGCCTGCAGCTGTGGCAGGGCATGATGCCGAAGGAAGCGTCGCTGGCCGCGAACATCGACTTCCGCGGGATCGCGCAGCGGTTCCCGCTCGCCGGCGGCAACATCATGAACGCGCTCGTGCGCGCCGCGACCGCCGCGCAGGCCGAGGGCGGCCCGATCCAGCAGCACCACCTGATGCGCGCGGCCGAGCTCGAGTACGCCGAGATGGGATTCCTCGCATGAAACAGCCGGGTGGCTTGTTGTCGTCGCGCGCCGCGATCCGTCGCGCCCTCTGCTCGCGGCCCGATGCCGGGCGGGCGTCGCTTATCAGCTCGCTGGACGTCGACGCAGCGGACGCGGAGCGCGCGGCGGCGTACCTGCTCGATCCGCGCGGCGCCGCGATCGTGACCGAAACGCTCCACGAGCCGGTATTCGAGTGGGTCGGGCCGGGGAATGCGGCGCCGATCGACGATCAGCTCGCCGCCCTCATCGCGATGCCGGCGCTATCGATCGTGCGCGTGCTCGAGCGGCGGTGGACCCCGCGTGCCGACGAAGCGGTCGCGGCAGCAGTCGTCGCGACGCAGTATCCCGAAGCAGCGTTCGAGCAGCTCGCCCGCGATGCGGGACCGGATCCCGAGTTGCTCGCGCTCGGCGCCGTGCAGTGCGGGCGCGTGCTCGCGTGGTCGCCCCAGCTGCAGCCGCAGGGCGAGCGCATCGTCGACGCGCTGCTCGCACGCCTCGGCACGACGACGCCACGGCCGCTGCTCGAGCTCGTCGCGCGGGCCCTGGGTCCGCTCGCGCGCGGCCACTTCGCCGAGCGCATCCTGCGCCGCGCCCGTGCCGGCCTCGAACGGCCGAAGGCGTCGTCGTTCTCGCAGGAGCTCGCGGGCGTCGACCAGGACTGGAACGAACGGCCGCGCCGCGAGCACGCCGCTGCGTGCGCGTACATCCTCGGCTTCGCCGCGCCGCACGATCGCGAGGCGTTCGTCGGCTATCGCGCGGCGATCTTCGACCGCGAGGATGCGGCCGATGTCATGGTGCCGTTCGTCGACGGCATGATCGCCGCCGCGCACATCCCGGCGGTCACCGAGCTCGCGATCGATCTGTTCGACGGCGGCAACCCCGACACCGCGCTCGCGCTCGCCGCGCAGCTGCCGATGGACGACATCGCGGGCGCGCTGATCGAAGCGCTCGAGGCGCCCTCCGCCGGCCATCGCGCGCTCGCGTGCAGCGCCGTCGAGCTGCTCGCCCACGACGACGTCGACCCCGCCCTCGCCGACCGGCTCGCCGATCCGTCACCCGAGGTCGCGGCGGCGGCGGCATCGACGCTGCTCGCGCGCGGGCGTCGCGATCTCGTCGCGAAGCACAGCGGCCACGAGGCTCATCCGGTGCGCCGCGCGGTCGTGCTGGCGGCCCTTGGCGAGCGCACCGTGCCGGTGATCGGCGAGCTCGTACGCGGCGGGCTCGCCGAGCTCGAAGCGGCAAGCGAGGACGTCGGGCCGTCGCCGGTGACGCGACTGGTCGCCGAGTCGCTGCTGACGACGGTCGATGGCGTCGGCGTCGCCGCGGATCTGATCGCAGGCGTGCCCGAGGCGGCCGGGCTGCTCGCGCTCGCTGGGATCCCGGCGGTCGATCGCGACATCGCCGTGACCGCGCCGGCGGATGCGCGTGTGCGGCTGGCGGAGGCGCTGACGCAGATCTCCGACGACGGCGAGCTGCGCGCGCTCGGCCTCTATCTGCTCGCGCGGATGTCGGCCGGCGATGCGACGCTCGCGCCCATCGTCGTCGGCGAGCTTTCGGCGACCGACGGCGAGGCCGGCACGCTCGTCGGGGCGCTCGGCGAGCTGCGCGTCGCGACGCCCGAGACGGCCGCCGTGCTAGCGCCGCTCGTCGGGCCGCAATCGCCGATCGGTGCGCGCGTGATCGCGGCGGCCGTGTGCGGGCGCGCGCTGCCCGCCGGTCACCCGGCGTGGGTGCACGTGCGCGAGCTGCTCGAGCTCGGCACGATCGCGCGCGCGGCGGCCTGGTCGGCGTTGCGCGATCGCGTGCGGATCGCCTGATCGTCGTCGTCCTCTTCGTCGTCGTCGCGCGGCGCCTCGCGGTGACGCTCGACGACGGGCGGACCCGTGTAGATCAGCTCGAGCATCGCGCGGAACCGCGGCGCGCCGATCTGGTCATCGATGTGACCACCGATGCGCACCGCGAACGCGAAGTAGTCGCGCGGGTGGGCGATCACGCCGATCCGCGCCTCCGCCGGTGAGGGGCCGCGCTTCTTCGCGACATCATCGCCGAGCGCGCCGACGATCTCGCCCTCGAGCCGCAGGCAGCCGGGAATCGGCACGGTCGCGCCGACGCCGCCGAGGAATTCGTCGCCGGCGAGCCGGTCCGCGACCTGGACCTCCGCGCCGCGCAGCCGGATGCCGCCGGTCGCCGCGAGCACGATGTCGTGCGGCAGCTTCGCGCGGCCGACGAGCAACCACGACAGCGTGTAGCGCGCCTCGCCGGCGAACTGGTAGTCGTTGCCGGTGCCGAACGTCGCGGCCGTGCGCAGGAACGCGCCGAACCGGTCGCCGCGAAACACGCGGATGCGCGCGCCGAGCGCGAGGTCGCCAGCGACCCAGCGGTCGAGCGGCCGGTCGTCGCCGAAGCCGGCGTAGCGTGCGCCCGTCTGGTGCGACAGCGGCATGCGCGCGTCGACGACGACGCTACCGCCGAGCGACAGCGCGCCGCCGAGCCACGCGGTCTCGCGATGATCGACGGGGAACGTCTCGCGCTCGACGGTGTGGATGCGCATCGGCCGGTCGAGGAACTGCGTCTGCAGCGACAGCGCGAACGTGCCGACCTCGCCGCCGCCGTCGAAACCGAACTCGCCGCGGCCGGGCGGCGTCATGTCGCGATCGACGTCGATCGCCTCGGGGCGATTGATCGGATGATCGGCATGCGCCGTCGCCGCCCCGAGCAGCAGCAGCGCGGCGAGCGCCTTCATCCCATGATCCGCGAGCCGAGCTCGTACACGCGCGACGGCGCCATGTGGCGATAGCGCGTGACCTGGACGCGCAGCTGCGCGATCGCATCGATCACGTCGCGCCGCGAGCTGCCCTTCGCGAGCATCGCGCGCGACCGCTCGACGATCGCATTGCGCGCCGCCTTCGGGTGATAGATGAACGTGCGACCGAAGCGAACCTCGCCGCGCGCGCCGACGAGGCGCAGCTCCGCGACATCGCCGACCTCGACGCCGTGCAGCGCACGCTGCTCGACGACATGCAGCTCCGCTCCGCCGAGCAGATCGATCAGCTCGATGCGGCCCGGCCTCATCGCGATCACCTCGAACAGCGAGCGATGCGACGTCACGAGCGCCGCGACCAGATCCGCGCGGTCGTCGCCCGCCTCAAGCATCTCGCGCGCGGTCACCAGCGCCGGCGGCACCCCGCCCTCACCCACGCGCTCGACGACGAACCACTCGACGAACGCCGCGCTCCACGGCTCCCACAGCTCGTCGTCCTGGTGCACGCGCCCGCGGCGTTCTTCGTAATCTCGGCGCGCCGCCGCGGCGGCATTCGCATCGGCCGTGTGACGCGCGTACAGCTCCTCGATCACCTGCTCGAGGAGCGCGGCCGTGCTCACGTGCTCCTCTTGAGATGATCGCGGAACCGCGCGAACAGGTAGCTGGCGTCGTGCGGACCCGGGCTCGCCTCGGGGTGGTACTGCACGCTGAAGATCGGCTTGCCCGCGACGGCGATGCCTTCGTTGCTGTGATCGAACAGGTTCTCGTGCGTGACCGACACGCCGGTCGGCAGCGTGCGCTCGTCGACGACGAACCCGTGGTTCTGCGACGTGATCTCGACCTTGCCCGTCGTCTTGTCGAGCACCGGGTGATTGCCGCCGTGGTGGCCGAACGTCAGCTTCATCGTCTTCGCGCCGAGCGCGAGGCCGAGGATCTGATGGCCGAGGCAGATGCCGAACACCGGCTTGCCGCTCGCGATCAGCTCCTTCGTCGCCGCGACTCCGTACGTGACGGCCGCCGGGTCGCCGGGACCGTTCGACAGGAAGAAGCCGTGCGCGCCGAGCGCGAGCGCTTCCTTCGCAGGCGTCGTCGCCGGAACCACGGTGACGCGTGCACCGATGTCGCGCAGCTGGCGAAGGATGTTCTCCTTCATGCCGAAGTCGTACGCGACGACGTGGAACTCGACGGGCGGCACCGCGAGGGCGCGGCCATCGTCCTCGGCGCGCCAGGTCGGCTGGTCCCACTCGTAACGCTTCGCGCACGTGACGCGCGGCACGAGGTCGAGGCCATCCATCGTCGGCGCGGCGCGCACGCGGGCGAGCACCGCTTCGATCTGATCCACGTCCGGCGTGATCGCGCCGTTCTGGGCACCCTGGTCGCGCAGCGTCCGTGTCAGCGCGCGCGTATCGATGCCGTCGATGCCGGGCACCTTTGACTGATCGAGCCACGCCGTCAGCGAATTCTCGGCGCGCCACGAGGCGGTCAGCGGCGACAGCTCGCGGATCGCGAGGCCGGCACACGCGACGCGCGGCGCCTCGACGTCCTCGCGGTTGACGCCGACGTTCCCGATCTCGGGCGCCGTCATCACGACGATCTGCCCGCAGTACGACGGGTCGCTGACGATCTCCTGGTAGCCGGTGATCGACGTGTTGAACACGACCTCGCCGATCGACTCGACCTTCGCGCCGAAGCCTTCGCCGCGGAACACCTTGCCGCTCGCGAGGACGAGCGCAGCGGGCCAGCGCACAGGTTCGGTCACTTCATCCTCCCGTCGAGGTCGTAGACAGCGCGCCCCTCGAGGAGCGTCAGCACCGCGCGCCCGGCGAGCTTCTGGCCGAGGAACGGCGAGTTCTTCGACTTGCTCGCGATGCCATCGGCGACGAGCGTGAACGGTCGCTCGGGATCGATCACGGTGATGTCGGCGATCGCGCCGACGGCGAGCGTGCCGCCGGGCAGCCCGAACGCGTTCGCGGGACCGCCGGTGAGCGCGGCGATCGCGCGCTTGTCGTCGAGCGTGCCCATGCGGACGAAGTCGAGCACGATCGGCAGCGCCGTCTCGAGGCCGAGCATGCCGGGCGCCGCGCACTCGAACTCGACGTCCTTCTCGACCGGCGAGTGCGGCGCGTGGTCGGTCGCGATCGCATCGATCACGCCCTCGGCGAGCGCCTCGAGCAGCGCCTCCTGATCCGCGGCCGTGCGCAGCGGCGGCATGACCTTCGTACGCGTGTCGTAGTGGGTGCACGCCTCGTCGGTCAGCGCGAGGTGGTGCGGCGTGACCTCGCACGTCACCGGCAACCCGCGGCGCTTGGCATCGCGCACGAGCGCGACCGTGCGGGCCGTCGAGACGTGGGCGACGTGGTAGCGAGCACCGGTCCACTCGACGATCTCGAGGTCGCGCGCGACCATCGCGCTCTCCGCGCAGGCTGGCTGGCCCTTGATGCCGATGCGCGTCGACACCGCGCCCTCGTTCATCGCGCCGCCCTCGGCGAGATCGAGATCCTCGGCGTGCTGCACGAGCGGCAGGTCGAACGTCTTCGCGTACTCGAACGCGCGGCGCACGAGGCCCGCGTTCATCACCGGGCGCCCGTCGTCGGAGATCGCGACGATGCCTGCTTCCTTCATCTCCGCGATATCGGCGAGCGCCTTGCCCTCGAGGCCGTGCGTGATCGCGCCGATCGGCCGCACGCGAACGGCACCGGCCTCGCGCGCGCGCCGCACGATCAGCTCGGTGACCGCGCGCTGGTCGTTGACCGGCCGCGTGTTCGGCATGCAGCACACGGTCGTGAATCCGCCGGCCGCCGCCGCGCGCGTGCCGGTCTCGATGTCTTCCTTGTATTCCTGGCCGGGCTCGCGAAGATGGACGTGCAGGTCGATCAGCCCCGGGACGACCCACAGGTCGCGGACATCGACGATGCGCGCGCCGACGAGACCGCGCCCGATCTCGACGATGCGCCCGTTCGCGATGCGGACGTCGGCGGCCTGATCGATGGGACGGGCCGCCGCCGGGTCGAACACTCGGCCGCCGCGCAGTACCAGGTCGCCGGGATCGCTCATGCTCGTCGGTCGGGGTCTTACCACGCCTGGTATGCTCCGCGCATGCCGACCGCCGGGATCGTGATCATCGGCGACGAGATCCTCAGCGGGAAATTTGTCGAGGAGAATGCCGCATTTCTGATCGGAGAATTGCGGGCACTCGGGGTCGAGCTGCGGCGCATCGCCGTGATTCCGGATGATGTCGATGACATCGCGGCGACCGTCACCGATGCGTCCCGTCGGTTCGACCACGTGTTCACCAGCGGAGGCGTCGGCCCGACGCACGACGACGTCACGATGGCCGCGATCGCAAAGGGCTTCGGCACGACCGTCACGCGCCATCCGGATCTCGAAGCGAAGGTCCGCGGCTACTGGAAGGATCAGCTCGCCGATGCGAACTTGCGGCTCGCCGACGTGCCGGCGGGCGCCGAGCTCGTCTACCCCGGGGGCCGGAGTGAATCCGGCCCCCTCCATTCTCGGGGCAAGGATCAGATCTGGCCGGTGGTCGCCTATCGCAACGTCTACATCCTCCCCGGCGTCCCGACGCTGTTCCGCCGCAAGTTCGTCGACATCCGCGACCGCTTTCGCGCCCAGCCCGTCACGGCCGCGCGCCTCTACATCGACATCGAGGAAGGCGAGCTCGCGCCGCTGCTCGATGCGGTCGTCGCCGCGCACCCGGTCGTGCGCATCGGCAGCTATCCGCGATTCTCCGAGCGCGACTTCCGCGTGCTCGTCACGCTCGAGGCCGCCGACGCCGCGGAGGTCGCAGCCGCGTTCGAGCAGCTCGCGGCCAGCCTCGGGACGCGCGTCGTGCGGCGCGAGGAGCCGCACCCGGTGGGCGCCGCATGATGCTGTTCTTCGCCGCCGGCGTGCTGATCATCGGCATCGCGTTCCACGTCGCGTGGGTCGGCAAGCGCGCCGAGGCGAAGGGCCGCTTCGTGCTCGGCTGGGTGATCGCGGCGGTCGTGCTGTGTGCCGTCGGGCTGAAGATCGGGCTCGGGTTGTTCGATCGCGCCGACGCTGTGTCGTCAGATGCGATGACATTCCTCTACGTGACGAGCCCGGTGACGCTCTCGCTCGCGCCGCTGATCCTCGTCGTGATCGTGCTGATGTGGTTGCCGCCGCGCATCGGCACAGGCCGCACGTGGCCGATCGCCGAGGGCCGCGAGGGCACCGGCACGCTCGTCATCCTCGACGACGCCGTCGAGCTCCGCTGGGGTGCGCGCACCGAGCGGATCGCGCGCGCGACGTTGACCGCGAGTGCCGACCAGGAGTCCGTGCGGCTCGCGTGGCCCGACCACGAGGTGCTCGTCATGCCGACGGGCAAGCCGGCGAACCGCGAGGGCCGCATGCGCCAGGCCGAAGCGATCGCAGCGCGGCTGAAGCGATGAGCGCCGACCGATGAGCCGCCGCGCCTGGGGCATCACCGCCGCGGCGACCGCCGCGATGACGCTGTCGTACCTCGACCGCCAGGCGCTCAGCGCGCTCGCGCCGACGATCACCGCCGACCTCAAGCTGACGAACACGCAGTATGGCTGGCTCGGCTCGGCGTTCTCCGTCGCGTATCTGCTCGCGGGCCCGGCGGCGGCCTCGTTGTGCGATCGGCTCGGCGCGCGACGGGCGCTGCTGCTCGGCGTGCTCGCGTGGTCGGCGGCGGCCGCGGCGCACTCGCTCGCGGTCGGCTTCGGATCGTTCCTCGCGCTGCGCCTGCTGCTCGGCGCGGTCGAGGCGCCGTCGTTGCCGGCGGGTGCGCAGACGGTCCAGGCCGTGCTCGTGCCCGCGGATCGCGCGCGCGGAATGGCGCTCTTGTTCGCGGGGATGTCGGTCGGTTCTGCGCTCGCGCCTCCGATCGCGATCGGGGTCGCAGGCCTGACGAGCTGGCGCGTGTCGTTCCTCGCGCTCGCGCTGATCGCGCTGGTGTGGGTACCGATCTGGCAGCGTGCGACCGCGGGCGGTGCGCTGCCGCATGTCGTGCCCGAACGGCGAGCCGACTGGAAGATCGTGCTGCGCGACCCGATGATGCTGCGCGGGCTCGTCGGGCTCGCCGCGATCATCCCGGTCTCGACGTTCACGCTGCAGTGGGGCGCGAAGTTCTTCGCGGCGCAGCACGTCGGCAAGGCGGCGTACGCGACGTATCTGCTCGCGAGCGGCATCGCGTACGACGTCGGCGCCGTCGCGTTCGGCGATCTCGCGTCGCGGCGCGCCCGGCGCGTCGGCACCGCTCCCCACCGCCTGCTGCTCGGCCTGTCGACCGCGTTCGCGGCCGCCGGCGTTGCGGGCATGGCGCTCGGCGACACCGAGCCGATGATCGTCGCGGCGCTGATCGTGTGCAGCGTCGGGCGCGGCGGCTACACCGCGATCGTCAATGCCGACACCCTCGCGCGACTGCCGAACGAGTGGATCGCGACGGGCGCGGCACTGATCGCATCGGCGCAGTCCGCGATCATCCTCGCGATCAACCCGCTGATCGGTGCCTCGGTCGATGCGAGCGGCAGCTACGTGCCGTCGCTGCTCGCGATCGCGGCGTTCGCGGTCGTGCCGTTCACGGCGTGGGCGATGTGGCGAGCAGCGCCTTCACGCGACTGACGAGGTCGCCGCGCGGCACGTCGATCTCCTTCGACGCCTCCGCGCTGACGCGCATGTCCTTGATCTTCACCCGCCCCGCCGCGCGCTCGCGCGATCCGACGACGATCGCGAGCGGCACGCCCGCGCGGTCGGCGTACTTGAACTGCTTGCCGAGCTTGTCGTCGCCGCCGTAGACCTCGACGTTGAGGCCGGCCTCGCGCAGCTCCTTCGCGAGTGTCGCGTACTCGAGCGCGAGGTCCTTCTCGACGCTGAGCACGAGCGCCTGCGCGGTCGCCTTCTCGGTCGCCGCGACGAGGCCGAGCTCCATCAGCTGGCTGAACAGCCGCGTCGCACCGATCGAGATGCCGACGCCCGGCAGCTTGCTCTTCGTGTAGTGCTCGGCGAGGTTGTCGTAGCGGCCGCCCGAGCAGATCGAACCGAGCTTGGGGTGATCGGTCAAGAACGTCTCGTAGACGGTGCCCGTGTAGTAGTCGAGCCCGCGCACGATCGAGAGCTTCACCTCGAGGTTCTCGGCCGGCACGCCGAGCGCGCGCGTCGTCTCGTAGACCTGCTTGAGCTCCGCGTAGCCGGCCTTGAACGTCTCGTTGCCCTCGAAGCTCGCGAGGGCCTCGAACGGCTCGGTGAGTCGCTTCAGCAGCTCGTGCGCCTTCGCCTCGTCGCCGATCGCGGCCGCGACCTTCGCCTGAACCTCGGAGAGCTCGATCTTGCCGAGTCGATCGACCTCGTGAAGCGCTTCGGTCTGCTTCTCGATTCCCAGCGACTCGAGCAGGCCCTTCAGCAGGCGCCGGTTATTGATGTAGATCGTGAAGCGGCCGAACGCGAGCTCGTTGAAGATGCCGTAGATCAGCGCCGGCAGCTCGGCGTCGTAGGCGAGCGGCAGCGAGTCCTTGCCGATCACGTCGATGTCGCACTGGTAGAACTCGCGAAAGCGGCCCTTCTGCGCGCGCTCGCCGCGATACACGCGCTGGATCTGGTAGCGCCGGAACGGGAAGTTCAGCTGGTGCTCGTGCTGCGCGACGTAGCGCGCCAGCGGCACCGTGAGATCGAAGCGCAGCGCCATCTCCGGCTTGTGGCCCTGGTCGAGCGCGCCCGTCGACTGGACGAAGTACACCTGCTTCTCGGTCTCGCCGCCTGACTTCGTCAGCAGGACGTCGGTCACCTCGAACACGGGCGTCTCGACGGGCAGAAAGCCGAACCGCTCGAAGCCGCGGCGGATCGTGTCGAGCATGCGCTGGAACGCCAGCTGCTGCGGCGGCAACAGCTCGAGCACTCCCTGCGGCGTACGGGGCTGAACAGGCATCGCGGGCTGTTTACCACTACTGGCGCATCGTGCGCACGACGACGACCGCCGCGCCGAGCGCGAGCACGATGCCACCGCCGACGAGCCAGCCGAGCGAGCGCGTCGTCTCGCCGGGCGGCGGTGCGGCGACCGGCGCGGCCTTGATCGACGGCGCACCGGCTCCCGGGACGCTCGCGACGACCGGGCCCGCGGGAGCCGGCGCCTCGGCAGGGCCATCGGTCCACGCGGTCGATTCGATCGTCGTGCCGTCGGCGCGGATCGCGGTGACCTCGATGTGATTGCCGGTCACGTTGACGCGCAGGTAGTGCAGCGTGCGCTCGAACTTCTTCACCGCTTCGACGTCGACGGGATTCGGATGCGGGCGTCGAGGATAGAGCGGTGCACCGCCGCCGCCGGTGACGAAGTAGCGCAGGCCGTTGTGCTCGGCGCGCTCGTAGACGTGATCGTGCCCCGAGAACACGGTGGTCACCTGGTACTTCTCGAACAGCGGCGTCCATCGCTCGCGCAGATCGAGCGCGCCGCCGTGCAGCGAGATCGAGAACGGCGGGTGATGCATGACGACGAAGATGTGCCGGATCGTCGCGTCGTCGCGCGCGGCCGCGAGCTCGCGCTCGAGCCACGCCGTCTGATCGGTGAGCGCGAAGCTGTACTCGTTGCTGTCGAGGACGAGGAACCGCGCGGAGGCGTACGTGAACGCGTAGTAGCGCTCGGTCTCGCCGCCGTTCTCGGGCACCGAGAAGTACGAGCGATAACTATCGGCGGTGCGGCCCCTGCCCTGGCGATCGTGATTGCCGAGCGCGGGGAAGTACACGTTGTCGCGCAGCGTCGCGTTCTCGACGTCGAAGAACTGCTGCCACTGGTCCTGGCGGAAGCCCTCGTCGACCATGTCGCCGGTGCCGAGGATGAAGTCCGGGACCTCCTGGCTCATCCGCTCGACGACGCGCCGGTGCTGCTCGATCCCGTCGCGCGAGTCGCCGACGACGATGAACGAGAACGGCACGTCCTTGCCGATCGGTGGCGCGGTCGCGAACTCCCCGTCCCACGTCGCATCACCGACGACGACGCGATAGCGATAGCGGCTCGATGGCTCGAGGTTGTCGATGCGCGCCTCGACGATGCGATCGGCGGGCACGTCGATCTCGCGGTTGCCGCCCGGCCCCTCGACGATCAGCTTGCCCGGCACCTGCTCGTCGAGCTGCCACATCACGGTGATCGACGTCGGCGCGAGGTCCTGCAGGTACGGCCCCTTGACCATCTTCGGCGCGGCCTCCGCGGCCGACGCGCTCGCCACCACGAGCGCGCACGAGATGACGAGCCCTCGCACCCGAGCAAGCATACGTAAGCGCGCGCGCCGCCTGCAATGTAGGCAGTTACTTTCCCTGCTTGCTAATTATTAGCGTACGCGCTAAGTAAGCCGCGTGTCCGACGAAGCCGCCGTGTTCGAAGCGCTCGCCCACGAGGCGCGCCGGCACCTCGTCGCGCTGCTCGGGCATCTCGGCGGCGAATTGTCGTCGGGATACCTCGCGCGCCACTTCCAGCACAGCTGGCCGACGACGACGCGCCATCTCAAGGTCCTCGAGCAGGCGGGGATCGTCCTCGTCCGCCGCGAGGGCCGCAGCTCGTTCTACCGGCTCGACCGGGATCGGCTGCGCACGGTCGTCAGCGGCTGGCTGCGCAACGTCGAGCCCGTCGATCCGCAGAAGACGTGGCCGAACACCGGCGCGAAGACGACGCAAGCACTCGCTGACGACTCGACCGACCTCGCCAGGAAGCGACGACCGAAAGGAACGACCGATGAAGATCTTTCGCGTGACCATGGAAGTCTCCGATCTCGACGCCGCTAGCGCGTTCTACGCGCAACTGCTCGCCGACGACGGCAAGCGCCACCCCGGCGCACGCCACTACTTCAACTGCGGCGGCGTCGTGCTCGCGATCCTCGATCCGAGCCAGGGCGGCATGCAGCCGCACCCGATGCCGAAGTGCCTGTACTTCGCCGTCGACAAGCTCGAGCCGGTGCACGCGCGCGCCAAGAAGCTCGGGGCGCTCGCGCCGTACCAGGTCCATGGCGCGCCCGCCGGCGAGATGGTCCAGCGGCCGTGGGGCGAGCGCAGCTTCTACGTGACGGACCCGTGGGGCAACGAGACGTGCTTCGTCGAGGAAGGCACGCTTTACACGTAGCCGCTCAGCGGTAGCGCATCGATGCGAGCGCACCGACGAGGTCGCGTGCACTCTCGCGCGTGTAGCCGTAGCGCGTGATCAGCGTCGCGAGCGCGGTGTCGGCGCGCGTGCGGGCGTCGACCGAGAGGTGGCCTTCGTTGCCCGAGAGCAGCGCGACCAGCTCCGTGATGCCCTTCGCGATCGTCTTCTTGTGGCGCTCGAAGTACGCGTCCTTCAGCTTGCGCACGAGGTCGCTGAAGATCTCGGTCATGTTCGGCTTCTGGCCGCGGTGATCGAGCGACCACGCGCCGATCTTCGCGATCAGCGACTGGCGGAACTCGTCGGCGCGGCCGGTGATCTCGAGCGTCCGCTCGACCTCGCGCATCATGCCCTCGTCGGGCTCTTCCATGCGGCCGGTCGCCGGGTTGCGGACCTTCTCCTTCTTGATCGCGTTCATCACGTGCGTGACGTAGCGCTCGAAGACACGCGTGTACTCGGACTCCTCGACGAGGCCGACTGAGACGCGGACCTCGTCATCGATGATGTCGAACAGGCGGCCCTTGGCGACATCGACGAGCTTCTTGTGATCGTGGAACCCGCCGGGCTGGACGTCCTGGCGCAGGAACTCGTAGAGCGAGGCCTGCTTCGTCAGCTCGACGATCTCGTCGAGGACGACGAGCGGAGACACGTACTCGTAGCGCGTCGAACCGGCGGCCGCGAGCAGCACGGTCTGCATCTCGCGCGGTGACGCGCCGACGCGGCCCTCGTAGATCGGATACGTGTCGCTCTCGTGGAACAGGTCGCGGATGTGCGCGGTCAGCTCGCGCGCGCGATCGGGCGACAGGTCCTCGGGCACCTGGCCGGTCGTGTACAGCTCGACCTTGTCGAGTGGCGTCAGCTTGCCGATCGCCTCGGCGAGTGTCGACGGGTAGCGCTCGATCTGCGGCTTGCGCATGCGCGACAGCACGGCCCACAGCGCGAGCGTGTACGCGGTGTGCGGCGCGATGTGGCGGCCGCCGGCGGCTTCGCGCAGGCGCTCGGCGTAGAGCTGCTCCTCGTGGCGCACGTCGAGGATGAACGGCACGCGCACGAGCTCGATGCGGCCCTTGAACGACTGGAAGTCGGGAATCTCGCGGAACGCGGCGAGGTGGATGTCGTTCGACGAGCCGATGAAGATCAGGTCGAGGAACAAGGTCGCGCTCTGCATCGCGAGCGCCGCACGCTCGACGGTCGTCAGCAGATACTTGTAGTGCTCGAGCGGCCGCTTGAGCAGATCGTCGAACTCGATCATGCCGCGGTTCGCGCCGACGACCTCGCCACCGTACTCGTGCAGGTTGACGGCCTGCAGCGACGGCGGCAGCGCGGCGAGCGAGCGATCCGCGGTGATCTGGCGCTCGGTCGCATCGACCGACAGCTGCGGCTCGACGGTGACCCAGCCCTGGCGATAGCGGTGCGAGATCTCGAACCGCTCGACGCGCACGTGGCGCAGCACCTGGACGTAGTCGCCCTGGTAGCTCGCGAGCAGCGCCTCGTAGATCGCGCGATTGCGCGGCGACAGCGAGCCACCCCGCAGGTAGTCGCTGACGATCAGGTTCTTGCCCTCGAGCATCCTGGCGATCAGCTTCTGGCGCTCGTCGAGCGGGACGAGCAGCAGCGGGTGATCGCGCAGCTCGTCGCCAAGGCGCGCATCGACCTGATCGTCGGGCAGGTACGCGTACGTCTCGAGCGACTCGAGCGTCGGGTGGCCGCCGAAGCCGATGCCGCCCTTCGTGCTCTTCTGCGCCGGGAAGATCCAGCTGAAGCGGTAGAGCGCGCCTTCTTCGAGCGTCGAGTAGTGCTCGAGGCCGCGGCCGAGGCAGCGCACGAACGTCGACTTCGCGGAGCCGTTCGGGCCGTGGAGCAGGATCAGCTTGTTCGGCCGGCCGTCCTGCACGAACGAGCGCAGCACCCGGTAGACCTGGTTCTGGACGTGCTCCTGACCGAACAGGCGGTCCTCGCCGCCGGCCCACGGCGCGTCGAACAGCTTGAAGTGCGTGACCTCGCCCCACGGGTACGACTTCTTCTCAGTGCCGTAGTAGTCGAAGCAATCGACGACGTACTGCGTGGAGCTGCGCAGCTGGCGCTGCGGCTCGGCGAACGCGAGCGCCAGGTACTCCTGGAACGACATCACGCGGCGGTTCCGCGTGAAGTCCTCGCGCACGGCCTCGTGCAGGCCGACGAGCGCGTTCTTGACCGACTCGGGGATGTCGCTCACGTACGGACGCTAGCTCATTTTGCCGCGACCGTGATCGTCACCGGCTGCTTCTTCGGATGGCAGCTTTCCTTGTCGCACACGCCGAACTTGAACACGCCCTTGATCTCGTACGATCCGGCCTTCGCGGCGGTCGCCTTGACGGCGAAGGCGAGCGACTGCTCGGAGAATGCGTCCGCGTCGCCCTTCTCTCCCTTGCCCGCGTTGAATTCCTTCTTCGCGAGCGTCACGCCGTCCGGAGCTTCGAGGCACAGCTTGATCGGGAAGTCGGTCGACATGTGATAGCCGGTCGCGGGAGCGACCTTGACGCCCGCGCTCGCCTCGGCGCCAGCCGCGCCGTCGACCTTGTCGATCGTCAGCGTGCCTTCATCGGCCTTGAGGAAGAACTTGGGGTCGTCCGCGCTCCCACATCCGACCTGCGCGGGCGGCGTGGGGCCTGGCGTCGGGCCGGGCGTCGGCGCGGGGGCCTTCTCCTGATTTCCAGCAGACTTTCCGCACGCCGCGAGGGCGATCGTCAGCAGAACCGCGCGAACCATGCGGTGGAGGATAGCATGCTACGATCAGCGACTAGGTGAGGAGGGCTCAACAGCTCGGTCGGTACCACCTGCTCGACCGCATCGCGTTCGGTGGAATGGCCGAGATCTATCGCGCGAAGACGTTCGACGCGCAGGGCACGCCGCACCTCGTCGCCGTCAAGCGCGTGCTCGCCCACCTCGCCGAGGATGATGACTTCATCCAGATGCTCGTCGACGAGGCGAAGATCGCGAGCGTCCTGCGCCACGGCAACATCGCGCGCGTCTACGAGTTCGCACGCGCGCACGGCGAGTACTTCATCGCGATGGAGCATGTCGACGGCAAGGACATGCGCACCGTGCTCGAGCGCTGCCGCGCGAAGAAGAAGCCGATTCCTCCCGAGCACGCGGCGTACATCGCGGCCGAGGTCGGCGCGGCGCTCCACGCGGCCCACTCGGCGGTCGATTCGCGCGGCCGCCCGCTGCGGATCATCCACCGCGACGTGTCGCCGTCGAACATCATCTGCAGCTACGCCGGCGAGGTGAAGCTGTGCGACTTCGGCATCGCGAAGGCGACGCTGTCGCGCGTGACGACGAAGACCGGCGTCATCAAGGGCAAGGTCAAGTACATGAGC